>DATLAN010000001.1:0-8557 GCA_035527455.1 Thermoguttaceae bacterium
CGGCACCCACATGGACGCCCCGCGGCATTTTCTGCCCGAGGGCGCGACCATCGATTCGCAGCCGCTTTGTGCCTGCATCGGCCCGGCGCGAGTGATCGACCTGACGCCGGTCGAGCCTCGCGAGTCGATTTCCGTCGAGCGTCTGGGCCCGTGGGCAGAGAAGATCCGCCCGGGCGATCGGGTGCTGCTTCGCACCGACTGGAGCCGCCGCCACGGCACGCCGGCGTATCGGGACGAATTGCCGCGGATCGACGTGGCGTTGGCCCGTTGGCTGGTCGAGCGGGGCGTTGTGCTGTTGGGCGTGGAGCCGCCTTCGGTGGCCGACGTCAACAGCCCGGAGGAATTGACGGCCGTACACCGCGTCTTGCTCGAGGGCGGCGTGACCGTGGTCGAGGGACTGGCCGATCTGGATCGGATCACCTCGGAAATCGTCGAACTGATCGTATTGCCGCTTAGGATTCGCGACGGCGACGGGTCGCCCGTTCGGGCGGTGGCCATCGAGCAGACTTCGTAGGTCAGGGCTCGCCCTGACGGAATCGGACAAGCCGTCAGGACAAGCTGTCAGGGCAAGCCCTGACCTACGGCCGTCAGGGCAAGCCCTGACCTACGGCTGTCAGGGCAAGCCCTGACCTACTTCCGGCGCGCAAGAGGGCTGCACCAGTTGGGACCCGAACCGGTCGAACACTTCGCGAAGGCCTTCTGCATGAGCGCTCCGCCCTCGGGGCTGTTCGAGTAGACCCACTTCTGGTCGTCGGGACGACGGATCAGGCCCGGCTGTTCTTCCTCCAAGGGGTCGGGTTTTCCGGAGATCGACTCGGCCGGCACGGCGTCGACGGGGGCTTCCAGCCAGCCGATATAGCGCAGCGACTCGTCGCTGCACTGGCCGCAGGCAAACACGTGTGCCAGCACGCCGGCCGGCATGCCTTGGTACGGCCCGGAGTCGGTCTCGAAGGGCGCTTGCGTTCCGGCCGGCCGTTCGAGCAACTCGCCGGTATTCTGGTCGTAGAAGAAGACCATCGTCTGCCACTCGGGCTGAACGCCGCCGGGAGGCCGGGACAGGGTGCGCACGACGAAGAAGACGGCCACGCCCGTGCCCAGCAGGGCCAGGACGATGGCTACGAAGATGTTATCGTTGATCCGTTCACGGACAGACATCAGGCGACCTCAGCAAGCGTATGAAGTGTTTCCAAGGGGTTGTCCACCATCGAAGGTGGATCTTCAATTCGGCTCGCCCAGCAGGCTCCTCCCTTGCCAGTGCGACTTCAGCGGGTTGAAGAACGCGTCGTCCCCGATGAGCTTCACGCTGCTGTCGCCGAAGAGCACGTTGGATCTGCTCCCGTGGCGATGCCGGAGCCATTCGGGGCCGTCGTTGTTGTCCCCTTGAAAGTCCAGGTCGATGACCGTCTTGCCGTACTCGGTCATGAGCACCTGCTTCTCTTTCGACGCCGTGAGGACGGACGCCTGGTTGTTCATCCCGTAGCTGGAGCAGACGCTCGAACCGGCCTCGGTGATGATGCGGACATTCTCCCCGGGAAACGTGGACTGAAAACGGTTGATGACGAACGTGTCCATGCCCTCGGTCAGCGTGATGACGTCGGCACCGTTCTCGAAGTTTCGAGAGCTTTGTCCCGTCGGATACTGGACGCCGGATTTGCCCAGCGTGCCGTCGGTCTCGTCGAGTTTACCCTTGGTATAGATGACCCCCAGGATGCTGCCGCCGAACCGGACGACGCCGTTGTAGATCTCGGCCCGCTGCTTTCCCACCGGATCGAAGTGCAGGTAGTAGACGTCTACGGGCGTGCCGGCCGGGATCGTGGTGCCCGACCCTCCGGAACCGGTGTAGGTGCCCGGCGAAGAGGCGTCGACCGAGATGTCCGACGGCAGGGTGAAAGCGGCCCGTTCCTGGTAGAGCTTGGCCACCGAATTGCTCTCTTCGGAATTGAACACCAGCGAGCCGGGCATGTCGGCTTCCAGTTGAATCGGGCCTTCCACCGTGCTGCTGCCGTCCCCGCCCGAGCCCCCATCTCTGCTGAAGTCGTTGGGGCAGAAATAGACCTCCCCCTCGTCCTCCAGGAATGGCAGGAGCGTTGATACCCAGTGCGACGCCAGTCCGACGGTGGCGTCGTCGCCGAATGCGGCGAAGTTTTGATAGGCGATGTCGAACTGGTGCAAGTTGTTCTGACACACCGTGTTACGGGCCGCATCGCGGGCCCCCTGCACCGCGGGCAGCATCATCGCGATGAGAATGCCGATCACGGCGACGACGACCAGCAATTCGACCAGAGTAAAAGCGTCACGCCGCGTGAAGCGGCACGAAAAGGCGTTGCCCTTCATAATCGCAACCTCCGCTGTCGTTTTGGGCCCGAGGTTTTCCAACGACCGCCGAAGCAGGTCAATCATCGCATTCTGTCAGAAACGGGCCTTCCTGTCAAGCGATGTCCGAAGATCCCATGATCGTTAAAGTCTTTCTCTAAAAGTACTTACGGAGCAGTAAGTTTTAATTTCTTTTGTAACAGGTAGCCGCCTCGCCGTGCATTGCCCGGCATTAAGCCTGGGATGTCACGGTGGGTGGCACGCCCTGAGGAACGAAGGGCGTGTTTTCCCGACGTACCACGCCCTTCGTTCCTCAGGGCGTGCCACCCCAGAGTTTACCGCAACGATGTCGAAAAACGTTTGGTGCTCGTGCCTCCCTCGTCGTTGCGGCCCTCGCCTTCGATTACCACCAGCAATACGATCAGGCCGAGACTCCGGGCGATCCAGCCGGCCAAAAAGAGGAGCTGGTAGTAGTCGCACGCCACGCCGCCGAAGAAGCTGAACGTGCTTTCTCCGTAGCGATCGGACAGGGCACCGCCGACGATCGTGTGGACGGCATAGCAGAGGCCCGTGACGGCGAAGTACGTGGCGATGTACGGCGTGTTCGACCCCTCGGGCGAGAGCTTCAACATCAGGTTCGGCAGGCAGACGTTGAGGCCCGCGTACGCGATCCAGACCGTCCACGCGCCGACGAGCCACCACGGCTGCGCGGGCGTGGCGAAGAAGTAGAACAACGGGCCTTGTGCGACCAGCAGCAGGCTGCCCATCATCACGGGCCGATTGCCCGCGCGGTCGGCCAGCCGGCCCAGAAACGGGCTGACCGTGAACTGTCCGAGGCGCATGCCCGTCTGCATGGCCAGCATGGCGAAAACGACGATTTCCGCGGCGAGGATCTGGTATGGGTAGGAATACTGTGCCGATTGCGTCAGGCCGTTGGCGAAGGAAAACCAGCAGCCGAAGAACAGCAGCCGCTGGAATCGCCGGTCGGAGAAAGGCGCGAGCATCGAATCCAGCGTGGCTCCGAAGCGCACCGTCGGACTGGTCGCCAGCCGGGGAATTCGTGCCAGCGGCAGCAGGGAGGCGATCATGTAACAGCCGCCCAGCGCGGTGGGGATTGCGTAGCCGATCCACCATTGCGGCCGTGGGAACGTGTCTTTCCACCACCAGGTGAACAGGCCGCACGTCAGGGCGCCGACCGCGGTGCCCGCCACCATCCATCGCTCGCGTCGGCCGAGGAAGCGGCCGCGAATCCTCAGCGGCACCAAATCGGCCAGCCACGACCAGAGCGCGACCATGCCCAGGTACTGCAAGACGTGATAGGCACACCACAGCACGATCAACGCGGCGAGCGATGCTTCGGCCGAGGGCAGCCGGCCGGGGGCGGCCACCAAAGGCAGCGACAACAACACCAGCGTGGCCAGCAGGAAGCAGCCCAGGCAGAAACGCTTCCGATCGACCCATCGGCCGATCACCGCCGGCGCGCCCAGCCGCAGCAGGCCGACCACGTAGCGTGTGGCCAGGATCATGCCGATTCCCAGCCCGATCTGCTGGGCACCCAACTCCATGGCCAAATAAATCACCAGCGTCGTACTGGCCAGCCCGTTGCCGATCGCCCAAACGGCCCCGTTCCAATACGCGCAGCGCATCGCCCGGCGGCGGTGGGAGACGCTCAGCGGTCTGTCGGCGTCGGTAACCATTGCCGGACAGCCTACGGCAGAGTCGGTCGGGAGGCAACGGTGGGTGGATGGAGGAAATGACGAATGACGAATGAGGAACGAGGAACGGGGATAGGCAATTGGGATCTTGCATCACAACTTGTCCGCACGGTGTACGCATCTTGGACGCAACCGATGGTGATAACAACGTTTAGCGGGCGGGCTTGCCCGCCGTTTGGTTGCGGCCCTGCCGCGTTGGGGTCATTGTCCGCACGGTGCGCGCGTGCTTGACGTAACCGATGGCGACAATAAGGCTCAGCGTGCTTTCCTGCCCCCCGCAGATAGTGGAACTAGCACGATTCGGTGATAACGTGGCGTTGGGTACTTGCAGTGCGATCGGATCGCGGTATGTTCTAGTAGGATCGCCCGGCGGAATCCCGACACGGCCGGCTCGATTCGGCGGCAGATGACTCGCTTTGGCCAAGATCGCAGGGAAAGGCCAAAGATCGCACGAGGAAACGCGAATACGCTTACAATCCAGGATTTTCAGCCACCTGGGCGCGTTGCGCTTCGGACGTTTGTTCGCCCGTGTTCCCAGGGATACTGTGCACTGAGGGAAATTCCACTGATCCAAAAGGAGAGAAACCATGTTTTTCGGTGTTCCCGGTCCGATGGAGTTGATTATCCTCTTGGGGCTTGGCGGTGCAGGGCTTCCCCTGGGCGTTCCGCCGGCTGAAGAAGTTCCGCTGATGGCCAACGTGGCCCCGGAAGAGTGTGTTTTCTACGTGACCTGGGCCGGGCAGGCCGAGCCGGACCCGAACAGCCCGAACCGCACCGAGCAGCTCGTCGCCGAGCCGGAGGTCCAGTTCCTCGTCAAAGAGGTCATCCGGCAGATCGAGAACAGCCTGATCCAAACGGCCCAGCGCGAGGAGCCCGCGGTCGTGCCGCTGGTCAAAGACGTCTCCGGATGGGTCCAGACGCTGCTGAAGAGTCCTACCGCGGCGTTCATCTCCGAGGTCAAGATGACCGGCGAGGGTCCGCCCGAGATCCGCGGCGGCCTGATCGTTCGCGTGGGTGAGGACGGGGCCAAACTGAAGGCCGCGCTGGAGGGCTATCAATCGCAGTTCCTTCCGCCCGGCATCGCCCAGCCGTTGCAGGTCGCCGACGATACCTGGTACCGGCTGACCTTCGACCCGGAAGCCCCGCAGATTACCTGGGGCGTGCGGCACAATTACCTGATCGTGGGCATCGGCGAAGGGTCGGTCGAAGCGATCTGGGCCCAAGCCGCCACTCCCCCGCCGAAGTGGCTGACCGATCTCAGGGAACAACTGCCGGTCGATCGCGTCTCGACGATTACGTACATCAATGTGAAGAAACTCGCCGAGATGGCCGTCCCCATGATCCGCGACCGCGATTTTCAGGCGTTCTGGCCGGCTTCAGGGCTGGATAAGATCACGACGCTGGCCTCGGTCACGGGGCTGGACGATCAGGGGTTCGTCAGCAAGACGCTGGTGGGCATCGAGGGAGAGCCCACCGGGCTGCTGAGTTTCGTGGATGCGACGCCGCTGGCGGCAAGCGACCTGGCGCCGATTCCCGCCGACGCCACCCTCGCGCTGGCCGCCCGAGTGAACGCCGAGGCCATCTTCGACACGATCGCCGACATGGTGGGAAGAATCTCTCCGCGCGATCGACAACAAATGGACGAGGGGATCGCCCAAATGGAGCAGGAGTTCGGGATCAACCTGCGCAACGATATCCTCAAGGCCGTCGGCGATACGGTCTGCGTGTACAACTCGCCGCACGAGGGCGGGTTGGTGTTCACGGGCTTGACGGCCGTGATTCCGGTCAAGGACCACGCGGCGCTCTCGGCCGCCCATGAGAAACTGATCGCGCTGGCCAAGGCCGAGCTGAAACGGGCCGAGGAGCGCTACCTCGAGATGGCCGAAGAGCATGGCTTCTACCGGCGTCCCCAGCCGCGGATCGAGGAGTTCGAGTTCGCCGGCGAGAAGATCTACTTCCTGAACATTCGCGGCGAGGGGGTGCCCTTCGCCCCGGCATGGTGTTTGACCGAGACGGAACTGATCGGGGCCCTGTTCCCGCAGAACATCAAGGCCTATCTCTCGCGCGGTGAAGATATCCAGCCGATCGGCACGGTGCCGGAAGTGGCCGGGTTGTTCGAAGGCGGGTCGGGCCCGGTCGCACTGGTGTACGTCGACACGCCCAAGCTGTTCGACCTGGTCTATCCGTTGGTGCCGTTTGCGGCCCAGGCGGGCTTCGGTGCTTTGGCCCGGGAAGGGATCGACATCAACGTCTCGATCCTGCCGTCGGCCAAGTCGATCCGCAAGCACCTGCGTCCCGACGTGGTGGTCGTGCGGCGCAACGCGGCGGGCATCGAGCTGACCAGCCGTCAGAGCCTGCCCGGCGGGGCCATCGCGCCGGTCATGCCCGCGGTATTCCTACTCGCGCCGTGGGTGGCGTTCAGGAGCAGCGGGCCGATGCCTACGGAAGTGATGAAGGCTCCGGCCGAGATGTACGAGGAACGAGTCATCGAGAAGGACGAAGCGTATCCGGTACCGGAGATGGTCCCGGACACGCCGGACCCGCGACCGGCCTACGAATTCGAACCGGTGCCCAGGTAATGCGTGTTTTCTCTCGTTCCCAAGCCGGAGCTTGGGAACCAGGGGGAGGCTGCCAACACAACCGCTAACTCGAACGAGAGGAGATGAACCATGGCGATGTCGACAATGATGTTCAGCCCATTGATTGTGCTCTTGGCCTTAAGCGGCGGGATCGGACTGCCGATGGGGGTGCCGCCGGCGCCGGAAGACCCCATGATGTCCCAAGCGGCACCCGAGCAGTGCCTGTTCTACACGACCTGGGCCGGCATGGCCGAGCCGGACGCGACCAGCGAGAACCAGACGGAGCAGCTCCTGGCGGAACCGGAAGTCCAGCACCTGATCGCCGAGGTCGAGCGGCAGATCACCGCCGCACTGGTCAAAGCGGCCGAAGGTGAGGGGCCGGAGGCCGTGCCGATGGTCAAGGACGCCATCGGGTGGTTCAAGACGCTGATCACCCAGCCGACGATGATGTACGTCGGCGAAGTCAAGATTCCCGGCCCCGACGAGCAGATCAACGGCGAGGCGCCCGACATCCGAGCCGGCGCAATGGTCCGCATCGGCGGCGACATCGCCAATCTGCGGGCGAAGCTGGAAGGATACCAGTTGATGGTGCTCCGCGACAAAGTCGCAACGGTGCAGATCAACGGCCAGCCCTGGTACCGGCTGACGTTCGACCCGCAGGCACCGAAGATCACCTGGGGCACGTGGGGCGAATACCTTATCGTGACCGTCGGCGAAGGCGAGACGGAGGCCCTGCTGGCGCGGACCCAGACGCCCGCCCCCGCCTGGCTGACCGAGCTGCGGCAGCAGTTGCCCGTCGAGCGGATCTCGACCGTCTCGTACGTCGACGTGAAGTCGATCATGGATCTCGCGCTCCGAGCCTATATGGGAGCATACGAAGCGGCACGGGACTTCGATGGCCCGCCCGTGGCCCTGCCGCCGATGGCCCGCAATCCCGTGGCGGCCTTCCTCAACGCGTCCGGGCTCAACAAGGTCACGTCGCTTGCCTCGGTCACCGGGCTGGACGGGGAGGGCTTCGTCAGCCGCACGCAAGTGGGGATCGAGGGGGTGCCGCGCGGGCTGTTGAGTTTCGTGGATGCGAAGCCGCTGGCGGCTGGGGACCTGGCCACGATCCCCAGCGACGCCACGATCGCCATGGCCCTGCGGATCAACGCCGAGGCCGTGTTCGACACGATCACATCGATGGTCGGGCAGATCGAGCCGCGGGCACGCGGCGAAATGGCCCAAGGGATCGCCATGATGGAAGCGTCCCTGGGCTTCAACCTCCGCAACGACGTGCTGAAGGCCCTGGGCGACTCGATCTGCATCTACAACTCGCCGGGCGAAGGCGGGCTGGTGGTCACCGGCGTGACGGCCGTGATCGACGTGAAGGATCGCGAGTCGCTGGCCATGGTCAACGAAAGGCTGATCGCCCTGTTCAAGGCCCAGATGCAGAGGGAAGAGGAGTATCGCCGCGAGGAGTCGGGACGTTACTATCGGCCCAGTCCGCGGATCGAGCAGTTCGAGTTCGCCGGGCAGACGGTCTACTTCTTCAACGCCCGGGAGAGCGACGTGCCGGTCGCGCCGGCGTGGTGCCTGACCGAGGACAAGCTGATCGCGGCCCTGTTCCCGCAGAACATCAAGTCCTATCTCTCGCGGGGCGCGGAGTTCGAGCCGATCACGACGCTGCCGAAGGTGGCCGGGCTGTTCGAGGGAGACGCCGGCCCGCTGGCGATGATGTACGTCGATACGAAGAGCGTCTTCGAGCTGGTCTATCCGCTGGTTCCGATGCTCCTGCAGGTCGGGCTGGGCGAATTGTCCCGGGGAGGGATCGACGTGAACATCGGCCCGCTGCCCTCGGCCCCGGCGATCGGCAGGCACTTAAGCGGGAGCGTGTCGGCCGTGCGGCGGAACGAGGCGGGCGTCGAACTGATCGCCCGGCAGACGCTGCCCGGCGGGAGCATCGGCGCG
>DATLAN010000002.1:0-12490 GCA_035527455.1 Thermoguttaceae bacterium
TGTTTCGGATCGTAGACCAGCGGCCCGGCCTGCACCTGCTGGAGGATCCGGCCGAAGTGTTGTTGGCGGCGCCACATTTCTTCGGAAGGATGGCCGACCAGGAACACCCGCTGGTTGCTGCTCGGGCCGTCGCCGCCGCCACGGATATACGGGCAGTGCATGTCCAGCGCGAGCTTCAGCCGGCCGTCGGACCATTTCGGCGCGAATTCTCGCAGCGCCGCCACCGAGGGATAGATGCTCTCGCCCAGGTAATCCCGGTTGTGGTCGTGCGGCTTGCGGTTCTTGCCCTGATCGCCGTCCTCGACGCCGTCCTTGTCCATCATGGGCACGGCCGCCACCTCGACGTGCTCGCGGAACCAGCGGCCGTCGGGCGTGTCGGCCAGCACCGCTTCGAGAAAGCCCTCCAAGGCCCAGCCGGCCATCATCTCGCAGCAGTGGTGCCGGCAGGTCAGAAGCACGCGATACTCCGGCGTGCCGTCGAGCTTGCCCACGTGCAGGCGTTCGGTCTTGCGGCCCTTCCTGGTCGTTGAATGAGGCTCGACTCTAAGCTGCGGATCGCCGGCGTGACGCTCCAGGAACGCGTGCAGGTCGGCTTCCAGGTACGCAGCGGCCAGGCAGAAACGGACCTCCTCGGCATCTTCGGGAAACGTGTAGGAGAACGAGGCGCCCTCGACGGCCTGCATGCCCAGCCACGTCCACGTCTTCCCGCCGTCCGTGCTCACAGCCGGGCCGCGCGTGCCGATGACGTTCCCCTGGGTGAAGTGAAACGCGAGCGTCCGCCGGGCGGCGCCGCGGACGCGGAAGTACCAATAGAACCAGAATCCCGGCGTGTCCCGCTGGTCCTGGTGCAGAAACACGTCGTCCCCCTCGATCTTCTCCACCACGATATTCCCACCAACAAAATCCCCATCGATCGCAATCCCCCCCGCGAGCCGCGGGGCTTGTCCCCGCGCGCCGTCTCCCCGCGCACTCAATGTCACAATCCCCCCACTCACCGCCCCGGCCGCACAAGCTCCGCAAAAACTCCGCCGTTCGATTTGGTGATCGATCATTGTGGTTCTCCCGGGATGCGAGGCTTCTTGGGCGCGACCACCGGTCGCGGCTTTATGGTGTCAGGCGCTCGATCGCTTCGGCGATCGCCGTGCGCCGGGCGTAGATCGGGGCCGGGTCCGTGGTGAACGTCGTCATGTCGGCGGTGATCGACTCGGGCACCTCCAACAGGGCCTCGTATTTCTCGATCTCCTCCGGTCGCAAATCCTTCCGCCGTTTATCGAGCAACTCCCGCAGCATGTAAAGGAACTCGTAATCCTCGATCCCCTCGCGGAGCATCTCCCAGCGGATGCTCGAAACGGGCGGCTCGATCACCGGCCGCTCGCCCGAGAGACCCGGCACGGCGGCCGACTCCGCCGGGTAGACGAAGCGCCCGTCGCCGTTGCCCCAGTAACGCTTCGTTCCCTCCGGTGTCGAGTAGCCGCTGACGTAGCCCATCGGGTCTTCGTACGGATTTTGCGGCCGGTCGGGATCGGGAAAGGCCGCGCTGGAGGTCCAGTAGTTGCTGCTCCAGACCAGAATCCCGTCGATCTTCCGCTGCCAGGTCTGCCAGAGCCACACCCGCAGCTCGGTGGCCGGATGGTCGATGAACAGCGTGCAATACGGGGCCTTCGGACCGCAGCAGACGTACCACCAGAACCGCTCGCCGTGGGCGCGGCGCCGCTCGGCCTCCTCGTGGTTGTAGTTGTTGCTGACCGGGCACCAGACGTCGACCGTGCCGGCCAGCGGGTTGTCGCCGGGCTCCTCGGTCAACATCCGCCGCAGGCCCGGGGCGTATTGCTTCAGCCGCTTCATGCCGTCGGCCACGAACTGGTAATCTTTCGGCGCCGGCTCGTCGAACCAATAAACGTACGCCTCGTCGAGCCAGCCTTTCTGGCGGAAGTGTTCTTCGAGCTGCCCGACGTAGCTGGAGAACATGGCCTGATACTCGGGCGTGTCTTCGGTGAAGTTGCCGATCCTGGGATCGACCCGGGCGTGGAACGTCCCGCCGCCCATGCCCTGGATCGGCAGCCGGAAACCGGTGAAGCGGAACGTCTCGACCGCCCGGGTCATGGCCGGATCGAAGGCCGAGAAGTCGAGTTCCGCCCCGGGCGGATCGGCGTCGGAGAGGAACTTCACCCGGATCGGGTCCAGCGGCGCGGGGTCGTACGGGCTGATCCGGTGCTCAGCGAAGTTCCGAAAATACAAATCGAGCACCCGCCGCTTGTCTTCCTCGGTCTTCAGCCCGTGGTATCGATACACGTTTCCCGCCGAGAGGCCGAACGCCGTTTCGAGGTGATTCCGCTCGGGCAGCGTGAAGTCCCAGACGTGCAGCTTGATGGGCACTTCGGCCGAGAAGTCTTCGGCCTTCAACGAGATCGCACCCGTGTAGTCACCCGGCCTGGCGTCCTTAGGCACATGAACCAACACCCACAGCGGCTGGTTCTTTCCGCGTTCCAAATCGATCGGCCCAGTCAGCGGCGGCAAGGCATCGGGCCACCAATCACGAATTCCCGTGTTGTCGGTCGGATGGTGGACGAAGTGATACGCCACGCGCAGGATACTCACGTTCTCCGCCGGGATGGTCGCGCCGTCGGAGGCGGAGAAGTCCCGAGCTACCGCGGTGAGCCCGACAAGCGGGTCGGTTGGGCGCAACACGACTTGCACCGCCTCGCGGTCATTGCGGGCAGCGGCAAGCCGGGCGGCGGGCGGATCGGCTCGCTTCGCCTGAGGGTCTGGAGGAGGTAACGGGCGCTGGGGCCATACCTTGTGTGTCGCGTCGCACCACCAGACGTCTGCTTTCAGGCCGAACCCGGCGATCCGCTGACCGTAGTCGGATCTGTGATAATCGGGTACGTCATACGGTAGCGTGATGGTTAGTCGAGCGTCGGGTGGCGCCCCCTTGATGGGCGGCCTTGTTTCAAGCGTGATCGTGATCTTGTGTCTGCCCGGCGGCAACTCGTCTTCACGGATCGTAATTCCGTTGTCGCTAACGTCCGCCCCTGCATACACTTCCCCGCCCGTTGAAAGGGAACACCTGACGTCGATCGACTTCAGTGCGGTTTTCTCGATATTCAACCTGGCTCGCCCGGTCGTTTGGTCGCGCTCCATCACGATCGTTTCAATCGGGAAGTCGGCAAGTTTCCCTTGCAGATCGCCGTAGAGGGTTTCTCCAATCGCGTCCGGTGGCGAATCACGCAGACCGGCTTCGAACTCGACGCGATTCACCTGGAAAGAACTGCCAGCGGACGATCTCAGCCTCAGATAGATCGCGTCGTCGGGCAAGTAGATCATGCCTTGCCGGAACAAATCCGCGGGCAGTTCTGCTTGTGCAGTTCCGACCTCGCTTTGCGTTGTCAAGAGACGCCAGTCCAGCATGTTTCGGCTGACCTCCGCGATGCACCCGCCGCGGATGTGGTAGTTGACGTTGAAGCTCAGCTTGCCCGACTGAAACTGGCAGCCGGGCAGGGCGAAACGGTAAGTCACCTGGTCACCGCTGCCGAACGTCCAACGATCGCTGTTGAAACCGGCCGTGGCGGCGTGCAGCACGCGATGGTAGTTGCCTCCCTCGTCTCCGAACGTGCCGGAAAACGTGTAGCGGCCGTCGCGGACCGATTCGCCTTCGCCCAGCAGAACGTCAGCGACTTTGGTCGACTCGCCTTCGCCCAGCAGCACGTCACCGACCTTCTTGTGTACGGGAATCACCCGCACCAACCGCACGGCGTCGAACTGCACCGTGCCGGTTGCCTGCCATTGGCCCAGACGAACGTAAGAACTCTCGGTCCCTTCCGGCACGCGGAAGACATTTTCGCACCATTGCCACTCGGTCGAGAGTCGCCAATCGCGGTTGGCAAACGCCGGTCCGCTCACCACGCACCCACTCCCGCCGACCTGCCGGGCACGCATCGAGAAACGATAGAGGGCCGCCGGTTCGAACGCGCAGTCGGTCCGCCAGAAGTTCGAGTCGTCGCCCGAGCCGGTCACTTCCAGGATGTTGCGATCGACCCAGCGCCCCTGACCGCCGGAGAGTTGCCAGCCGGCCGGGGCGTCGTCGCCTTGGGTAAAGTCGGGATTGGCGATCGGCGTGAAAGGCTCCGCGGCGGTTGCGGTCGCCAGAAGCGAGATGGCCAACGCGAGTTTTGCCGTGGCTGACACGATCGACGGAACGTTCATGGCAAGCTCCTTTTTCCACGCGGCGTCTTGCTGAATTCTTGCGAATCCAGCTACGCCCGCATTCTATGCCACCGTGAAGCGGGGTGTCAATCACCGCGACGAAACCCCTTTTCGCTCCGGCCGGTGAAAGATATACTTTGTGCGATCCGCAAGAACACAAAGCCGCGACCGGTGGTCGCGCCCAACACACCAACATTCATCCATCCTTCATCCCCGTTATCCCCCAAGAAGGACCCCTCCATGGAATGCAAACAGGACGAAAACCGTCAGGGGTGCGGCTGCACGTACGACCCCTGTCCGCGCAAAGGCATCTGCTGCGATTGCATCGCGTATCATCTGAAGTCCCGGCAGCTCCCCGGCTGTTGTTTCTCGGTCGAAGGGGAGAAAGCGTACGATCGATCGTTCGAGCACTTCGCCCGGCTGGTCACGCAGGGCAGCGTTTAAGGATCAGCCGCTTGCGGCTTCGCAAACCGGACCGCGACTGTCAATGTCAAAAGGCGCGACCACCGGTCGCGGCTTTGTGCAGGCCCAATCCGACGCCGGGGATGATCGATTCGGCCGTGCCGCTTTGGAAGTTGAAAATGGTGAACCCGGCCGCGTTCAGCGATCGGGCGTGATGGATCTGCCCGACCACCCGATCCGCCGATAAGGTCGAGCGCGAGGCCGTCGCCCCGATGCCCGGGTAAATCGGAATCCGGCCGCCGACCAGCTTGATCTGGTTCTCCACCAGGCTCCTGAAAAGCGTATCGCTGGGCGTGTAGTCCATCGGGCAGATGAAATCGAGATAGCCGGCCTCGACCCACTTCGGCCAGTCCTGCGCGACCGACTCGCGAGAGGCCGGATACGAGCCGAACACGGCCGCCGAAATCTTCAAGTCCTCGCGCAGCCGCTTGCCTTCGCGGTACACGGCCGCCACCAGCGCGGTGATCTGCCGGCAGCGCCAATCGTTGTATTCTTCCCGCCGTGAGCCCGAGTAACATTCCCGCGGCCAGTCCGCTACCCGGCGGCCCGAGTCGGCCTCGAACCGCTCGCGGCAGCCGTCGCAATAACAGGTCTCGCGGCCGGGGTAGCGGATGTAGTCGAAGTGCAGCCCGTCGACCGGATACTTTCGGGCGACCTCCAACATGCTTTCCAGTTCGAGCCGCTGGTTGGCCGGGTGCGAAGGGCAGAGCCAGTCGTGGGTTTCGCCCTGGAAGGTCACCTGCAATCGTCCTTCGCGGCGGAGCATCTCGACGAATTCGGCCGGGGCCCCGGAGAGGTTGTAGTTGACTTTCCAGACGTGGACTTCCAGGCCGTGCCGCTTCGCCGCGGCGGTACACTGGGCGATCTGATCTCCGTACTGCCCGTACGTGGAACTTCGCGGCAGCACGTCGCTGGGGTAATGTGCCCGGCCGGCCCAGAGCATGTTGGGCAGCACCATGTTGAAGCCGTTGTCGGCCAGAATCTTGGCGGAACGGTCCCAGTCGCCCGGATACGCTCCCGTGCCCGAGTGATTCCACACGGCTCGGCCCTCGACCTTTGGGCTGGGCTGGGAGCGGAGATAGGCTTCGGCCGTCAGTTCGCGGGCGCGGCGCGCCAACGCGATGGCTTGAGGATAGGCCGCCCGATCGAGCTGCAATCGGGCCGTGCCGCGGACCGAGGACGCGGATTCCAGGAGCCGGATCGCATCGGCGTCGCCGTAGGACCGCACGTGATCGGACACGGCTTGCCAATCGCCGCAATGGCCGATTTCAGCGGATCGATCCAAAGCGTATCGTGCCATCTGCTCCCAAAGCGGCGGGGCGAGCCGGCCGAGCACGGAGGCCAATAGTTGCTTCTTCCCTTCCCAATCATCCGACAGGAAGATATGGCTGAAAAAGGCCCCGCGATCGCTCAGGAGCATCGCCGCGTGGCCGGTCGGCTTGCCGGCGTCGTCGTACCAGCGGCCGATCACGCGGGCGTGGTGGCCCAGCGGTTCGACCGTGGTGATGTTCCAGGAGGCCTGGCGCACCGACTCGGGCAGTCCGGGGATATCGGCGACGTCGAAGCGGATTTCGGCGAAGTCGCCCGGGCGTTGCTGCCGGAAGTATTTCGCGTTGCCGAAACCCAGCACGTTGCCCAGGCGGGGCGGCAACTGGTAACAGACCAGCAGCTTCCCGCCGGCTTCGACGAATCGCTCCAGCGCCGCGGCCGCTTCGTCGTCCAGCCGCGGGTTGTACGCCAGGATCGCCACGCGGCGGTTGCCCAACGCGCCATGGGTGATCGCGTTCTCATCGACCGCATCGGAGCCCAGTCCCAGCTCGGCCAACATGCCGGAGACCCGATCGGCCACGTCCAGCGCAGATTGAACCTCGCCGTCATCCGGGTGTGCCGCCTTGTCGGGAATGATCAGGGCCACGTCGTTCCACAGAGCGGCCAGGCGGCGGACTCCCAGCCAGGTGTCGCTCGCCCGCGCACGCCAGGCGGCAATGCGGACTCCGTCGATGGCGTGCCATCCGGCCGGGCTGCCCTCGGTGCGGAAAGCGGCCTTGGAGAAGTGCAGCGTTTGCCAGTCGGTCTTTCGCAGCAGGCCGCGAGCCGCGTACCATCCGCCGCCGCTGCGGAAATAGAGGGTCAGTTCGGATACGACCCCCGGATCACCGCAGGAGACTTCCAATGTGAATTCCCCCGGCGCGGACAGGTCGAGTTGCATCTTGCGGTCGATCACGGCGCGTCCGAGGCCGGGCGTGGCGGCGAAAGGCGCGATCACCTCGAGCCCTTCCGCCTGGCCGTCCTCGATCAGTTCGACCGGCGGCGTGCTTTCGTTGGCGACCCAGATCCGCCGCACGGCTTCGGCCTCCGTGTAGGGGAAGTCGTCGAGGACCCATTCTCGGCCGGCGGATTGGCCGGCGCAGAAGGGCAAAAAGAAGCAGAACGGCAAAAAGAAGCAGAACAGCAAAAAGAAAACGAGCAGGAAGAGTCTCATCGGATGATCTCCTGGGAAATCCGTGACGGTCAGGTCATTTCGAGGTTGGCCGCGTGGCGAACCGGTTGCGGCACTCCAGACATCATGCCCTGCAACTTCTTCGTGCTCAACCCGATTCCTATCCGGAATCCCGGCAGTCACCGCCCGAAAATGGGGACAGGCACCGTCGGCCGCCCGAGATAGCACTGAAAAAGCGTACCTCGACGGAGCCAGTCCCCATTTTCGGGCTCCCGCACCCACAGTCTGCGTGTCTTGACAATTCGCCAGGTTTGACTTCAGATGGGATAAAGCGTTATAATCGACGGTGTCACCTGGGACAAAGAAGGGTCAGGGCCGTGCGGGCGGTCTGCGACTCGAGGGCATTCTCTTCGACGAGAGGGAACTATCATGGCTGCCGAGAAGCCAAGAGCGGGGGGCTTTACGCTGGTCGAATTGCTGGTTGTGATCGCGATCATCGGGGTTCTGGTGGGGATGATCATGCCCGCCGTTCAGGCGGCGCGCGAGTCGGCCCGGAGCACCACGTGTCAAAACAATCTCAAAAACGTAGCCACGGCGATCCAGTCGCACGAAACGAGCCAGGGATACTACCCGTCCAGCGGGTGGGGCGAGAAGTGGACCGGCGATCCGGACATGGGTTACGGGCACTCGCAGCCGGGTGGATGGATCTATAGTATCCTGCCCGGCTTGGGAATGGAGAATGTGCACAAGTTGGGCGAGGGGGTCCAAGGTACGGGCAAACAGAACTATCTTAAACGGCAGATGGAGGCCGTGGTCAACGTCCTGATTTGCCCCAGCCGTCGGCGGGCCATGAGCTATCCGGCAACGGTGGCTGAAGGGGCGGTCAACGCCGGAGGCACGCCCCAGAGGGCGGCCAAGACCGACTACGCGATCAACAGCGGCACGGTGTTCATGCCGGTTCCCGGACCCGATCTGAGTTTCCTCACGGATTACCGCAAGAAAACCGGTGACGACTGGACGCCGAAGGACTCTTGGATACGCGAGAGTTTCAACGGGATTTCCGGCCCACGGACCCAGATCAGAAGCGTTGACGACGGCGAGGGGAACACGTACTTGGTGGGTGAGAAGAATCTCAACCCCCTGACGTATCTCACCGGCACCGACCCCGGCGACAACAACTCGATGTATCAAGGTTTCGGTCGTTCCGCCAATCGGTGGACCTCCATCAAGCCACAGCAGGATATTACCGGGGCAAGTGGGTCGACGGGATTCGGCAGTGCGCATTCCTCCGGCTTTCACATGGCCATGTGCGACTACTCGGTCCGTCCGATCAACTTCTCGATCGATCCTGGCGTCCATGGGCAGTTGGGCAGCCGTAACGACGGCGTAGCGGTGGACCAGGCGGAATGGCAGCGTTAATCAGCACGTGGGGTCGGGGGAGTCGATGAGCAGATTTCATTCGGGCTGGATTCTGGCGGCGATTGGCTCGACCCTCTGGTGCGGGTGCAGTTGCTCGCGTGCTCCGGACGCCCCCGACCTGAATCCCGGGGCCGCCGGCCAGGAAGCGGTCGCCAAGTACGACGCCAACGCCGACGACCAGCTCGACGAAGATGAGTTGGACGCGTGTCCGTCGCTTCTGTCGGCCTTCGACAGGATCGACGCCGACAAAAACGGGCTGCTGACGGCTTCGGAAATTACCGATCGCATCAAGAGCTGGCAGAACTCCGACACGATCCTTATGGGCGGCGGAGTCCACATCTTGCTCGACGGGAATCCCCTGACCGACGCCACGGTGGATTTCGAGCCCGAGGAATTCCTTGGCCCCGGGCTCAAACCTTGTCAAGGGAAGACCGGCGCGGGGGGCAGCGCCTCGCTAACGGGATCCCACGAAGAGTTCTCCGGCATCTATTTGGGCTTCTATCGGGTCAGCATCTCCAAGAAGGTCGACGGGAAGGAGACCGTCCCGGCGAAGTTCAACACCGACACGGAGTTAGGCCGCGAAGTCGCCGACGACGTCCCGGACGCCGGGATGATCTTGTTCGATCTGAAGAGCAAATGAGCATGGTTGCACGGCGGCCGGACCAAGAGCGGATCGTCATTACCGGCGTGGGACTCGCTGCGCCGGGCGGCAACTCGCTGGGCGAGTTCCGCGATAATCTGCTCGAAGGCCGCAGCGGCGTGGTCGAGTTCGAGACCCGCTACTTCGGCAAGACCGTGGCCGGCGTGTGCGATTTCGACCAGTTGCGATACCAGAAGCGCAAAGAGGTCCGCCGCGGCACCCGGGCCGGCAGCGTGGCGATCTATTGCTCGCACGAGGCGATCGCCGACGCGGGGCTCGACTGGCAGAACATCGACAGATCGGCCGTGGGGATCTACGTCGGCGTGACCGAACACGGCAACGTGGAAACCGAAAACGAGATCTACCAACTCAAGGGGTTCGACTACGACACGCAGTACTGGTCCCACCACCACAATCCCCGCACCGTGGCAAACAACCCGGCGGGCGAAATCTCGTTGAACCTGGGCATCACCGGGCCGCACTATACGCTGGGGGCCGCATGCGCCGCCGGGAACGCGGGCATCATCCAGGGCGCGCAGATGTTGCGGCTGGGAGAGTGCGACGTGGCCCTCTCCGGCGGCGTTTCCGAGAGCATCCACACCTTCGGCATCTTCGCCAGCTTCCACAGCCAGGGCGCGTTGGCCCACCACGACGATCCGACCAAGGCCTCGCGCCCCTTCGACGCCGATCGCAACGGGATCGTGGTGGCCGAGGGCGGCTGCATGTTCGTGCTCGAACGGTTCAGCGACGCGAAGGCCCGCGACGCGGAAATCTACGGCGAGATCGTCGGTCACGCGATGAACAGCGACGCCACCGACTTCGTGCTGCCCAATGCCGGCCGGCAGGCCCAGTGCATCCGGCTGGCGCTAAGGCGCGCGGAACTCGGCCCCGAAGACGTCGACATCGTCAGCACGCACGCCACCGGCACGACCACCGGCGACGTGCAGGAGAGCAGGGCCTTGCGCGAGGTCTGGGGCCGGAACGGGCACACGGCGATGAACAACGCCAAGAGCTTCATCGGCCACGCCATGGGGGCCGCCGGCGCATTGGAACTGGCCGGCAACCTGCCCGCCCTGCGCGACGGCGTCTGCCACGCCACGATCAACCTCGACCGGGTCGATCCCGAGTGCGAGCTGCCGGGCCTGGTGGTCGGACAGCCGCGGGAATTGGGTCGGGTCGACACGATCCTGAACACGTCCTTTGGAATGCTGGGAATCAACTCAGTAGTCATCATCAGAAGGATCTAAGCACAAGACGGAGAAATCAGCATGACGGCTGCCGAGATCAGTGACGCGATCGTCGATATCCTTTCCGACATCGCACCCGACGAAGACCTCAGTGATCTGAAAGAGGACGTTCCCTTCCGCGATCAGCTCGATCTGGACAGCATGGATTTCCTCGACATCGTCATGGAGTTGCGCAAGCGGTATCGCATTCAGATTCCCGAGGAGGACTATCCCGAGTTGGCCAGCATGAGCAGCACGGTGAAGTACCTCGCGCCGCTGATGAAGGACCTCGAGCGGGCATAGCTACCAGATCCATGTACGATACGATCATCATCGGTGCCGGCATGTCGGGCCTGGCCGCCGGCATCCGATTGGCGCACTTCGATCAGAGCGTCTGCATCCTCGAGCGCCACCGGAGGATCGGCGGACTGAATTCGTTCTACCGGCAGCGCGGGCGGGACTACGACGTCGGGCTGCACGCGGTGACCAACTACACGCCGAAAGGGGCCCGACGAGGTCCCCTGGCCCGATTGCTCCGCCAGTTGCGGCTGGCGTGGGAAGAGCTGGCCCTTTCGCCCCAGGTCGGCTCGGCGATCGTCTTTCCCGGCGTGGAACTGAAGTTCACCAACGACTTCGGCCTGTTCGAGTCGGAGATCGCGCGGGAATTCCCCCGGCAGAAGGACAATTTCCGGCGGCTGGTGGCCGAATTGTACGACTACGACCAGTTGGGCCAGGCCGCCACGGCGACTTCCGCCCGGCAGGTCGTCGGCAGCTACCTCGACGACCCGTTGCTGGTCGAGATGATCCTCTGCCCGCTGTTGTTCTACGGCGGCGCGCGGGAGCACGACATGGACTTCAGCCAGTTCAGCATCATGTTCCGCGCGATCTTTTTGGAGGGTTTCGCCCGGCCGCTGGCCGGCGTGCGGCTGATTCTCGAGAAGCTGGTCCACAAGTTCCGCACGCTCGGCGGCGAGTTGCGTTTGCGCAGCGGGGTCGATCGGATCGCCGTACGCAACGGCTCGGCCGAGAAGGTCGTGCTGGCGGACGGCAGCGAGCTGCACGCGCGGCGGATCCTCTCTTCGGCCGGGTGGCCCGAGACGATGCGGCTGTGCGACGACGGCCGGCGCATCGAGAAGCCGGCGCAGGTCCGGCTCTCGTTCGTCGAGTCGATTTCGATCCTGGATGCCCAGCCTCGGTCACTCGGGCACGACCGGACGATCGTGTTCTTCAACGACTCGGAGGAGTTCGCGTATCGCACGCCGGACGACCTGGCCGACGTGCGCAGCGGCGTGATCTGCTCGCCGAACAACTTCGTCTACGATCGGCCGCTGGCCGAGGGCGTGATGCGGATTACGGCGCTGGCCAATTACGAGCGCTGGGCCGCCTTGGACCGGGAGTCGTACCGGTTGGAGAAGCTCCGCTGGTACGATCGGATGGCCGCCTCTGCCACCCGGTACGTGCCCGACTTCCGCTCCTCGGTGATCGAGACCGACATGTTCACGCCCACCACGATCCGCCGCTATACGGGCCACGAGAACGGTGCCGTTTACGGCGACGCGAAGAAGCGCTACGACGGCCGGACCCATCTGGACAACCTCTACATCTGCGGCACCGACCAAGGCATGGTCGGCATCATCGGGGCCATCGTTAGCGGGATCAGTATTGCGAATCGGTACCTACTGAAGGCGTGACGTCGACGGGCGCGATGAGAAACCAAGGGAAGTGTTGCGACGAAATGGCCGTGACGATGTCAAGAACCAGCCCGGCTTCGACGGGAGATTACGCCGAAGGCGTTGAACAACAAAGCCCAGGGTCGCGCAGCGCACCCTGGGATACGCAATGGCGTCACGGTCCCCGAAACCGCTTCGCGGTATGACCTGACAACCGACAACCGACAACCGACAACTGAAAACCGACAACTGAAAACTGAAAACTGAAAACTGAAAACTGAAAACTGAAAACTGAAAACTGACAACTGAAAACCTCCCCATGCCCACCGACCGCCTCCAGAACGCCCGCGACCGGTACGACGTGATCGTGATCGGTGCCGGGTTGGCCGGCTTGACGGCCGCCAACACGTTGGCCCGGGCCGGACACGCC
>DATLAN010000003.1:0-46656 GCA_035527455.1 Thermoguttaceae bacterium
TCATGATCGCTCCTTGTTGGCTGACCTTGTTCCGGCCCACGTGAAGAATACGGGCTATCCGAACACCGCAAACCGGCGGATCATCGGCTTGGCGGCCCAGCGCGTGACCGAGAGCTTCAGCCGTGCGACTTCGACCGGTTCGATCCGGTGAATCCACTTGTGCCCGATCGATTGCCCCTCGGCCAGTTTCGTCCAGGTGCCGTCGGCTCCAAGTCCTTGCACTTGATATTCACGGACGCGCTCGCCGAGGGCGATTTCTTCCATGAGCACGATCTGGCCGATCTTCTGCGGTCGGGACAAGGGCAGTTCCAACTCGGTGCCTTCGCCCCGGGTCTCTCCGAGCGGGTCGGCGAAGCGGCGGCGGATCGCCTGGCCGAATTCCGCCAGACGCCGCACGTCGCTCTGGGGGACCTGCCCGTCGCTTTGGACCACCTCGCCGATCAGCAGGTTGCAGTTGCGTCCGACCGACTGATCGTACATCTTCACGAGCGTCTCGGTCGGATAGGCGGCGTGATCCTGTTCGGGGGCCCAGAACCAGTTGTGTACGCCTCGGGCTCCTCGCAGCGGCACGTCCACCATGCCGGGCGACCAATACTCTCCGTCGGCGAGCCCGCCGTGCAGGTGTTTCTTCCAGGCCGTCGCGTTGTGGGAGACCTCGCCGTCGACGATCGGCATCGTGGCCCAGCAGGGCACCCCGGCGTGGCCCACCTCGTTGCCGATCCATCGCACGTCGGACCGCTGGCGGCTGTGATAGAAAACGCTGTCGGGCTGATGCTTCTCGAAGATCGGCAGGACGTCCGGGCCGCCCTCGCTTGGTGTCTTTACGCCCGCATCGTACCAGATCTGCACCAGCGGGCCGTAGCGGGAGCAGAGTTCCTCGGTCATCTTTTCGGCCACGCGGTTGAAGCGTGCCTGGGCGTCGGTGTCTCGCCCTTTGCCCCATGCCGTGTAATGCCCCCACACTTCCCAATAGGCGTTGCGGTGCGTGCTGAAGTAGAGGCCCGGCTTGATGCCCGCCTTGCGGCAGGACTCGACGAAATCGCCGACCACGTCCCCCTTGCCGCCGCGCCACGCGGTCTGTTTCAAGCCGTAAGGGTAGAGGTCGCTCTGCCACTGCATGAAGCCGTTGAAGTGCGTGGCGGTGAACACGGCGTATTGCGCCCCGGCCGCCTTGGCCGCCTCGAGCCACTGATCCGTGTCGAGTTTTTCGGGGTTGTAACGCCCGGGGTCCAGCGTTTCACGGACCGTGTTGTTCCCTGCGAAAACGCCGGAGGCGACGGCCAGATCGAAAGAGTAGAGCAGGCCGATCTCGCACTCCTGCCACGCGATCTGCGCGGGCGTGGGTCGCGGCAATGACGTGCCGTCGGCCGCGGCGGTGGCGCTACGGTGATCATCATCCTCTTGCGGAAACGCCCCAAGCGCGCGACAGGCCGCCGCGCCACCCAGCAGCGCCGAGCCTGCGCGGGAACAACCCTCATACAAGAACTTACGGCGATTCACGGTCGCCGGTGAATTGGCAGATTCATACATGGTTCTCATCGTTCGTGGTAAGAGGGGCTAAGCCGCAAGCGGCGGATGGGGGCGTCGCAGAACGGCCATGCGATTCAATCCCACGTCGAGCACGAATATCAACAGGGCCGCCGTGAGCAGGTAGGGCCACAACGGCGTGCTCCGCGGCACGGTACTTTCCGAGGGAGCAAACACGTCGCCCGGCTTGACATCATACTGCCCGCCGGTGGTCTCCGCAATCCGGCGGAGCAACTTCTCGTCGGTCGGCCGAGGACGCAGTTCGTCGCCGTAGCCGGTCACGAACCCGCGATGCCGCACGACGTTCGATCCGCTGCCGCGCCCGAAAGTCGCCTGCAAGAGGCAACTCCCCGTTTCCGGCACGGAAAACTCCGCCGCGTAACGCCCGGGAGCGATCTGGCCCATCGGCATCCGCGATGTTGCCGGGCCGTCCTGTCCCAAAGCGGTAATCGAAAGCATCACCTCGGCACCGTTGAGGAAATCGCCCGTCCGGTCAACCGCGTCGAGGACGCCGTACGCCCGATCGTCCTTCGTGCGGACGCGCAGCACGACGTCGTCCCGGGCGGGGTCCCGCCGCATCGCGTGCCGGACCAGCTCGATCCAGAAGCGGTCCACCTCCGCCCACTTCAGCCACAACGGCGCCCAATGGGTCCGCACGTCGGAGGTGAACGCCACGCTGACACCGCTGCCGTATCGCCACCAGACCAACAGCGGATCGCCGCTGTCCGCGGTCAACGCGATCCGGCCGCCGTCCTTCGGGCGAGTCTCCACGTAGCCCAACAGCCGGGGAACTTGGGTCAAGTCGAGTTCCGGGAAGACCTCCTCGGTGTTTTCCACCCGCGGCGAAACCAGTTCCTCGACGATGCCCGCCCGGGGCGGATTGGCGACTTCCAGGGCGAAGATCTCGGGGATTCGGGCGGGATCCTTGCAGTCGTAATACCGCCCGCCGCCGATCGAGGCGATCCGCTGCAGCAGTTCCGGGGCGGCCTCCTCGCCAACGCCGACCGTCGAAACCGTGATGCCCGAGGCGGCGATCTGCTCGGCCAGATCGTCGAAGTCGCCCGGCTGGGAGAGGCCGTCGGTCAGCACGATCATGTGCTTCAACTCGGCGTACGCCTCGTTCAGCGCGAGATAGGCCCGTTCCATGGCCGGATACATGTTGGTCCCGCCGGCCGCGGTGAGCTGATCGATCTGCTCGAACATGCGAGTCTTTTCGACGTCGGTACAGGGGCGGATCTCGGTGACCCAGCGGCTCTGATCCTCGAAGGCGATCACGCCCGCCTGGTCCTGGGGGCCCAGCCGCTCGATGGCCTGCCGGGTGGCCATCTTGGCCAACTCGATACTGTCGGCCTTTTTCATCGAGTCGGAGCGGTCGATCACCAGCATCATGGCCTGGGTCGGTTTGGGCCGGTTTGGACCGACCTGGCACCAGACGGGCAGGATTTCTTCCAGCTTCGTGCCTTGATAATCGCCCGAGGTGAAGGCCCGATCGCCGCCGACCACGATCAGCCCGCCGCCGAAGTCCTTGACGTACCGGTCGATGACTTGCATGGACTGGGCCGAAAGCGACGACGCCGGGACGTTGGCAAGGATGACCAGCTCATAGCCTTCCAACTCGTCGGGCCGCTGCGGCATTTCTTCCGGCGAGCGGATGGTCACGTCGATCTTCCCGCGCAGCAGGATTTCGGCCAGCGGCCGGGCCGACTCGGGGCGCTGCTCGACCAGGAGCACGCGGGTCTTCTCCGGGGCGCACGTCACTGCGGCGGTTTCGTTGTTGGCTTCGAGGGTGTCCCGGACGCCTTCGATCCGCGCGGTGTACGTGGCGGCCGGCTGGTCCTCGATCGAGCGGCGGAAGCGGAAGCGGTTCTCGCCCTGCTTCAAGTGGATCTGCTCGCCGGAGATCTCTTCCGTATCGTCGAGCAGTCGCAGCGTGCCGTCGTCGTCATGGGTCGAGTGGACGACGACCTCGAAATAGAACGGTTCGGCTTGAAACACTTCGGCCTCGGTTTCGACGGCCGACACGTAGACCTCGTGCTTTGGGATGCCGGGCAACGGTACGATCGAGATCGGCGCCGAGGTGTTTCGGGCGGCCGCCGCGGCGTCGCCGTGGGTTTGGTTGCCGTCGGTTATGAGCACGACTTGCGGGACCCACGCCGAGGGGATCGCCGCACGGGCGGCTGCGATGGCCGCGGCCAGATCGGTTCCCGATCGGTCGATCTCGGGCGTCCGGGGCAACTGGTCCCCGGCCGTCCCCGGCTCGGCCGCAAAGGGCAACACGGCCCAACGATTCTCGCCGGCGTGCTCGGTGGCCCGATCGATGAACGCCCGAGCCGCCGCGTCCGCTTCGCCGCTGATGCTGAGGCTCTGATCGACGGCAAAGACGACGAACCGTTGCGGGCTGGTCGAGCGGATCCGGATGCCCGAGAGCGACAGGACCAGCACGACGACCAACAACGTGCGAACGGCCAGCGACACGGCCCGCTGCCATCGGGCACACCGCAGCAGGCTCCGCCGTGCGTAGTAAATCAACAGCGGCACGACGACCAGCGCAGCCAGCCACGCCGGGTAGGCCAGTTCGATCTGCCAGGACGAATCTCCCATTTCAACCCCAACGTTGCAGAAAGGCGTAGCTGAATTCGCAAAGAATTCAGCTTCTCTGAATTCTTGCGAATTCAGCTACAGGATTCATGCAACCACACGATCAACTTGTCCACCGCCGTTGATAGAAACACCACTGGGCCGCCAACAACAACACGCCCAGTGCGACCAGGTACGCCCACGGCGGCAGCCCGGGCCGAGCGACGGGCACCTCGGAGGCCGCCGTGCCGATCGAGGGCGTGGGGCGTAGATCGTTCTCTTTTGCCCGCGCCGCCTGATCCAAGAGAACTTCCACCTCGGGCACGGGGCCAAATCGACTCTCCGTCGGGGCCGGGACTTCTACCGAAACCTCGTTATCGCCCGTGTGGGCGTCGTCGTGTTCAAGGTGAACCTGGAACCGGCCGGATTGCGGAACCGCCGCCGTGAAAACTCGATGGCTCCAACCGTTCCCGGCCACCGTGACCGGCTCCGACGCGACCGGCTGACCTTCCAGCCTCAACACCACGGTACCTTCGGCCGCTTCGTCCGAGAAGTTGCGCACTTCGACGAAGACTTGACACGTCTGCGGGTCGTTAACGTTTCGCCGGGCCGCCGATCGCGTGATGGCCAGATTCTCCGCGGCCTTGCCCACACGGATCACCTCGACGCCCACGACCGTGGCCCATATTGCCGCTTCTGGAAAACAAGTATCCGTAATCACTCGGACGGAGCCGTTTTGTTCATCGTCGAGCAGTCGGCGGACAAGCTCCATTGCGGCGGCAATGTTGGTCGTTCCCTGCGTGGCTTCAATCGAGTCGATCGCCTCGCAAAGCGTCTCCTGATTCCCGGTCAGTGTGCAACGCACGCCCACCGCGTCGCCTGCGGAAAGGACGGCCGCCGAGTCGCACGGCCGCAGCCCCTCGACCAGCCGCCGGGCAACCTCCTTGGCCTGCCCCAGCCGCGTCGATTCGGCGTTGGCGGCATTCATCGAGTCCGAGTTGTCGAGGATCATCGCGATCTGCCGCGGGGGCGGGATCTGTGGCTCGGCCAACGCCAGCACCAGCAGCGTCAACACCAACAATTGGACCGCCAGCGACACCCCGTGCCGCCACCGCTGCCACGATTCCCGCAGCCGTTCTTCGCCGAAGACCTGCTGCCAGATCAGGTTTGTGGCCACCACCTCGCGGCGCAGCGGGATCTTCCGCCAATAGAAGATCACCAAGGGGACCGCCAAAAGTCCCCAGAGCAGTGCGAGCGGGTGGGCGAAGGTCATGCTGTTTCTGTCTGCCGTTTAGCGGGCGGGCTTGCCCGCCGCTATTGTATGCGAACGAAACGTCTTTCCCATGAAACGGCGGGCAAGCCCGCCCGCTAAACTCCAAAACGACGCAACTCTTGCGATTAGTACCAAGCAGTCTCTGATTCAAGTTATCCCGACCGACGCTTTCTCTCTTCCCAACACACGCAGAAGCACCTCATCCTCCGGCGTATCGCAGGCCGCTTGCATGCACGCCATGCCGTACTTGGCGCAATAGCCGCGAATCGACTCCTGAAATTCGGCGAAAAGTTCTCGATAGCGCCGTGCGGCTTTCTCGGTCACGGTCACGCGCCGGCTCCTTCCCGCTTCCACGTCGTGAAGTTCCAGATCGCCCAGCAACTCCGCCTTGGCTTCGGCCGGGTCGTAGATCTGCACCACGCGAGGTTCGTAGCCGCGATGCAGCAGGACGTCCAGCCCTCGGCGAAAACCGCCCGGGGCGTACAGGTCGCTGATCACGACCACCGGGCCGTGACGCTGGTAGCTGCGGGAAAAACTCTCGGCGGCCCGGGCCAGATCGGTCTGCGTGCCCTGCAATGAGAGTCCTTCGAGAAACCGCAGCAACCGGCCGAAACGGGCCCGGTCGCGCAGCGGCGGGTGCCGGGCGACAACGCCGCCGGAAAACGCCGCCACCCCGATCTGCATCAGGTTGGTCACGGCCGCGTATCCCAGCAGGGCGGCGATCCGTCGGGCAAGATCGAACTTGGCCGGCCGCCCGAGTCCCATGCTCGGCGAACAGTCCAACAGCACGTAGATGCTGCGGTCTTCCTCCCCTTCGAAGACCTTCGTCAGCAACTCATCTCGCCGCGCGGTCCACGTCCAGTCGATATAGCGGTAATCGTCGCCCGGTGCGTAGTCGCGCAGTCCGGTCGCTTCGGTGCCGCCGCCGGGCAGTTTCTTCCGCGGCCGGGCCAAGAGCGAACGATCGGCACGCCCACCTGCCGACAACGACAGGAAGTGGAACCGTTTCAGCGTCTGGGAGTCGAACGTCGTCATGGGAAGTTGTGGGGCACGTTTTCAACGTGCCTTTTCGGTTACGGCACGTTGAAAACGTGCCCCACGTTAGGTGACCCGCTACGGGGCGGCGGCCGGTGTTTCCGATGCGGCACCGAGGATCGACTGCAACAGCTCGTCGATCACCCGGTCCGGCGAGACGTCCTCCGCCTGACCCTCGAAGTTGAGGATCAGCCGATGTCGCAACACCGCATGGGCCAGCCCGCGCAGGTCGTCGACCGAAACTTCGCCGCGACCTTCCACGATCGCGCGGACCTTGGCCGCCAGGACCAGCGATTGGGCACCTCGGGGGCTGGAACCGTAACGCACGTACTGCCGGACCATACGCGTGGCCCGCTCGTGGTCGGGATGCGTTGCCGCCACCAGGGAAACCGCCCGGCGGCGAACCGTAGCGTCGATCGGCACCCGCCGGGCGATCCGTCGCATCTCCAGAATCCGCGGGCCGTCGACGACCGCCATGACCACCGGCGGCTCGCCCTCGGTGGTCCGCTCCAGGATCTCCTCGATCTGCCGCTCGCTGGGCGGGGCGACCGACAGCTTCAGGAAGAACCGGTCGAGTTGCGGCTCGGGCAACGGAAAAGTGCCTTCCATCTCCAGCGGGTTCTGCGTGGCCATCACGAAGAACGGCTTGGGCAGATGGAACGTCTCGTTGGCCACCGTGATCTCGTCGCCCTCCATCGCTTCGAGCAGGGCCGATTGGGTCTTGGGCATGCCGCGATTGATCTGGTCGGCCAGGATGACGTGGGAGAAGATCGGCCCCTTTTGGAACTCGAACGTGCGGCGGCCTTGTTGGGACTCCATCACCACGTACGTGCCCAACAGGTCGGCCGGCATCAGGTCCGGCGTGAACTGGATCCGTTGGAAGGAGACCTCCAACACCTCCGACAACGTCTGGACCAGCAACGTCTTGCCCAGCCCGGGCACTCCTTCCAGCAAGACGTGGCCTCCGCTGACCACGGCCGTCAACACGCCGTCGACGGCCGTCTCTTGGCCGACCACGGCTTTGCCGATCTCGCGGCGCAGGGCGTCGAAGTCCCGGCGAAAGCCCTCGAGCTGTTGTCCGATCGAGCTGTCGGTGCTCATCTTCTCGTTCCTCCTCCCACCGGAGTGCTGCAATTTCCGGCTGAATCTGACCGTCGGCATCAACTTGTAGCCGGATTCGCAAGAATTCGGCCATTTCGCGCGAAACTCGGCAACGCCCGAATTCTTGCGAATCCGGCTACCATTTGGCTGAAGCGCTGCAGAAAGTCGAGCCTTTTGCTCCCGTATTTGGTCTCCCGACAGCAGTATCACATCGGCAACGCGCTGGGTCAAGCTGGGAGGAGTTGCCGGTCGGTGTGGTCCGAAACTCTCGTTTCTTGTGCCAAATGGGTGGGTCCGCGAGCGTGAGGCGCCTCCCATTTGACCCATTATGCCCAGCATATCACAGGCGGCGCCACAATGGGGCGACACCACGCGCCGT
The DNA here is from genome assembly GCA_035527455.1 of Thermoguttaceae bacterium. Lineage (GTDB taxonomy): Bacteria > Planctomycetota > Planctomycetia > Pirellulales > Thermoguttaceae > DATLAN01. Next base: position 7,893 of record DATLAN010000003.1, read on the forward strand.
GGAATAATTCGGGCCGGATTCCCCGATCTAAAGCATGTGAGAGTCCCGTTTTACATTTCACGCGACGAACCCCCTCTAATTGGTTGATCGGCGACTTGGTGCCGCTTGTAAACCACGCAGGGATTTGATAGACTAAACGTGGCGGAAAAGGATTGTTGCCGCAATAATTAGATCGGTGGTTCAACAATTCGGCACGTAACGGCCCGCGGAGTTGCTTCGCACATGGCCGATAGTAAGCGTAGGCGTCGACATTTTTTCGGTCGCAAGGCCGTCAAGAACCCTTACGGGAACCAGCCTAAGGAGTTGAACAGATGAAGCGTGGCATTTCTAGACTGGCGTTCGTCGCGTTGTTGCTTTGCGTTTGCGGGGCACTGGCGCAGCAACCCGCGGTGGTTACCGGCGACGCGACGCCTTGGCACCTATCGAAGATCGACCGGCTCAACTGGGCGCCTCGTGCCGACGCGGCCGTGTCGAACGAGTTCCTGCACCTCCAGGTCCGTTTCAACGTGCCCCCGGAGTCGCGGAAACGACACCAGTTCCAGGTGGTCGATCAGAACGGCAACGAGGTCGGCAAGCAGTGGGGATGGGTCGACGACCAGTCGGTCGTGATCTTCCGCGGCAATTGGGAGAGCCTTGCCGGGCTTTACCTCGACGCCGACGGCCATCGCGAACCGTTGTTCCAATCGATCGCGGTCGCTCCCACGGTGATTCCCACGGTGCCCGTCGATCCGCTGCCGCGGCCGATCGAAACGCGGCCATCGGTCTACGTTCCGCCGACGACGACCTACGTGGGCGAACGGCCGCCCGTCGATTACGTTGTCGACGTGCCGCCCCACTTCATTCGCGATTACGAGGTCGTGCGGAACGACATCGGCGTCAGGGACGTTTACTACGGCCACGACGTGGTCGATCGCGACATCGACGTCACGCGCGTCCATCACGATCGCGTCGTGCGTCATGACGACGTTATTCACGTGGACGGCGACCGCGACGTGGTGCACCACTACGACAACGGCGACACGACCCACATCCATCACGACGATACCGACGTGGTACATCATGACGATGATGCGGACGTGGTACATGAGGATGACGGGGACGGCCCCGGTACCGGCCCGGGCGAAGCTTCCGCGGATTGCGGAGGCCCCGGTCCCGGCCCCGGCCCCGGCACGGGTCCCGACCCCGGTCCGGCCTTGGCGATGGCGCCCGGCTTGGGCCCCGGTCCCGGTTTGGGCCCCGGCCCCGGCACGGGTCCCGGCCCCGGTGAATGTCCCGCGCCGGCCCCCGGTCCCGGCACGGGTCCGGGCGAAGGCCCCGGCACGGGTCCCGGTGGTCCTGGTCCGGGCGGTCCTGGCGGTCCTGGCGGTCCGGGAACAGGTGGACCCGGTGGTCCCGGCGGCCCGGGCTATGGTCCCGACTGCGGTCCGGGGCAAGGTCCCGGGAACGGCGGTGGCGCTGGTGCCGCGGGCATCAAGCTCCCGCCGACAGAAATCGCGGCCGATCCCCGGTTTGTGCTCTATGTCGCCACGGGCGATGAGACCGGTCCGGGCAAGGTCTATCAGGTCGACGAGAACGGTCGCGTGCTGGGTGTGATAAACCTGCCCTACACGCCCACCGGTTTGGCATTGCACCGCGAGAACGGCCTGGTGGTGGCCATGCCGCGCGACGGCGGCAAGATCATGCAGATCGACGACACGGGCAAGGTGTCGACGCTTCTGGACAAGGACGAGACGTTGGTCCATCCGGTCGACGTGGCCATCGGCGGCGATTCCGACACGGTACTGGTGGCCGACAATATCGCCGACGTGATGGCGGCCACTTCCAGCGGCGGCATCCGGCCGAAGGTCTATCGGCGGTTCGAGGGACAGAAGTGGTCGGCCCAGGAGATGTCGGTGGCGATCACCAACGACAAGCACGTGATCCTCGGCACCGACGGCGACGAGGGGATCTACCGATTCTCCGGCGACGAGAACCCGTCGTCTGCCCAGCCGATCCTGCCCGGCAGGGGTGGAGTGGCGGCCGATACGAAATCGTTGCGGTGGGCGGCAACGCAAGGTGGAGACAAGATTCACCTTTTCGAGGGAGAAGAGCCGGTCAAGACGCTGCGGCTCCCGCCGAACAAGAGCCATTACCGCAACGGCCTGCTCTCCTTCTCGCCGGCCGGGACCCTTTGCGTGGCCGCCCGGGACAGCGACGAGGCGGTCGGTCAGCCCTGGTTGTTCATGTACGACGTCGAGACGGACGAGGTCCGCAGCCTGTTCCCCTGGAACTACGAGACCATGACCGACTTCGTCGTCGGCCCGCGGATGTTCTGGGATCGGAACGAGCGGAAGATGTGGGACAAGATATACTAGCACTCCGAGCAGAAACGGATCACGCACATTCCCATGAGGGTGGCACGCCCTGAGGAACGAAGGGCGTGGTAGGAGAGTTGGATAGTTCACCACGCCCTTCGTTCCTCAGGGCGTGCCACCCAACTGGACAATAAGGGCAGAACGTGGCGAAACAGGGAAGGGAATTCTCGTGAAGATTCACGCGACCTGGCTGGCGATGGCCTTCTGGGCGTTTGCCTGCGGCGGCGCCGTGGCCCAACAACCCCCGGCCACGGCCGTGCAACTGCCCACGTTTTCCTACTTCAGCGTCGGTACGACGGTCTCGGTGCCGGATCGGGGCAGCGTGTACATGGGCGGAGTCAGTCGGGCCTCGACGGGGCGCAACGAGTTCGGCACGCCGATGCTCCCTTTCCGGCCGTTCAAGAATAGCGCGATCGGCCAGGAGCGGAGCGCCTCGCAGATGCACGTCACGGCGTACATCCACGATTTCGAGGCCATGGAGGAGGCGATGCTGGGCCAACCTTCCTCGTACCAAGGTTTGGCCTCGCAGCAACCGCTGCCGCAGATCGCCGGTGCGAGCCATCCGTTCCTTTCGCGAGACCCGGCTTATGGGGGAGGCTGGCAGCGGTCTACTTTGGCCAGTTCGGCCGTCGAGCCGCCGATGAGCGTGGCTGAGGCCCAGGCCCGGCGGATCAGCGAACAGGCGGCTCGCGGCGAAGAGGCGGACGACTTCTTCCAGCGTGCCCGGCAGGCGGAAACGGACGGGAAGGCCAACGTGGCCAAGATCTACTATCAGATGGCCGCCCGCCGAGCCACCGGAGAACTCAAAGAGCAGGTATTGGCAAGGCTCGACGTGATCGGCCGGGCCGAAACCGCTTCGAAGATCGCACAGAGCAGCCCGTAGGATCAGAGTGGCCGTCTCGCTCCGCGAGACGTGGCTACATCTCGCGGAGCGAGATGGCTACTCTACACGCCCTTCGTTCCTCAGGGCGTGCCACCCACCGTGACATCCTGGACCGGATGCCAATAGGGGACTTCGCCTTTCGGTGTGGTATCATCGGCTTGCCATTCCCGGCGGCTCGTGCGAGAATGAACCCTGGAACGTTCGATCCCCCTTCCGAGTTCAGCATGAGCACGTTGGGAAACCCGGCTCCGAATCCGCCGCCGTCCCCGCCGGCTTCGCCCGTCGCACGGCAGCCGGGTGCGCCCGGCCCGCCGAAGGTCGACATGATGGCCTCCGGCGAAATGCAGGCTTGGCTCAGCCGATTGAAGGTCGAAGACCACAAGATCGGCAAACGCAACAAGTATCTCGCCGGAATCCTGGCGGCGGGCGTGCTGCTGCTGGTGGTGATCCTCTGGGTCGTCTACGACAAGACGATCGGAGCCTACGCGGTGATCGACCCCGAGAGCATCCGGGTCGAGCAGCACCCGATCGAACAGGGGCGGCTGCGGATCCGATTCAACGTCATCTCGCCCGGCAAGGTCTGCTGCCGTCGGACCTCGGGCGATATCGCGACCGAGAGGATCGACTATTTCGATGAAGCCTGCGAGGTCGATCGGAACTGGTCGTGGGGTTACCAGCCGGGAGAGAACATCGATCTGGTGCTCCGGTACCGCGGCGGGCTGTTCCGCAAGACCTTTTCGGCGACCGCCGCCACGTTCGACCGGGCCGACATCGTCATCCTCATGGACACGACCGAGTCGATGGACCCTTACATCGTCGAACTGAAGGAGAAGTGTGCCGTGTTCTCGGAGAAGCTCGACAAGATGGCGCTCGAGCACCGCTTCGCCCTGATCGGATTCGGCGATACGAGCGAGGCCGACCCCTGGCTTCAGGAGCACGGATTCGCGCCGGACGTCGGCCAGTTCATTACGTGGACCGACCAGGTGGAACGCTTCAACGGCGGCGACCTTCCCGAATCGGCGCTGGACGCCTTGGAGAAGGCCCTGGAACTGCCGCTGGAGGAGAAGGCGCTGCGCCGTTTCTACCTGGTTACCGACGCCGCCTACCACGAGCCGACCGGATCGGGGGCCACGGCCGAAGACCTGCGCAAACGGTTGCGAGAGCATCGGGTGCTGCTGCGGGTCTTCTCCCATCGGAAATTCAAGCCGGATTACGAGAAGCTGCTGGGCGAGACGGGCAGGTTCCAGGAGATCGAGAATTTCGGCAAAGTGCTCAGCGAAGGAAGGGTTTTGGAGGATTGAATCCGCAACGGACGTAGGTCAGGGCTTGCCCTGACGCAGCGATAAGGTGACAGGCTGTTCGGGTATTTCGTCAGGGCAAGCCCTGACCTACGTGGGTATCCGTCAGGGCAAGCCCTGACCTACCTTGCCACGATAGGGCGATGCGATGAAACGTTGTCCACGGTGCCGCAGAGACGTTCCCGATCATGCGACCGTCTGCCCCTATCCCGACTGCGGCGGGCCGCTGGGGATGGAAGGGGGCACGACGGGAGCCATTCCCGCCCCGCCGCCTCCGGCCGCGACGAGGCCGGCCGCCGGCGAGATGCGGCTTCAAGCGCCCCCACCGCCGCCGGGCCTCTCGCGAGACATTCCCGGGATCGCTCCACCGCCTCCACCCGGGACGACCAACATTCCCGGACCAACGGCAATCCCTGCTGTCCCTGCGGTGCCGATGTCGGTAAGACCGATCCCCGTAACCCCGGCGCCGACCGACTCGCCTTCGGCAACCGATGGGGCGCCCCAAGACCTGCAAGTCGAAGTGGAAAGTCTGCGACGCCGGGTCCGAAAGGGGCGACGGCGGAGCATCCTGCTGGGTAACGGTGCGGCGGCCGCTGTGATCCTGGGCCTCGTCTGTTTCGCCGTCTACTACGTCCATTCGGAACTCAGCTACGCGAAGGTCAAGGACGTCGGCATCCGCCGCGACCCACTCGACGCCAACCGGGTGATCGTGTCCTATCGGCCCACGAGCAGCGGCTCGATCGGCTTTCGCCGAACGGATACGGAGTTGCTCGATCAGGTCACGTCCGACGCGGTGGGAGAAGAGCAGGAATTCCAGTGGCGCATCGACGGACTTCAGTCGGGCCAGGTGATCGACATGGTCTATCGCGACGGATGGGTCGCCCGAAAACATCCGCTGGAAGTGCCCGAACTGCCCTCGCGGCGGTCGGCCTCGGCGTTTGCGGGGACGGGGATCTACACGGGACCGAAATTGGGCGACGGCGTGCTGGTCGGCCAGGTCGTCAACGCGATCAACAACGAGCCGGTCCCTGGCGCGGAGGTGCGCATCGCCGGGACGGAAATCAGCCTGCGCACCGACGCCGAAGGGGGCTTCCGCATCGACGGCGCACCGACCGGCCCGGCGACCCTCGAGATCTCGGCCGAGGATTTCTCTACCGAGGAGTTGAAGCGGGACCTGATCGCCGACGAGGAAACGTTCGTTCGCGCGGTGCTCAGCCCGGGCTTGGAGGAAGGGCAGATCCGGCTGGTGCTCACGTGGGATCGAGAGCCCGAGGACCTGGACGCCCACCTGGAAGGCCCCTTGCCCGGCGGCGAGAAGTTCCACGTCCACTACGACCGCAAAGGCGATCTGAAGAGCCAGGAGTTCGTGCGGCTCGACGTGGACGATCGTAACGGAGAGGGTCCGGAGACGATCACCGTCCTGGGCGTGCAGCCGGGCCAGTACCACTACTTCGTTCACGACTACACCCACGGCGACGATCCGGCGAGCGACGCCTTGGCCCGGTCGGGAGCCGAAGTGAGGCTCTATTACGGCGGCCAGATGTATCGTTTTCGGGCGCGGGACGACGCGGTGGGCAACGTCTGGGACGTCTGCACGATCGAGGTGACTCCCGAGAGCGAGGCGATCGTCGATCGGGTGGATACCTACCGCGGCGCGAAACTCGCCGCTTTGGGACTCTACAGCAAGCGGACCCAAGCCGATCGCACCGATTGGATCGGCAAGTACGGCGGCAGCGAGGTCAGCGAAAATGCCGTCACCGACGGACTCGAGTGGCTCGCCCGGCACCAGGCCCCCGACGGCTCGTGGTCGAACGTCTGTCTGGGCACCGGCAGCCAGTCGCAGTGCGAGCGGCCGAACCGTTGCACGGGCGAGGGCGATGCGTACGAAATGGCACTGACCGGCCTGGCCCTGTTGGCGTTTCAGGCAGGGGGACACTACTACTTCAACGACGCCAAGTACTCCGGCGTCGTCCGCAAGGGGCTCGATTGGATGATCGAGCATCAGGGGACCGACGGCGCGTTGGTCGGCTCCAAGTCGGGCCGGGATATCGACGGGCGAACGACGCACCACAAGTACCACATGTACGAGCACGGCATCGCGGCCTTTGCCCTGGCCGACGCCGTCGCCGCCGCCGCGGCTCTGTACCAGCCGGAAAACGAGGCCTACGTCAACGGCACCGAGAAAGCCGTGGAGTTCATCGAAGCGAACCAGCACCTCGACGGCGGCTGGCGATATACCAACGACTTGACGCGCCCCGGCGACACGTCGGTCACGGGGTGGCAGGTGCTGGCGCTGAAATCGGCCAAGGAGGCCGGCATTCCCGTGAGCAATCGGTGCGTGGAAAACGTCCGTACGTTCTTCAAGAACCGGGAGATGGGAACCAACGGACAGACCGGGTACGACGACGCGCTGACGCTCAACACCGACGCGACCACCGGCGTGGGGATGCTGGCCCGGCAGTTTCTGCTGAACGAACCCGACGCGCCGATCATCGGCGAAGCCGCCAGCCACCTCGCCCGCCAGGCGGAGATGAAATGGGGAGATCCGCGAGGCGTCTACGACGAGTGGGATTACTACCTCTGGTACAACTGCACGCTGGGGATGTTCCAGGTCGGCGGCGACTTGTGGAACCGATGGAACACGGTCATCCGCGACACGCTGGTCAAGTTGCAACGGCACGACGGTTGCGAACGCGGCAGTTGGGATCCCAACAGCAAGTGGGGGCGATTCGGAGGGCGGATCTACAGCACGGCCTTGGCCATCCTCACGCTGGAGGTCTACTACCGGTACGCTCGCCACGGCGAAATCGCCCCCGGCCAGATCGAGGGAGACGGCTGATGAGCGATCTGCTGAACGTTCTGACGGTCCGCAGCGAAGAACTCGCCCGAGCCCTTGCCGAGAACTTCGAACAGGCCGGTTGCGAGACGTTGCGACTGACGCGAGCCGGCGAATCGGCGACCGTTCTCGACGCGTTGAGGGCCTGCTGCCGGGACGACCACGACGCCCCGGCACGCCAATGGGCCGAAGCACTCCGCAGCGAGGGGACTCCCCTGGGCCTGACTTTCTCCGAAGTGTTGACCGGGTTGAATTGCCTGGAGCGCGTGGTCCGCTTCCAGATCGTCAAGACCGACTACGAGAAGACGGTCCTGATGCTCACGCTGGCCGAGCTGAGCGACGCGATCGATCTGTTGCGTCGTCGCTATATCGACGGCCAGGCGGCCGGGCCATCCGCTCCGGCGCGCCACGTGCTCGATTTGGCCGCCCTGGCCGACAGCGTCGACGCGTTCATTTGCATGGCCACGCTGCACGGGAAGCCGTTCTATCTCAATCCGGCCGGCCGCCGCTTGATCGGTCTGGACGAGCACGCTTTGGAGCTTCCCCCCAACTTGCACGATTATTACGACGACGAATCCTGGCAAGAGCTTCGCGACGTGGCGGTCCCGGCCGTGGAAAGGGAAGGCCGATGGCGGGGCCAGAGTCAGCTCCGCAACGTCAGGACGGACGAGCTGCAGGACGTGCTCACCACGATACTGCTGGTCAAGCACCCGCACGAGGAAAAACCGTCGTGCCTGGCCATCATCCACAACGACGCCGCCGAACAGATCCGTCTCGAACAGGCCCTGGCCGAATCGCAGGCACGCAAGAACGCCATCCTCGAGTCGGCGCTCGATCCCATCATTACCATCAACCACGAGGGCGTGATCACCGAATTCAACCGGGCGGCCGAGCAGGTCTTCGGCCATTCGCGCGAGAAGGTGCTGGGGACGCAACCTTCCGAGGTCCTCTTTCCCGCCTCCAGCAGTGCCGAGCAGCAGGACCGCATCGATCGCTACCTCCACGTCGGCGAGGGGTCGATGCTCGGCAGGCGGATCGAGATGACGGCCGTTCGGGCCAACGGCGAAACCTTTCCCGCCGAAATGGCCATGACCATCAGCTACGAGCAGGGCTCGCCCGTGCTGACCTTCTTCTTCCGCGACATCAGCCGGCACAAAGAGGCCGAACGCAAACAGGCCCGTTACGCGGCGGAACTGGAACGCTCGAACCGGGAACTGGAACAGTTCGCCTACGTGGCCTCCCACGACCTGCAGGAACCGCTGAGGAAAATCCGCACGTTCAGCGATCGCCTGGAAATGCAGTCCGGCGAGGCGCTCGACGAGATCGGCCAGGAGTGCGTCCAACGGATGCAAGGCGCCGCCGGCCGCATGCAGGTGCTCATCGAGGGCCTGCTGACCCTCTCGCGAGTGACGACCCGAGAACAGAACTTCCAGGAGGTCGATCTGGCCCAGGTGGTCCGAGAAGTCGTCTCCGATCTGGAGGTGCAGATCGCGCAGGTGGAGGGCCGGGTGGAAGTGGGCCGCCTGCCGACCATCCACGCCGACCCGCTGCAGATGCGCCAGTTGTTGCAGAATCTCATCGGCAACGCGTTGAAGTTCTGCCGCCGCGACGAACCGCCGGTGGTGAAGGTTCACGGGCGGTTCGTGACCGGCGGCCAGAGCAGTCGTCCCCGGCGATCTCCCACCGAAGAGCGATGTCGCATCCTCGTCGAGGACAACGGGATCGGATTCGACGAGCGGTACCGGGATCGCGTGTTCGACGTTTTCCAGCGGCTCCATCCGCGCGACGTCTACGAGGGCACCGGAATCGGTCTGCCCATCTGCCGAAGAATCGTGGAGCGTCACGGCGGGACGATCACCGCGCGGAGCACTCCCGGCCGGGGTGCGACCTTCGAGGTGGTGTTGCCCGTCTTCCAACCCAAAACGCAGGAACCGTAGTCGATGGCGAGGTCTTCCAAGTCCTACACGATCCTGATGGCCGACGACGACGCGGACGATTGCCTCTTGGTCCGCGACGCCCTGAAGGAGACGCGCCACGACTATCATCTCCGCTTCGTGCGCGACGGGGAGGAGTTGTCCGATTACCTCTTCCGTCGCGGCAGGTACGCCGACGGGAAAGACGCGCCGCGTCCCGATCTGATCCTGCTCGACTTGAAAATGCCGAAGAAGGACGGCCGCGAAGTGCTCAAGGAACTGAAATCCCACCCGCGCTTCCGCCGAATCCCCATCGTCGCGCTGACCACTTCCACGGCCGAGGACGACGTCGGCTACTCCTACGACATGGGCGTGAATTCCTATCTGACCAAGCCCGTGACCTTTCGCGCGCTGGTGGATATGATGGATACACTGGGCAAGTACTGGTTCGAATTGGTGGAATTGCCGCCGGTGGATTGAGATGGAAAGCCAACGAGTCAGAATCCTGCTGGTCGAAGACGATCCGGACGACGTCTGGATCATGCGCAGCCTGCTGGGCGATCGCTGGGACGGTCCGTTCGAGTTGATCCACGTCGAGCTGCTTTCCGCCGCGGTCCATTGCTGCAAAGAGCGCGAATTCGACGTCATCCTGCTCGATCTGGCCCTGCCCGACAGCCAGGGCCTGGAAACCTTCCTCGCCATGGTCGCGCAAGCCGACGGCGTGCCGATCGTGGTGCTCTCCGGGTACAGCGACGAGAGAACGGCCGTCAAGGCGGTCCAGGCCGGAGCCGAAGACTACCTGGTCAAGGGACAGGTGAACGACAACCTGCTGGTCCGCTCGATTCGCTACGCCATCGAGCGCAACCGGCGCCACGACGCCGAAGCCGCCCTGCGCGATACGTCCGAGGAATTCCGCGCCGCCCAGGAAATCCAGCAACGGCTCTTCCCCGTCGACGCACCCCTGCTCGACGGGTTCGACATCGCCGGCGCACTCTATCCGGCCAAGGCCACCGCGGGCGACTACTACGACTATATCCCCATGCGCGGCGACTGCCTGGCCATCGTGGTCGGCGACGTCAGCGGCCACGGCATGGGGCCGGCCCTGTTGATGTCGGAGACCCGCGCGTGCCTGCGCACGCTTTCGCAGGTCTATGCCGACGTCGGAGAAATCCTCTCCCGCACCAACACGGTCCTCTACGGCGACACGGCCGACAACCAGTTCGTCACCTTGGCCATGGTCCGCCTCGATCCCGGCTCGCGGTCGCTGATCTACGCCAGCGCCGGGCAGCGCGGGTATTTGCTCCACGCCGGCGAAAAACTCACGGTGCTCAACAGTACGGCGATCCCGCTGGGAATCCAGCCGGATACGATCGTCGGCACCGAAGGACCCATCCTGCTCGAAGGCGGCGAGATCATCACGTTCTTCACCGACGGCGTGTTCGAGGCGGAGTCGCCCGGCCACGTCCGTTTTGGCGCGGAACGGGCCTTGCAGGTGATCGCTGCCGAGCGAGATCGGCCCGCCCGACGGATCGTCGACGCCCTGCGCGAGGAAATCGTCGGCTTCACCCGCAACCGCCCCCCGCGCGACGACATCACGGTGGTGATCGTGAAGGTCGAATGAGAGGCGGGAGAGTAAGCGTAGGGTGGGCACCGCCCACCAATTCCCAAACCACCTTCTCGATTCGCTCGATTCGGATTGGTGGGCGGTGCCCACCACTACGCTCTCCGTACGGTGGCCTGAATCTTGGGCTGGAGACTTTGTGGGCAATACGATACACTTGTCCATGTGCCTGCCGCGGTCGTGGATGAACGGGGGCCGGCGATTGTTGACTTTGGAAATGCGAAATTCGAAAAAAACGGTAAACAATGCCGAAAACCCGTGGAAAATGGGATTTGCACCCTGGAAATCAACCGGCCATTGCAGGCGTAAGCGGCGGTGGTGTCAAGAGGGCCCCAGGCAACCTAACCGCTTTGATGGCAACACCTTGCGAACAGCCGGGCCGAACGGCCGGCGGCAGCCGTCGGGCGTGGGGCGGGAAACAATTCACTTCGCCGCGCCCGGCGAACGTCGCGGTAAGTGCCTAAGGCGTTGCCCCGCAACACGTTCCGGCAATGCGCACGCCGCACGAATCGGCCCATTGTTGCCGCGGAGTCGAAAAAACGAGTAACAATTGGGTCTCTCGCCCCTTTCTTGCAGTCGCACCCGCAGGTGGTACACTGGTCTATCGAGCCGTCGAAAAAGCGGACAGGCACGGGGCCGGCGTACGTTTCTCGCGACGTTGGAGCCGAAACACGGCCCGGAGCCGGTCCCCCTTTTCGACTCGCCGGTTACAGTTCGAGCTGGATCTTTACGAACCATGGGAGCGAAGAGATGAGAAAACCGCTGAAAAACCTTCTTGCCGCCGCGTTCGTTGTCGCGTTACTCGCGGCCGCCGGCTCGGTCACTGCAACAGCCTCAGGGAGTGAGACGAAAATGGGTATCACCAAACGACCCTTCGGGAAGACGGAAGACGGCACCGAGGTAGATCAATATGTCTTGACCAACGGCAAGGGCCTTACGGTCAAGGTCATCACCTACGGGGCGATGATCACGGCGGTCGAGGTGCCCGATCGCGACGGCAAGGTCGAGAATGTCACGCTCTTCCGCGATTCGCTCGAAGACTACGTCGCCGGCCACCCGTACTTCGGTTGTGCCGTCGGCCGCTACGCCAACCGGATCGCCAAGGGCAAGTTCACCCTCGACGGCACCGAGTACACGCTGGCCACCAACAACGGGCCCAACCACCTCCACGGCGGCGAGAAGGGGTTCGACAAGCACGTCTGGAAGGCCAAGCCGATCGAGGAAGAGGGCTCCGTGGGCGTGAAGTTCCGGCTGGTCAGTCCCGACGGCGACGAAGGATACCCCGGCACGCTCACCGCCACGGTGACCTACACGGTAACCGCCGACGACGAACTGACGATGAGCTACACGGCCAAGACCGACAAGCCCACGGTGGTCAACCTCACCAACCACGCCTATTGGAACCTGGCCGGGGCCGGTTCGGGCGACGTGCTCCGGCACAAGCTGATGCTCAACGCCGATCGTTACCTGCCGGTCGACGAGACGCTGATCCCGCTCGGCCCGTTGGCGCCCGTGAAAGACACGCCGATGGACTTCACCACGCCCGAAACGATCGGCGCACGGATCGAGCAGGTCGAAGGCGGATACGACCACTGCTACGTGCTCAACAAGGAAGAAAGCGAAGGCAAGCGGCCGACGCTGGCGGCCAGGGTGACCGAACCGACCAGCGGACGCGTGATGGAGATCTTCACCACTCAACCGGCCATTCAGCTCTACACGGGCAACTTCCTCGACGGCACGATCACCGCCGGCGGAGTGGTCTACCAGAAGCACTACGCCTTCTGCCTCGAGACCCAGCACTATCCCGACTCGCCGAACCGGCCCGAGTATCCCACCACGGTCCTCCGCCCCGGCGAAACCTACAAGCACACCACGATACACAAGTTCAGCCGGTAGGTCAGGGCTTGCCCTGACGAAATCAAGCGTAGGTCAGGGCTTGCCCTGACGGGATCAAGCGTAGGTCAGGGCTTGCCCTGACGGGATCAAGCGTAGGTCAGGGCTTGCCCTGACGGGATCAAGCGATCGTCGGAAACATCAGAAGGATCCGTCAGGGCAAGCCCTGACCTACAGCATATCCAACGGATCGACGTCGACGATCCACTGGATTTCCTCCGGCGTTTGCAGATCGGCCGTGGCGTGGCGGACTGCGGCGCGGAGTCGCTGGCCGTCGGGGCCTTGGAGTTGGATCTGAAACCGGTACTTGCCTCGCAGCCGCGCGAACGGGGCCGGGGCCGGGCCGAGGATGCGATGTTCGGCCCCTTGCTCCAAGAGCGCCGCTTCGAGCCGCTCGGCCACGGCTCGGGCGAACTCCCCGGTCTTCTTTTCCACCGGGCCGCGAATGACCAGGCGGATCATGGCGGTAAACGGCGGATAGCCGAGCATCTCCCGAATGGGCAACTCGCCCGTGGCGAACACCGCGTAGTCGTGACGCACGGCCGCCTGGATGGCCGGGTGTTCGGGGCTGAACGTCTGCACGAGCACGCGGCCCCCCTTCTCGCCGCGGCCGGTCCGCCCGGCCACCTGCGTGACCAGATGAAACGTCCGCTCGGCCGCCCGAAAGTCGGGCAGGTGCAGCGCCGTGTCGGCATTGATCACGCCGACGAGCGTCACGTTGGGGAAATCCAGCCCCTTGGCGATCATCTGGGTCCCCAGCAGGATCTTCACTTCTCCGGCACGGAACTTCGCCAACGCCCGTTCGTGGCTGCCGTGCCGCTGCATCGAGTCGGTGTCCATCCGCAGGCAGGCGACGCCGGGAAAACGCGCCTGGACCTCGGATTCCAGCCGCTGCGTGCCCAGGCCCGAGTAGCGGATGCCGCCGAAGCCGCACTGGGGACATTGCGTGGGGGCGGGGATTTCGTGGTCGCAGTAGTGGCACAGCGCGATCGACCGGGTGCGGTGGTGCGTCAACGCGATGTCGCAATCGGGACACCGCATCGCGTGCCCGCAGGCCGGGCATTGGATGTGGGTGGAGAAGCCCCGCCGATTCAGCAGCAGAATCACTTGCCCGCCTTCGTCCAAGGCCGAGCGCATGGCGGTGTGCAGTTGACGCCCGATCGCGCCGCGTCCCAACGAGCCGTGGGGGTGATCGCCGCGCAAATCGATCGTGCCCACCCTCGGCAACGGCCGACCCATCACACGGCGTGGCAGCTCGACCAGCCTGTACTCTCCCGAGTGGGCCCGGTGCCAGCTCTCCAGCGACGGCGTGGCGGAGCCCAACACCAACGGCACCTTCTCGGCCGACGCCCGGGCAATGGCCACGTCCCGGGCGTGATAGCGCGGGGCGGTGGCCTGCTTGAACGACGACTCGTGCTCTTCGTCCAGAACGATCAGCCCCAGATCGGGCGTGGGGGCGAAGATCGCGCTGCGGGCGCCCACCACCACCGGGACCTCGCCGTCGGCAATCTGCTGCCAGTGCCAATGCCGCTCGGCGTCGCTCAAGTGGCTGTGCAACACGGCCACCCGGCCGAAACGCGAGCGGAACCGCTGGACCGTCTGGGGCGTGAGACTGATCTCCGGAACCAGCACGATCGCCTGCCGGCCGAAGTGGATGACTTCCTGGATCGCCTGGATGTAGACCTCCGTCTTGCCGCTGCCGGTGACGCCGTGGACCAAGACGGTTCGATGTTCGCGGGAGTCGAGCGATTCGAGGATGGCATCGAGAGCCTTTTGTTGGTCGGGGTTCAAGGTCAGGTGCTGCTCGCGTGCGACCGGCGTCTCGATGGTTTGTTGCTTGCTGCGTACGCGGCCCGTTTTCGAACGAATCAGCCCTTTGCGCCGCAGCGCCGTGATGGGGGCCTGGGTGCATTTGGCCGCCCGGGCCAACTCGCCGGGAGTGAGCGGTTCTTGTGCCAGGGCCAGCGCTTTGATCACGGCCGCCTGTTTTTCGGGCAGGGCCGTCTTGTCGAGTTGCCGGGCCTTCTCCGGATCGAGGCTCAACAGCGTGGTCGGCCGTGTGCCCGCCTGGCCGCGAACACCCGCCGGCACCACCGCCTCGAGCACGGTCGACCAGTTGCACAGATAATAGTCGGCGATCCACTGGGTCAGTCGGAGCATGGCCGGGGAGAGCAGGCTCCGCCGGTCGATGATCGTATGCACGGGCTTCAGCCGGCGCGAGCCGCCCGTTCGACTTTGCAGCCGAACGCAGTAGCCGGTGACCAGCCGGTTGCCTTTGCCCAACGGCACGCGGAGGCGGCATCCCAGCTCGAGCCGGTCGCGGATCGCATCGGGCACCGAGTAGTCCAATTCCTGTGCCGGCCCGCCGAGTACCACGACCGAGGCGACCAGTTGTTCCGTGCGGTCGTCTTCTTCCCACGGCTCGGGCTCGGTGTCGAACAGTTGCTGCTGTTTGGGCATACGTCTCGAACGGAAGCTGGCCTCATGGTACGATGGGAACCCTATCTTACCACCAAGACTTCGTTTCAACACAGGGTCGGATGATGCGACTGGGCCTTTTCGGCGGGACGTTCGATCCGGTTCACTACGGGCATCTGCTGCTGGCCGAGTGTTGCCGGGAGCAGTGCCGTCTGGACGAAGTGCGGTTCTTGCCGGCGGCCGTCCCGCCCCACAAGCGAGGGCGCGAACGGACTCCCGCCGCAGTGCGCATTGAAATGCTCGAATTGGCTATCGCCGGTCACGCGGCGTTTTCGGTCAGCCGCTATGAGGTGGATCGTGGTGGGGTGAACTTCACGGCCGACACATTGGCCCATTTTCGGGAAGAGGACCCCGAGGCGGAGCTGTTTTTCCTCTTGGGGGCCGACATGCTGCACGATCTGCCCCACTGGCACCAACCCGAGCGGATCTGCGAACTGGCCACGGCGGTTGCGGTCCGCCGCCCGGGCTCGGGGCCGTTGAACTTCGACGTCCTGCGCCCGATCACCTCTGCGGAACGCCTGGAGGCCATCCGCCGCCATCAGGCCGAGATGCCCGAGATCGGCCTGAGCAGCACCGAGATCCGCCGCCGTGTGGCCGCCGGGTTGAGCATTCGCTATTGGACCCCCCGAGCGGTGGAGAAGTACATTGAGACCCACGGGCTGTACCGCGGAGAACCGGTCGGGGAGGACTCCGCATAGTCAGGGCTCTATCGGGCTGCCTATTACGGCGCAAACTACGCGGTTTTGCGAACTTCCAGCAGTTTTCTCAGTTGGTGCGGCATCGGGAGCGAGTGCGCTTGCGGTTCGCGGCGTAGCGTCTCCAGGACCGCTTCGAGCTGATCGATCGGTCCGAGGGCCAGATCGAGAAAGAGGACCTTCCGGCCGCCCAGCACGCAGCCGCCGCCAGCGACGCCGTCGAGCCATTCCTGGCGAATTTGGTATCCCAGCCGCGCGGCCAGATCGAGCGCCTGCTCGAGCAACTCTATCGTGTGCATCCCAGCTTCTCCAAATCACCAGCCTCCGTGACCGGCAAGAAATCGCTGCGGGGATTATAGCGGCTTGGGTTTCAGTTGCCGAGCCGAGTTCGACGATAGGGGGAATTAAGGCTAAGTGGTTTTCCTACATAGAGTTAAGACACAGGATTCCGGGGAAACAGCGAGAACACCAGCGATGGGGCAAGTAGGAAACCTGGTGTCCTGCGCGGATTTTTGACGGTCGGGCATTTCAACCAGATTGGGAGCAATCGGTGTCAACCAGCGGCAATGCTGATACGGCAAGTTTGCAGCGACAAATCGACGTCCTGAAGAATCAGCTTGCCCAAGCCCAGACGCTGACCGCCTTAGGCGAGTTGGTCGGTACGACCACGCACGAGTTCAACAACGTGCTGATGACCATCATCAACTATGCCAAGATGGGCATGCGTCACAAGGACACGGCGACTCGGGACAAGTGTTTGGAGAAGATCTTCGCCGCCGGCGGTCGGGCGGCCAAGATCACCAACACCGTCTTGGGCATGGCACGCAAGCGCTCCGCCGGCCAGGAACCGACCGATCTGAGCCAACTGGTCGAAAACACGATGCTGCTGTTGGAACGCGAGATGTCGAAGTATCGCATCGCGGTGGACAAGATTTTCCGGCCGATCCCCGAGGCCTACGTCAACGCGAACCAGGTCCAGCAGATCCTGTTGAACATGCTGATCAACGCCCGGCAGGCCATGCCCCGAGGTGGCCGGCTGCTGATCAAGCTTACCCATGACGCCGAAAACGAGATGATCGACCTGGTCATCCGCGACTACGGCTGCGGGATTCCGCCCGAGGTCCTGCCGCGGATCTTCGATTCCTTCTACAGCACGAAAAGCGGCCCCGACGAGAGCGGCAAAGGCGGCACCGGCTTAGGGTTGTCGATGTGTCGCGACATCATCGAGGCCCATCACGGACGGATCCAGGTCCAGAGCACGGTGGGCAAGGGAACCGCTTTCACGTTGAAGCTGCCGACCGTGACCCGGGCGGCGAAGCACCTCCGCGCTCAAACGGCATCCCAGCCCGCCATCGCCAGAGCCCCGGTGGCCGCCCCCATCGTCTCACCCCCCAGTGCCCCGGACCAGACGCCGGTTGCCTGAACTCGTAGGTCAGGGCTTGCCCTGACGGAATCGTGCAGTGGGCGAGACCATCCGTCAGGGCGGGAATCGAGCAGCGGGCGAGTCCATTCGTCACGGCAAGCCCTGACCTACGATGCCGATTGGAACCCCCTCATGTGGCTGGCAATAACGGGCAAGTCGCTTGACTTTCTCACGCGGCTCGCGGATCATATACTTCTGGAACCTCTTGTACCAAAAACGTTTGCGCGTTTCCTCCCCAACAGGCGCTCCGGGGCGATCCCATGTCGCGTCAGGCGATCTTCGAAGCCAGCGTGAAGTACTTTCTCGAGCCGATCGGCTCGCTGCTGGAAGACGAATCGGTCACCGAGATCATGGTCAACGGCTTCGACAACGTCTTCATCGAGCGCCGCGGGCGGTTGGAACGCACTTCGGCACGTTTTCCCAACGAAGACACGCTGCTCTCGGCGATCCACAACGTGGCCCAATGGGTGGGCCGCGAGATCAACGAGGAACATCCGGTGCTCGACGCCCGGCTGCCCGACGGGTCTCGCGTCCACGCCGTGATCCCCCCGAGTGCCAGGACCGGCATCTATCTGACCATCCGGAAGTTCTCCCGCGAGACCTTGACGATGGAGGATCTGATCTCGCTGGGCAGCCTTTCCGAAGCAACCAAGGAGTTCCTGGAATTCTGCGTCCACCTGCGGAAGAACATTCTTATCTCGGGCGGAACCGGCACGGGGAAGACGGTCTTGCTGGGGGCGATTTCCCGGGCCATTCCCGAGGAAGAACGGATCGTGGTGATCGAGGACACCTCGGAATTGCGGCTGATCCAGGACCATTGCCTCTATCTGGAGGCCCGGCACGCCGACCGGCGCGGCCGCGGCAGCCTCAACGTCCGCGAACTGTTCGTCAACTCCCTGCGGATGCGGCCGGATCGGATCATCGTGGGCGAGGTTCGCGGCGGTGAGGCATTGGACCTGATCCAGTCGATGCTCAGCGGGCACGCCGGCTCGCTATCGACGATCCACGCCAACACCCCCCGCGACGCCCTGATCCGCCTGGAAACCCTTTCGCTGATGTCCGACGTGGAAATCCCGGTCTATGTTGCCCGAACCCAGGTGGCCTCGGCAATTAACTTGATTGTGCAGATTGCCCGGTTTGCCGAGGATGGGTCGCGAAAGGTCACGCGAATCACGGAAGCCCGGGGACTGGACGACAATAATCAATATCGCACCTGTGATTTGTACGTTTCCCGTCTGCGGGGCAAGACGGCCGAGGGACGTTTGATCGCTGAATTGGAGCCGACGGGCGAGAGGCCGACGTTTTCCAGGGAACCTTTCGAGCAAGGGTTGGGTGACCGAATACACCATACAGGGGGAATGTGGGCGGAATAGTGCTTGGTAGTGCTTGGTAGCCATCTCGCTCCGCGAGATGAAGCTTCGTCTCGCGGAGCCAGACGGCTACTTTGCACGGGGTTTTTCATTGTGCCACGCGGCGAAATATGCGAAGATCAAGAATGAAGCGTAGTCGGCGCAGGAAGAGCCGCCGGGCGGGGTTGGCGTCGCTCGATTACGCCCTGATCCTGGGCGTGGTCTTGCCGATGGTGGCGTTCATCTTGTGGTCGGGTCCGCGGATCATCCGCCTGGTCTATGAAATGGTGTGCACGTTGATTTCGTGGCCGTTTATGTGAGTTCGGTACGGAGAAGAACCTTGTTTCTTCGAAACAGGAGCAGAGTTATGTCGAGTCCGTCGCTGCTGAACCTTTTGCGAAAGGTCCACGAGGACGAGGAAGGCTCCGTCAGCTTGGAGACGATCCTGATCATCGGCGCAATCGCCCTGCCGATCCTGATCTTCCTGATCAAGGTCGGCTGGCCCAAGATCAAGGAATACTTCAACAAGAATCTGGATGAGCTGGAAGAGGGCGCCGAGGACGGGATGTTCTAGCGCCGAGAGGCCCCATGCTCGTTACGATCGTGTTGCTGGCGTTGATCCTGGTGGCCTCGCTCACGGATCTGCTAAGACACAGAATCTACAACTGGACGACCTATCCCGGCATCTTGGCGGCGTTGTGTGGGAACGGGATCGGCGAGGCTTTGCTGGCGGCGGCCAAGGTGGAAGAAGGGGAACTTCAGCGGCTCGGGTGGATCGGACTGGGAGAAAGCCTCCTCGGGTTCCTGCTGTGCGGGTTCCTGATGCTGGTTTGCTTCGTGATGCTGAAGGTCGGCGGCGGCGACGTCAAATTGATGGCCATGCTGGGTGCCTTCCTTGGAATGGATCAGGGAATCACAGCCATGCTCTGGACCTTCGTGCTCGGCGCGTGCATGGCCTTGATCGTGCTGATTTGGCGCGTGGGAGCGAACCGTTTGGCCTCCCGGGTTTTTCGACAAGCGGTCTACACGTTGCGGCTGGGACGTTGGAGTCCCTTGACCGACGAGGAACGCAAGCAACTCCAACCGCCGCTGTTCCTGGCGCCGTGCGCCGCGGTGGCGGTGGTCATTGTCCGGTTCCAGTTGGCAGATCTTTTCATGTAGAGAGCATCGTCATGGGTCGTGCGGTCCTGGTGGCCTGTTTGCCGTGGCTGGCGTTGCTGGTGGTGTCGCTTTTCGCGGCGTATCTGCTGGTGCGGTTCAACGGCTCGGGGATCCGTTTCCGCCGTCTGTGGCAACTCCACCGTGACCAGGACGGCAGCGCCCAGAGTCTCAGCTTCGTGCTCACGCTGCCGGTTTTCGTGATGATCATGCTCTTCATCGTGCAGGTCAGCCAGTTGATGATCGGCACGATCGTGGTCCACTACGCGGCCTATGCGGCGGCCCGAAGTGCGATCGTCTGGATTCCGGCCGATCTGGGCACGGACGAAGGGCCGAACTGCATCAGTTTCTCGTTCCCCGACCCGGACGCCCCGAAGCAGGACGTGCCGATCCTCGACCCGACCGATCCGAACTACGGCCCGAGCGAGGGCGGCATGACCTTTCTCGTCGAGCCGGGCAGCCCCAAGTTCGAGAAGATCCGCTCGGCGGCCGTGTTGGCGTGCACGCCGATCTGCCCCTCGCGCGACGTCGGCTTGGAGCTTTCCGGCCAGGGCGCCTTGATCGCGGAGATCCTCAAGGAGGCCTACGGCTCGATGGTGCCGCAGGCCGAGCAGAACGCCAGGATCCCCACGCGGCTGGAGAACAAACTGGCCTACGCGATGGAGAATACCTTTCTCGAGATCCGCTTCTATCACAAGAACGAAGAGCCGCCGCTGTTGACCTATCTCATTCCCGACGACGAGGGCGAGTTCTATCCCAACGAGATCGGCTGGCAGGACCTGGTCACGGTCACCGTCCGGCACGACCTGGCCCTGCTGCCCGGGCCCGGGCGGCTGCTGGCGCGATACGTGGCCCGACCGGACGGCACGCCCGACGAAGTGGCCCGACACATCGTGCAAAAGACGAACGTGTATACCTATCCGCTGAAGGCGACTACCACCATGGGCAACGAAGGCGAGAAACCGGTCATTCCCTATGTTCACGACAGTGTTTACTAGGATCTGTGCCAAAGTAGCCATCTCGCTCCGCGAGATGAAGCTTCGTCTCGCGGAGCGAGACGGCTACTATTTGTCGCGTTTCCTCCGGCGGGTTCACCGGGACCAGCAGGGCACGATCACCATCCTCTCGGTATTCGCCGTGCTGATGCTGACGCTGTTGTTGGGCATGGTGATGAACGTCGGCCGTCAGACCGACGGCAAGATCCGCCTGCAGAACTCGGCCGACGCGGCCGCCTACTCGGGCGCCGTCGTGTTGGCCCGGGGCATGAACACGCTGGCCTTCACCAACCACCTGCTCTGCGACGTCTTCGCCACCACGGCCTTCATGCGCGAAGCGGCCTCGCGATACCGTACACCCGACCCCAACGGAATGGGCAATTCGGAACGCTACGTGCCCCAGATCCTCTCCGCCTGGGCCAACGTGGCTCCGGACTTCAGCGCGTCGTCGTTCCCCAAGTTCGCCGCGCTCGGACCGGCCATTCTCCAGAAGCTCCCGTTGGAACAGGACCTGGTCACCACCTACAGTACGTGGGCGGCGGCCTCCAGCGAGCGGATCCTGCCGTTGATGGAAGAGATCCTGGAACAGGAGTTGATTCCCCAATACCAACGGGCGGTGGTCGAGGCCTTTCCCGACATCGCCCAGGCGGCCACCATGGAAATCTCGCTGCGCAACA
Organism: Thermoguttaceae bacterium; assembly: GCA_035527455.1. GTDB lineage: Bacteria > Planctomycetota > Planctomycetia > Pirellulales > Thermoguttaceae > DATLAN01. The sequence goes on from DATLAN010000003.1 coordinate 29,466, forward strand.
GCGAACCGGAAAACGGCCGGGGAAAAATGCTCGGCGTGTTGTGGCGCAGCCCCGGCGTGCCGGTCGGCGGCGACAATGAACTCTACGAACCCTCCCTTCCCGTCGTCGATCCGGTTTGGGGGAACGTGTTCAACCAGGACAGATACCGCCAAATCGCCCGGCGACAACGCAAATCGCTCGCGGAAGGGTATCTTCGCGACTGGAACCGCCAAGCGCTGTATCTCTTCGACAACGTGGCGGAGATGTCCCGCTTCGGCTCGTTGTGGCGGAGCTTTACCTGCGCCCAATTGAAGAAGCTGCTCGAAGAGGAGTACCCCGACAGCAACCTGCCCATGGTGATCCGCACGACCGCCGAGGAGGTCGTCGACGGCACCGAGCACCTCGACCGATACTTCACGTACGTGGGGGTCGTCTACTGGGGCAAAGTGCCCGATCTGTCGATTCCCTTCAAACGCGGCGTGTTCACCAGTCCGATCGACGGCAGCGCGATCGCCTACGCGGCCGTGCGGGTGTACATCCCGCGGCGGCGGCTCGTCTGGTGGCACTCGACGTGGTCGGGGACCGAAAGAATCCCGCTGGGCGGCGTGCCGGGCGAGTTTCCGAGTCTGACCTTGGGGGGCACGGATGAACCGGCCGGAGGCGAAGGCGGAGGTTATTGGCGCGTCGTGCGTCAGCCCTGGCCGACCCATTGGGACCTGTTGAACCAGAACTGGACCTGCCAACTGGTCCCCGCCACGCAGTCCGATCTGAGCACGATCCTCCAGGAAATTCCGCCGCTGCCGGCGTTCGGTGACCAAGACGTCCAGCCGCCGGACTTGGGCGGGTTACAGTCAGACGACATTGCCAGGATCAGCCCGCATTGATGAAGAATTGAAAATTGAGAATTGTAAATTGCAAATTGAGAATTGCAAATTGAGAATGGACGGCCGGGCTTTTCGGCGGCGGAGCGGCTTGGCGCCGTTGGAGTTGGTGCTGGCGCTGCCGATCCTGCTGTTCGTGATGGCGCTGATGGTCAATTTCGGCATCGCGGCCTGTTGGAAGATCCGCGCGTTGAGCATGGCCCGACAGGCCGTGTGGGGCATGCGGCCGCCGCGTACCGGGAACACCGATCCCAGGCCCGGCTACTGGCCGAAGTCGGCCTCGGTGAGAACCGGAGGTCCGGAAGACGTGCCGGAGTTGGACGATCCGCGCGTCGATCAGCCGGTCGCCCGGGGGCCCTTGCCCGCCGCGATCGTCGACAACGAGTTGCTCGATCCGACTCGCGGCCTTCGCTCGGGCACGGCGGAGATCACGCGCCGCTATGCGATGCTCGGCCGCATGGGCAATTACCATCTCAATGCGGTCACCCGGCTGTTGGACGACAAGTGGCAATACTGGCGGATGGAGAAGCTCGGGGCGAACCGGAAGCGTCGCGTCCCGGTGATCTACGATCTGGCCAAGGCCCCGGCGGCGCTGGTCAACGCGTACGTCCAGGCGGCGATCGCCGTCCGCAACGCCTACTTCGGCTGGCCGGGACTCCTCCCGTTGGATCGCGAACCGGATTACGCCTACTACGGCAGGCTTCTCGGTTGGGGAACTTCCGCCCCCGACTTCCAGCCCACGCTGAGCGGCTTCTGCACCTTGGATCACGACGCAGCGGCCGCGGTGGTGGAACGGCTGGTCGATCGGATCCAGGGCAAGATCGAACTGGATTCCCGGGGCAACGTCATCCGGCGGATTCCCAATCTGGCCGAAAGGATGACCGGCAGCTTCAAGAGTTTCTATCAGCGCGTGAAACGCCAGTGCGAGTCGATGCTGGAGATGGAGCCGGTTCCCCCGCCGGGCCCGGGAGTTCTGCGAAGCGAAATCCGGCAATTGGACATCAAGATTCGTCAACTCGATTAGGCCCAGAGAATTCCAGAAACCGCGATGGCGACCGATTATGCCCAGCTTGCGAAACGGATCTCCGGCTACACCACCAAGTGTCTGTTGACGGTGATGGTGGTGATCGTCGGGCTGGGTTTCGGGCGGCAGGTGCTCCAGTGGTGGTCGGCGCCCGGTGCGGATTCTGAAGCGGTTACGTCGAACCTCCCGTGGACCGACGGCTTGGGCGACCCGTCGCGGCTGCACGTATTGCAGTTCGGCGACCAGGCCTGGTCGCTCCGCCGGCAATCGATCACCGGCGACAGGCAGGCGGCGGCCGCCGCGTTGAAAGAAAGTTGCCGCGAGGTCGTCCGACAGGGGCACCTGCCGAAAGACGAGCCGGGAGAGGCCGAACGCGAATTTATCGAGGAACTCGCCGCCCGCGATCCCATCGAGCAAGAACCGGGCACCTGGCAACTCTACGAGTTGAAGGAGTCCTTCCCCATGATGGTCGGAGTCCGGCCGGCGGATGCTCCGGCGGATGCCCAGCCGGGGGGCAACCTTGCCGTTGCCGAACCCCGCGTGGTAACCTGGGGATTGGCGATTCCCGCAGGGCCGGATGCCTGGAATTTGTGTACGTTCCAGTCGGAACCCGTCTATAGTAGTGGAACGTATGGCATCGCGGAGGTAGAACTACCCGCAGGATGCGCAAAGACTGTATCCATAAGGGTTTCTGGTGGTGGTGGACTGATAGGGTTCGCAGGCGAGGTGGACGCGAAAACCTCGGCAGAGTTCTACGATCGCTGGTTCGCACAGCATAATTGGAAAGCAGCGCGGCGGTGGCAACGCTCCACCTCGGCGTGGCACGCCCGCTTCACGGCCCCCGGTCCGGCCCCGGCCGCCTCGGTCGACGTGCATTTCGGCCCCGACGCCGGCGGCCGATTGGTCGGATTGCTGATGATCACGCCCCCGGCGGGCGCTCCTACGGAGAACGACGACTCATGAAACCGATTCACGGCCTCATTCTGGCGATCGGCCTGGGCATTGCCGGCGCGCTGTTCAACTTCGCCTACCTGGCGATGAAGGCCCGAGACGTCGAGAAGATCGAGTTCTGGGGCATCAAGGCCGATCAGTCCGTGGCGCCGGGCGAACGGCTGACGGAGGCCATGTTGGAGCGCGTGGGCGTTCCGAAGAAGTGGGCGGGTAACCTGGAGGATTATGCCTTGCCCGCGGATGCCCTCGATTCGGTCGTCGGCGCGCCGGTCTGGCGGATGCGCACCGGGGGGAGCCTGTTGGTCAACGACGACCTGAGGACTCCGCCGGAGGTCCTCTCTCTGGGTGACGAGTACGGGGCGTTGGGGGTCCGCGTCGCCAGGAATTTTCCGCTGGACTTGCTCGTGCCGGGTGATCAAGTGACGTTCCTGGTCAACAAGTCGCTGATTCAGCGCCCTACGCGCGCCGTTTTCGGCAGCACGGACGAGACGAACGGGGCGGGGACATCGGAAGGTTTCGACGATGGGACCGCTGAAGAGGAGACGAGTGGGCCGGCACCGTCGACCGGAGGAACGGCCATCGTCGGCCCGTTCACCGTCCTTTCGATCGGCAACCGCCTGGGTACCATCGAAGTCATGAAAGCGGCGAAAGTCCGTCCCACGGCGCCGGACGTGATTACCGTTCGCGTGAAGATCGACTCCAACGGGCAACTCTTGGAAGAAAAGACCCGCACGCTGGTCGACCTGTTGACGGCCACCGATTTCCGCGACGTGGGAATCATCAAGCACTAGAAGAAGGAAGATTGATGAACTGATGAAGGTCTGGTTCAACAAAATCAGCGAGAGTCGGCGGCAGATGGTCGACGTGGGCAACGCGGAAGTGACCATCGGCCGCGATCCGTCCAACACCGTCTGCCTGCAAAGCCCGCTGGTTTCGCGGCAGCACGCGGTCGTCCGCGCCGAGAACGGCAAGCTGCAGCTCGAGAACGTGGGGCTGAACAGTTGCGTCGTGGGGGACGAAGAGGTGCTGGGCGGTCAGACGGCCGTGTTCGATCCCGGCACCAAGGTGCGGATCTGGCCGTTCACGCTCACCTTCGAGGCCGAACGGGCCACGGTCGTCACCCGCGGCGAGCTGGAAAGCCACCTCCGCGCCACCATGGCCGAGTTGGAACTGCAGATCCACCGCAAACTGCTCGAAAGGCTGGACCTTTACGAGTTCGAGACCGATCGCAGCAGCGACACCGAGAGCATTCTGCTGCTGGAGAACAACATCGAGGACGTCTGCCGCGAACTGAACGTCTTCGGTCCGGAAAACGAGTCGCTCCTGGAGGAAGTCACCGGCTTGACGCTCCGCGACCACCTGGTCAACCAGCTTATCATGGAGACCAACACCGAGGAGTATTTCGACTTAGCCGCGCTGACTTCCAACGAGTTCGACGTGCCGGCCACGCTGGTGCCGGAGCGCGAGGCCGAGTTGCACGGGCTGCTGAAGTTCTGCCGCGATCGGCTCAGACTCGCCGAGTACCGCGACATCAGCCAGCAGGTCGCCCGGGTGGAGTCGGGTTTCGACGACATCTTTCACCTGGTCCGGCCCCACCTGCACGGCGAATTGCGGAAGTACCTGATCCTCCGCACGCTGAAGAAAGACCTCAAGGACACGATCTTCGGCTTCGGCCCCTTGCAGGACCTGTTGCGGGCGCCGACGATCACGGAGATCATGGTCGTCGACCGCGATCAGATCTACGTGGAGCAGGCGGGGATCATCGAGCGGAGCGGGCGGCGGTTCATTTCCGACGACGTGACCGAATCGATCATCGAGCGGATCGTGGCCCAGGTCGGCCGGCGGATCGACAAGAGCCAGCCGCTGGTCGACGCCCGGCTGCCGGACGGCTCGCGCGTCAACGCGATCATTCCGCCGCTGGCCGTGAAGGGTCCCTGCCTGACGATCCGCAAATTCCCGGCCCAACGGCTGACGATGGACGACCTGGTCGAGATGGGCAGCATCAGCAAGGCGGCCGCCCGGTTCCTTCGGGCGTGCGTGATCGACCGCCGCAACATCCTGGTGAGCGGCGGCACCGGCACCGGCAAGACGACGGTGCTGAATATCCTCAGCAGCTTCATTCCGTTCAAGGAACGGATCGTCACGATCGAGGACACCACGGAGTTGCGGCTGCACCAGGAGCACGTGGTCACGCTGGAGACCAAACCGGCCAACGTCGAAGGGGCGGGGGAATACACGATCCGCGACCTGGTGAAGAACTCGCTGCGGATGCGGCCCGACCGCGTGTTGGTGGGCGAATGCCGCGGCGGCGAGGCCCTGGACATGATCCAGGCGATGAACACCGGCCACGACGGCTCGATGACCACCGTGCACGCCAACAGCGCGCGGGAGGTGATCGAGCGTCTCGAGGTGCTCGTGCTGATGGCGGCCGATTTGCCCATGGTGTCGATCCACCGCCAGATCGCCTCGGCGTTGAACCTGATCGTACACATCAGCCGCCTGCCGGGAGGGGAGCGCGTGGTCACGCAGGTTTCGGAAGTGGCCCGTTACGACCCGGACGAAAAGCAGATCATCGTCCACGACATTTTCAACTACCGCGACGGCGTGTCGTTGCGGCCGACCGGGTATTTGCCGTCGTTCGTCGATTCGCTGGTCACCAAGGAGCTGCTGGAAATGGAGTTCCTTTACGGCCGGGAGCACGTTTCGACCGGCGACATCGTCCCGCCTCCGCCGCCGGGGATAAGCACATGACCGAATCCTACGTCTTCCTGAGCAGCCTGTGCATCGGACTGGCCGTGGCCGTGGCGAGCTACTGCTGCCGGGAGTACTTCGCGCAGGCCTTCGAGGCGGTGGAACGGGACCTGGCCGCCAAACTCCGCCGGCTGCGGGCTTCCTCGCAGAGTCTCCGCACGTACCTGATCGTGTGGCTGATCGTGATCGGCGCGACGTTCTTCGGTTTTTTCCTGGGGCTGGGCAGCCTGATCTTCGCCGTGTTGATTTCGCTGTTCCTGGTGGCCGTGCCCTGGTATCTGCTGCACCGCATGGCCGAACGGTACCGGCAAAAGATCGAAGACCAGTTGGCCAACGCGATGCTCACGCTTTCGAACGCGGTGAAGGCGGGCTTGTCGCTGGCCCAGTCGCTGGAAACGCTCGCCTCCCAATGTCCCAAGCCGATCAACGCCGAGTTCCACCAGATCGTGGCCGAGTACAAGCTGGGCAAACCGCTGGAGCGGACGTTGAAGGAGGCCCGCGACCGGCTCCGCAGCGAGAACTTCGCCCTGTTCGCCGCCGCCCTGATGGCCGCCCACGAGAGCGGCGGGCGGCTGAACGAGACCGTCGAGCGGATCGCCGTCTCGGTCCGCGAAATGCAGCGCCTCGAACGCAAGGTCCAATCGGAAACGGCCCAGGCCCGCAAGTCGGCCGTCTACATGGCCATCGCCCCGGCGTTCATCCTGGTCGTCTACTGGCTGGTCGATCCGGTCAACACGCAGCTTCTGTTCGTCAAGCCCGAGGGACAAGCGTTGCTGGCCACGGCCGCGGTGCTCAACGTGATCGCCTACCTTTGGGCACGCGCCATTTTGAACCCTGATATTTGACCCTTCGCAACCATGCCCCCTTTACCCCTCGCCGAACTGCCGTACGGATTCGAGCTGCAACTCGCGGCCAGCGTCGTGACCGGCGGGGCCGTGGCGGCGCTGGCCTGGTGGATCCTCCGCACGATGCGCAGCGCGGATCTCCAGCAGGGGGCCGAGTGGCGATACGACGTCAGCCGGATCAACGAGCTGCGGAGGCTCGATGCCCTCTATCGCGTCTTCCAGCCGGTCATCGGCATGTTCGCCCGAATGAACCGGATGTTCCTCGGCGGCAGCCTGCCGGGCATGCAGCGGGAGATCCAGGCGGCCGGGCTGCCGCGGTTCTGGCTGGCCGAAGAGTATCTCGGCCGGGCCGAACTGATCGCCCTGTTCTTCACGCCGCTTTACGTCTACCTGTTCTTCGATTGGTTCGACACGACCGGGCTGTTCATGGCCCCGGTGGCCGTGCTGTTGACGGCCTGGTTCTTGCGCCGGCGCTTGGCCGCCCGGGCGAGGCACCGGCTGAAGCTGATCAAGCGGCGGATGCCGTTTCTGCTGGATCTATTGACCCTGCTGATGGAAGCCGGCGCGACGTTCATCAACGCCATGCGTCAGGCCGTCGAGGAATTCCACGGCCACCCGGTCGCCGAGGAGTTCGGCCGCGTATTGACCGACATGAACATGGGCAAGACCCGGGCCGAGGCGTTTCGCGCGATGCGCAACCGGCTGGTGGACGACGAGATCACCAGCATCATCACCGCCATCCTCCAGGGCGAAGAGCTGGGAACGCCCCTGGCGAAGATCTTCCGCAGCCAGGCCGATCTGCTGCGGCTCCAGCGGACCCAGCGGGCGGAAACGATGGCCGGCGAGGCGGGCGTAAAGATGCTCCTGCCGGCGGTCGTGGTGATGGCCGCCACCGTACTGATCATCATCGGACCCTTTATGTTGAATTACCTGTATTTCGGTTTGTCGTTGTAAGCCGGCCGTCGAGACCATTATGCCCTTGACGCTCAACTGTCCACGCTGCAAGAAGCCGTTGTCGGTTCCCTCGAAGAAGGCCGGCAGCTACGTCAACTGCGTGCATTGCAGTGGGCGGTTGTGGGTACCGAAGGACGCATCCGGGGCCGCCGAAACGCCCGCTTGGGTGCCCGATGCGCCGCCGCTGCAAGCGGCACCGGGCCGGAGCCGCTCGGCCGGTCTGCCGCCGGGTTCGGCCGCGCCGTTTCCCCCGCCGCCACCGACGACTCCGGCGCCGCCGAATCCGCCGCCGGCGCCCGGTGCTTCCGCGTCGGGCAGCACTTGGGTACCCGCTTCGCCGCCGCCGGCCCTTACCCCGACAACCGCGCCGCCGCCGGGGAGCCCTCCCCCGGCCGCTGCGCCTTCACCACCGAGGTCTGCCGGTCCGCCCCCGCCGGTCACCGCGCCTCCCATAGCTCCGCAACCGCCCGCACCCACCCGCAAAGTGGCCCGCTTCATCGCGGCTGAAGCGTCCAAGTCCACCTTGAAGCTTGCCGAGGACGGAAAGCTTCCCGAGTTGCAGCTCGAGGCGGGAGAGAAGAAAACGAAGAGGGAGGCCAAGACCACCACCGTCAATCCCCTGGTGCTCTTCGGCCTGATCGCGCTGAGCGTGGTGATGTCGATCCTGCTGGTCTTGTATGAACCCGCGGCGGAAGGCACCGCGCAGCAAGGCGAGAAGGACACGGCGCGTGCGGCCATCGCCCGTTACTTCTTCGGCGACGAGGATTTTCATCCCGAAGATCCGCTCAAGTCGTATCAGCAACTTCTCCGCGAAGCGAACCTGGCGCACGAGCGGAAGGACTACCAACGGGAACGCCGGTTGTATCGCAAGGTGTTGGACATGTTGCGGGCGGAATCCGAGGGACAGAAGAAGCTGCTCACGGGAGATCCGGATCGGGACGAGGAACTGGAACAACTGATCACGACGATCTTGAAAGGCCGGTAGCTCGATGGATCCTTCGTCGCGTTACGAAATCGTGGATACGATCGCCACCGGTGATTTTGCCGTTGTCTATCGCGCCCGCGACCGCGAGCTGGGACGGGAAGTGGCCATCAAGCAGATCCACCAGCAATTCCTTGCCGACCAACAGCAACTCGCCCGCTATTGGCACGAGGCCCAACTGCTGGCCTCGCTTCAGCACCCCAACATCCTGACGATCTACGACATCGTCCGCCCGCGCGGCTGGCTGATCCTCGAATTGATGCGGGGAAACCTCAAGCAGATGACGCAGGCCGGACCGCTGGATCTGGATTTTCTCCGCGTCGGGTTGGTCGGATGTCTGGGGGCTCTGCAGTTCCTGCACGGCAATGGCATCATCCACGGCGACGTCAAACCGAGCAACCTGCTGGTCGACTCGCGCAACCGCGTGGTGCTGGGCGATTTCGGTCTGGCCCGACGCGCCGCCAGCGAAGAGGGCAGCCTGCTGAAGGGAACCACCAAGTACATGGCGCCCGAGCTGGTCTCCAAGGGGTTCGGGGCCGTGGGACCGGCCAGCGACCTCTATTCGCTGGGTTTCTCGGCGTACGAACTGATGTGCGGGCCACAGTTCGAGTCGCTCTTTCCCACGCTGAGCACCTTGGGCCGCGACAAGCAGATCGCCTGGATGATGTGGCACGCCGCGGCCGATCAGAAGCTGCCGGAAATCGGCCGGGTGCTGGAGGGCGTGCCGGAAGATCTCGCCCGGGTGGTCCAGAAACTCACCGTCAAGGATCAGGCCCGGCGGTACCAATCGGCCCGGGACGTGCTGGGCGACCTGAAGCACGACGCGATGGCCGTCGAGGCGTCGCTGGGCGAAGACGTCGAGGCCCAGGCGGCCGCCGCCGCGGAAGCCAAGCGGAAGCAGCGTCTGCGGATCGGAGCGGTCATAGCTTTGGCCTTCTCGTTGATGCTCTGCCTGGCTTTGCTATGGCCGGCGAAGGCCGAACGCTTCTCGGGCGTCGTCGGCAACGTCGATCCCGACCGGCAGAAGGTGGAACTGAAGCTGGAAGACGGCAGCCTGAAAGAGGTCGAATTGCAGTCCGAAAACTCGGTGGTCTATATCAACGAGGCAAGACGCACCGCAAAGGATCTTCTCCCCGGCGACGAAGTCAAGGTCAAGATCGTGGGCGGAGTTGCCGAGGTTCGCGCCTACCGTTCCATCTCCGGCGTGGTCGCCGAAGTCTTCGAGCGAAAGATCGAGTTGCGGCTGGCCGACGGCACCTCCAAGGACGTCCGCCTGAGCCCCGACGCCTTCGAGGTCTTCGTCAACGACGAGAAGAAGCTCCCGCGGTTTCTCCAGCCGGGCGACGAAGTGACCGTGGCGCTGGTCGAGGGGAAGGTCGAGATCCGCGCCTATCGGCCCGTGGTCGACCGCGGCGAGATCGTTGCCCTGCAGGTCGATCACGGCCGGTTCACGCTCGGGATGGGCGAAGGCGAAAGCCGCCAGGAAATCGTCATCGAGGTGCTGACCGACCTGCCCATCCAGTTCAACAAGAACCGCGGGATCCTCGAGCAGCCGGTCAAACTGGCCGACTTGAAGGTGGGCGACCGCGTGGTCGAGGTCTACCACAAGAAAGGGGAAGAGGACATCCGCCTGGCGACGCAACTGAGCGTGGAGCGAGTCGTCAGCTTCCCCGGCGTCCTGCGCGAAGTCGTTCTCAAGAGAACCGGCGGGACCGAAGGGACCTTGAAGGTCGCCCCGGACGGCGCCGGCGATACTCAACCGATCGAAATGCCGATCGCTCCCGGCTGCAAAGTCACGATCAACAACCAGAACCTCATCGATAATCAGATTCCCAAGGTGAACGACCTCCTGCCCGGCGACCGGGTGACCGTCAGCCACGATTCGCAGGCCGTCGCGGTCGATGCTCATCGGGAGATCCACGAGACGGGCACCGTCGATAAGGTTCATTTCGACGCCAAGATGCTCGACGTGAGGCTTCAAGGCGAAGACGCCCCGACGCCGTTCGCGATTCCCGCGGAGTGTCCGATCACGCTCGACGGCCAGACGGTGAAGCTGACCGATCTGCGCGACGGCGATTCGGTGCGGGTCGTCCACGAGTCGCTCAGCAAGGCCGTCCCGCCTAAGGCCAAGGAAGTCGTCGCGTCGCGGTTGGGCGATCGATCCCGCTGGGCCATCCTGATCGCCGTCCAGGACTACGACGACAGTTCGCTGCGTCTGAACCATCCGATCGGCGACGCCCAGGTGTTGCGCGACGTGCTGACCACCCGGTATCGCGTGCCGGACGACCAGGCGGAACTCGAACTGTTCAAGAATGCCAGCCTGGTCACGCTCCAGCAGGAGATTCCCGCGCAGCTTGCCAAGATCGGGCCCGAGGAGTCGGTGATCGTGCTCTTTTCGGGACAGGCCTTCGAGAACGACGACGGGAGGGTCTATCTGGCGCCGCGGAGTTTCCACACGGGGCAGATGCTCACCACGGGGCTGCGCTTGCAGTGGCTGGTCGATCAACTGGAAAGCTGCGCGGCCAAGGAGAAGTTGCTGCTGTTGGATTGCAGCCACCAGGGCACGACGGCCGTCACGGCCAGACAACCTTCCACGGCGGAGATGATCCGCACGCTCGACGCCCCGCCCGGCCGGAGCCCCTTCCGCACCGTCACGACGATCGCAAGTTGCCAGGCCGGTCAACGAGGACTGCTGGTCGAGGGGACCGATCGCGGGCGGTTCGCCGCGGCACTGGAGAAGGCTTACTCGGGCGGAGCCGACAAGAACCGCGACGGCCGGTTGGAAACGACCGAACTGTTCGAGTTCCTCGCCGGCGACATGGCGGCGGCCTCGCAACAACTCGGCAATCCCCAGAGCCCGGAATTGTTCTCGCCCGACGACCGTCCGCCCCGGCTGAGCGAAGACGCCAAGGAGGCGATCCGCAAGCTGGCCGCGATCCTGCCGACCACGTCGATCGACTTCCTGGAGGCCGACCGGCTCTACGCCGATGCGGCGGCCCTGGCCGGCAAGGAGGTGGAACCGAAACTGATCTACGGGATGCTGTTGCTCAGGGACATCCGACTGCGCGACAAGGCCCTGGCCCATTTCGAGGAACTCAAGAGCGCCTATCCCGAACTGGTGCTCCCCCGACAGGGCATCGTCTGGGTGCAGTTCGAGCGGCGGAGCTACCCGGCGGGCGTCGACGCGCTCGGGGAACTGGTCGCCGGCGTTCCGAAGCCGAAGAAGCCGGGCGAGCCTTATCCGGATCCGGCCCGGCAGGTCTTCTTCTGGGTGGGCCAACTCCGCGAGTTCGCCGGCAGCGGCCCGGACCCGTTGCGCTGGCCGACGCCCCAGTCGCTGGCGGCCGTCGACGCGGCGGTCGAAGAGCACGGCGGCGAGGCCAAAACCCTTTACGAGCAAGGCCGGGCCTATTCGGCCGGCGTGCTCGACAAGTACGATCGAATTCTGGCCGCCGCGCCGGACGACATCACCGCCGCCAGGCTGAAGGTGGAAAGACGCCAGCTCAGCCGCTACGCCGTGTTCCCGTTCGACTTCGCCGCCAAACACATACTCGCCGGTTTGGACCAATAGAGTAGGTCAGGGCTTGTCCTGACGGAGTAGGTCAGGGCTTGCCCTGACGGGATCGAGCAGTCGGCAAAAGAATCTGTCAGGGCAAGCCCTGACCTACGCACCGTCGGAGACGCCTCCCACAAGAAGGTGCATCGAGAAGGAGCCTTACCATGAAAGCATGCCAAGGACGTATCGGCCGCGTGTTCGTGATCCGGTTGGAGCACGGCGACGTGGTGCCCGACTGCATCGAAAACTTCGCTGCCGAGCAGGGCGTTTTGCGGGGCCAAGCGGTCCTGGTAGGCGGCATCCGCGACGGGCAGGTCGTCGTCGGTCCCCGCCAATCGGACCAGATGCCACCCGAGCCGATGTTGTTGCCCGTCGACGGGACCCACGAGGTGATCGGCGTCGGCGTGCTGGCCCCCACCGAAGACGGCCGTCCGGTCCTGCACATCCACGCCGCCTTGGGCCGCAGCGGCAGCACGCTGACCGGCTGTCTGCGCCACGGCGTGAGCACCTGGCTGGTCGGCGAAGTGATCCTCTACGAAATCCTCGACGCGGCGGCGGTCCGCCGAAAAGACCCCGACACGGGCTTCGTGCTGCTCGAGCCGGAACCGTAGCGAGCCGGCAAGGGGCAAGAACGTCCCTCTGCGAGATCATCGCGAAGTCAGTAGGTTATGCTTCAGCATATCGCGGATTCGAACTGTTTCGAACCCGATGAAGCTCGTGCAACTCCTCCTCGGCCACGACCCAACCGCGGCAGTTGGGGCTTCCGCAATTGCACGGGATGGCCACGTCGGCCGGCCAGCCGTAATCGATCGTCAGTTCCTCGCCCGGTTCGATTTGCGAGAGGGCTTCCACCCAGATTTCGGTTTCGCCGGGCGCGTCGTCCTCGTCGTCCGGGCCGACCCTGATCAGCGCCGCGTTGGGCCGGCAACTGTGGTTGAGGTAGCGAAACGGCGCGGAAGGTTCCAAACCGTGTCGCTGGTCGAGTTCGATGAAATAGTCGGATTCGTGTTGCGGGTCGTCGATTCGCTGGCCGTGAACGCGTCCGATCGTGTCCAGAGGCTGGAAACGTCGGCCGGCGAAAACGCCGGTCCCGATCTTGGAGGGTCCAACCCGAACGTGCCCTTCTCCGTGTTCCATAAGTCCCTGATGCTTCCTGTCGTGCTTCGTTAGTGTCGATCAAGTCTTGCCGTGGACTGCAAAAGCTGATAATTTTACCAGGCGATGCCGTGGTTGGTCAACCGGTCGGAGTGCTCGCTCGACGTTGGCACGAGCCGGGGTATCCGACGAAGAACCGCCCTTTGTTCGAGTTCTTACAACAAACCATACCACATCTTTCGGAGACGGGCCGATGATGGAGAACCCCTCGAACTCGCCGTCGGAACAGTCGCCGCCGCGCTGGGAGCCGATCGGTGCGATCGATCGCCGCGTGGCCGGCGTGCTGGTTGAAAAAGCCAAAACGACTCCCGACGGCTATCCCATGTCGCTCAACGCCATCCGCAACGCCTGCAACCAGAAAAGCAACCGCGCGCCGGCGATGCACCTGGAGGCCGAAGACGTCGAAGAGTCGCTCGATCGGCTCCGCAAACTGGGCGCTGTGGGCATGATCGAAGGCTACGGCCGCGTCTCGAAGTACCGGCATTACCTTTACGAATGGCTCGGCGTCGACAAGGTCGAACTGGCCGTGATGGCCGAACTGCTGCTGCGAGGGGCACAAACGGAAGGCGAACTCCGCGGCCGGGCGGCACGCATGGAACCCGTCCGCGACCTCGGCGAACTACGCCCCGTGCTGGCCTCGCTGAAGTCCAAGGGGTTGGTCGTCGGGATCAACAGCGAGGGACGCGGCCACGTCGTTACCCACGCTCTCTACCGGCCGCAAGAGATGGAGAAACTCAAGTCTCAGTATGGGGGAGCGTTCGCAGAGGCGTCTTCGGTGGCTGCGAGCCCTGAGCCGCCGCACGTTCCGGTCGCAAGACCCGTCGTACCGGCGGCGGGTTCCCTTCCGCCTGCTCCCCCACCGCCTTCTGCGCCGGCTCCCCTTGAACAGGAATCCGTCGAGGCCCTTCGCCGGGAGATCAACGAACTCCGTTCTCAGCTCTCCCAACTCCACAGCGATCTGGAAGATCTTGCGACCCAGCAGAGCCGATTCGACGATGAACTCCGCGACTTGAAGAACGCTCTGGGGGGATCATGAGCATTTTGGTCATCAACGCGGGGTCCGGCAGCGTGAAGTTCGGGCTGTTCCGCTTCGACACGCTTGAGCCGGTCGCGCGGGGGCTTCTGGATTGGGTCGGCAGGGCGCATCGGGCCGTGATCACTTTGACGGCTGAAGCAGGCGAACCGACCCACAGAGAACTCGACGTGCCCGACTATCGCGCCGGCGTGATGGCGGCACTGAACGTTCTCGGGGAGTCGAGGTTCTTCAGTGAAGAAACCACCGTCCGCGTGGTGGGACACCGCTTGATTCACGGCGGCACGGAAATCCGCCACCCGGTACGGATCGACGCGGCGATGAAGCAGACCATCGCCCGATACGCGTACTTGGCCCCGTTGCACATTCCCGCCGGACTGGAGGTGATCGCGGCGACCGAGGCGGCCCTGCCGGGTGTGCTTCAGGTGGGCCTGTTCGATACGGCCTTCTTCGCCGACATTCCGCCGGAGGCGTATTTCTACCCATTGCCCTACGAGTGGTACCAGCAGTGGGACATCCGGCGTTACGGTTTCCACGGAACCAGTCACGCGTATTGTGCCGGCCGTGCGGCGGAGATGCTCAACCGGGATCCGGCCGAATTGCGTCTGGTGATTTGTCATCTTGGCCGGGGCGCTTCGGCCACTGCCGTCCGCGGCCCAACGGCCGTGACCAATACTATGGGCTTCACGCCCCTGGAAGGCCTCGTGATGGGTACCCGGTGTGGCACGGTCGATCCGGGAATCTTGCTCTACGTGCAACGGGAGAAGGGCCTTTCGGTCGAGCAGTTGGATCGCGTGCTGCACCACGAATCGGGATTGTTGGGCCTCTCGGGCGTCTCCTCGGACTTCCGCCAGGTCGAAGCTGCCGCGGACGACGGGAACCCTCGGGCAAGACTCGCGCTGGACGTGTACACCTACCGCACGAAGACGACGATCGGTGCCCTGGCCGCGGCGCTGGATGGTTTCGACGTCCTGGTCTTCACCGGCGGGATCGGCGAGAACTCGGCCCGGCTCCGCGGGGAGGTGTGCCGAGGGCTTGGACACCTGGGCGTTGAGATCGACGAGGACCGCAACGCGCGTTGTCAGCCCGACGCCGACGTGGCCGCCGCCGATTCCCCGGCCCGCGTGCTAGTCATCCACACCCGCGAAGATCTGATGATCGCTCGGGAAAGCCGCCGCCTTGCCCTGGAAGAGGGGTAATCGGCCGCCGCTTTGACAGCCCATTTTGCATCCAAGCCACTTGGGTTCCGCGCAGGAATATGCGTTTTTCAGAGGGTGGCACGCCCTGAGGAACGAAGGGCGTGAAGAACCCGCCAAACCACGCCCTTCGTTCCTCAGGGCGTGCCACCCAATTGAACAGGTCGTTTCTGCGGGGGCCCTTGGCACGGAACGATCCGGCCGTCTTCGTCGTCTCATGAAGTGTGACTGCCAGCGGCCACTGGCCGGGATACTCGCTCGGGAGACTACGATGAAACGCCGGATTCTCGCCGTGATTCTACTGATGGGGACTCCGCTGCTGGCGGCCTGCGCCCCCCAAACGCCTCCCGATCCGGTCGCCGCCGACAATCCGCCGGAAGCCGACGGCCGCAACGCTCAGCCGGCCGAATCCGATCCTTTGGCCCCCTTGAGACGATTCGCCGGTCTCTTCGAAACGGGCGAGAACGGCGAATTGGAGGTAGTCAAGATCTCCGAGTGCAACTTGACCGACGCGGACCTGGCCCCCATCGAAGAGATGACCTCGCTCAAGTCGCTCAACCTCTTCCGCACCCGGGTCACCGACGCGGGGCTGGTGCGCCTGAAAGGACTCACCAACCTTCAATGCCTCGTGCTCTCGGAAACCGAGATCACGGACGCCGGGCTGGCACATCTGGCCGACCTGACCTCGCTCGACGCGCTGGACCTCTCCAATACCCGGATCACTGACCAAGGGTTGGATCACCTCGCCGGGCTGAAGAACCTCACCTGGTTGAATCTTGTGGGCACGAGGGTCACCGACGCCGGCGTGGCAAGACTCCGGCAGCAGTTGCCGGGACTGGAAATCGGCCTCTGATCCGCCCCCCTCGCGGGGCGAGCCTGTAGTTCGAGGAGGTAGCGGCATTCGCTCCGTCGTCGTATAATGGATTGGTTGGTATTCTCCCACCGGCTATCCAGCGAGGAACCGCCCATGGCCACAGTTCTGCAAAGCGTTCTCCCGACCGAGTGGACGGTCGCCGACATGCTGACGCACCTCGGGGGAGTCCCGTTGGAGCGGATTCGCATGGTCCCGCCGCCGGGAATGGCGACCGAGGCGGACGTGCTTCAGGCCAAGTCCCGTTTCAATCGGATCTGCGAACTGATCGACGGCGTGCTGGTGGAGAAGACCATGGGATATTACGAATCGCTGGTGGCGGCTGCGATCATTCGAATACTGGGCCGATTCGTAGAGGATCACGATCTGGGCATTGTCCTCGGAGAAGCCGGCACGCTGAAGATTCTGCCCGGCCAGGTGCGGATACCCGATGTGTGCTTCATTCGCTGGGAACAGTTCCCCAATCGCGAACTCCCTCGCGAACCGGTTCCGGCCTTGGCGCCGGACCTGGCGGTGGAGATGCTTTCGGAGAGCAACACCGAGGCCGAAATGCAGCGGAAGCTGCACGACTACTTCACCGCGGGTGTCCGGCTCGTCTGGTACGTCGATCCCCGCACGAAAACCGCGCGGAGTTACACGGCGGAAGACCGGTGGGTCGAACTGAGCGAGCAGCAGTCGCTCACCGGCGGCGAAGTGCTTCCGGGGTTCGAGTTGCCGCTGGGCGAGTTGTTCGCCAAGGCCCGCAAGCAGTCAGGTTCGCAAGCCGAGTGATGGCACTTCTCTTCCACCGTCCCGGCGAGTCCCGAGGTGGCCGGATGAGCGATGAGACGATCACCTTCGATCGCCCGATCCTCATCGTCGGCGCCTGCCGTAGCGGCAAGACCTTGGTGAAACGGATCGTCAGTTCGCCGGACGAGATGGCCGAGGGACACGAGCCGTTCATGATCTGGAACACGGGCATGTCGGACCACACCGACGACGCCCGAGGGGTGGAGGAAGCCACGGAGGACCTG
>DATLAN010000004.1:0-13828 GCA_035527455.1 Thermoguttaceae bacterium
CTTTTCTGTTTCCTTGGTTTGCCGGGAGTACTCGGCAGCCGTTTCAACGGCCTGGCCGGCATCGCGGCGTACGTCTTCGGACGTAACCTTTCCGGGCGTCCGATCAGCGGGCTTTCGCTCGCACCCGATGGTCGCGGGCAACCCGGCCAACATCAACATCCAGCTCAATCGCGAGATGATCAAACCTACTTTTTTACGAGCAGACCATCGGCCACCTAACGGCGACGTTTGAGGCCTAAATCGTAATCCCCCAGGAGTAAGCCGACCGCAATACAAAACAGTCCCCAAATGACGGGATTCGGGATTATTGTTGACCCAATACCGCCAATAAAAAGGACTATGGCTGCTAACAGGAGGAAGATCATTCCAATAGTCATACATAGGTTCCCTTGCAAAAAATGTTATTTACTACTCGTGCAAATTTCGGCCTTCTGAACAGCGGACTCTTGCTCGCACCCGCTGGACGCGGGCAATCCGGCCAACATCAACATCCAAACCAATCGCGACATGACTAATCGTCTCCTACTTTCTTTGGAGTTACTCGCCCACGGCAACCAGTTCGGCATGGATCGTCGTTTCCGTCGCTTGAGCGTCATCGAGACGGTCCTTGGCGTGCTGGACTTCCTCGGGCGAAGGCCAGCACCCGATGCTCCTACAAAACAACGATGTCTCCCGGCAAAGCGACGAGCCAGTTCTGATCCCAGTTCATCGCAATTGGTGTGAGCGGAGTGAACCCACACCTATGTGATGTCGATCACCCGAGGAGACCGACTACTTTTCGGCCACCGTCATCTTGAACTCTTTCGTGAAGTCGGCGCCGCTGCTCACCGTGTGGCCTGTCAGCTTGACCGTGAAGTCCCCCAAAGCCGCGTCGCCGGCGGCCTTGAGCATGAGCGTCACGTCCGTGGCACCCTGCTTGATGACGGGATCGGCCGTTACCAAAGTCACTCCCATGGGCAGGTCAGACACTTCGATCGCAACCTCCTCACGGAAGTTGTCACCCCGGTTGATCCCGATCAGCACAGATTTCTCCTCTCCCTGCGTGAGCGCGACAGTTTCAAACGGCACGCTCAGGCTGAATGTCTCGTCCGCCTCGCCGGCAATGGGCTTCTCGACGACGGTCTTCACCGGTTCGACCGGTTGCTTGGTCGCGGGCGTCGCAGTCGGTTTTGGACCTTCCGCGGAATTCCCACTGCAGCCGACTGCGGCAACCAGGGTCAGCACAAACAAGTAAACGAGTGAGGTTTTCATCTCTGTCTCACCTTTCTGAAATGCGGAGTCGCAGGTACTCGCTACGCACGAGACCGATACGGCTCCATGGAACTGAGGATTTCTTGAACAGGCCGGATGAATGCTGCCCGGCGCTTTTCGTGTGGCAGCCCTGCTGACGGCTCTCTGCCGTCGGCGCCCGGTTGCAAGTTACCCCCAGATGCGTCCTCTGCGCATCCCGCCTCCTAAGAAGGATAGCACCGCGAGAATGAGGAAGACGACGAAAACGATTTTCGCCACTCCCACGAAGGAACCTGCAATTCCTCCAAAGCCGAGCAGTGCAGCGATCAACGCGATGACGAGGCAAGCGACTGCTAACTGTAACATGGTCGAACGCTCCCCTGAAAAAAGGCCTCCTCGCCAGAATTCGTGGGTTGATTTCAGCCCATGGAGCTGTAACGTGTTTCCCACAAATGCCTTGGGGCGGTCGAGGCCGTAAGTTTTTCAACGGTGAGAAACCAAGTACGGGTTCCTCTTCTCTGTGCGGGGCGAATAGAGAAGAGGAACCCGTACTGGGCAGCTCTTTTCACCCGTGAATCTCCGGCAGAATTCCCATTCTTCTTGTCCTCCCATCCCTCAGAAAACCTGACCATGAATCACCAACACGCCTTCAATTCACCCACAGATTCTGGCGAAGAGCCAAAAAAAGGGGACGACGCTCAGTTGGCGAATTACCAACAGGGCCTGCGATTCACATCTCCAGAACGTAACATGGTCTCAGGGTCGGCGTTCCTGTTCCTTGACCTTGTCGGCCTACTCGCCGGTTTCTTCCTTGGCCCCTTGCCCGAAATCATGCACCTTTTCCTTGACGCTCTGCTCATCTTCCTGGATTTTCTCTTTGTCCACCGTGATCGTAGTGCTGGACTTCTGGTCCGTGCTGTTTGTCGAAAGGTGGAACCAACCCTGGTAAAACCCCAAGCCGGCGATGCCGACCAGGAGCAAAACGGCCACAACCAGTAGCGTTTTCATGATAAATCCCTCCTCGAATAGTGTTAAAGAAACTCCCTCAACCTGAGGTTGGCGGTACGCACTGTTGCCTATTCTTTCACTCTCTCCGCTTTGATGGTCAGAGCCGTCCCATGAGCACCAAGACGAGCAGAACGACCACAACCAAGCCTAGCCCGCCGCTCGGGCCATAACCCCAGCTTCTGCTGTGAGGCCAGGCGGGCAACGCACCCAGAAGGAACAGAATCAAGATCACGAGCAAGATAGTGCCGATCATTTGAGTTCTCCCCTCAGAAGACGGCCAACCGCCAATCGAATCGGTTTCATGTGTAGTTTCAGTTTCACTTGCCGGCGCCGTCACTGAGACGGCTTTCAGCGACGAGGCCAAAGGCAACCGAGCAGAAAACCGACGACTGCTGCAATCAATACGGACTTGATTGGCAATCGCCGGACGAATTGCCCGGCGTTGTGCTTTGCGTGGCGCAGTTTGCCTAGTCCCTGTTCGCAGTACTCAGAGGCACTCCCGCGCAATTGTCCAAGTTTCTCGTGGGCGCCGTTCCTTACGGCCGCGCCCATTGCCTGGAGGTCTTCGATCACCTCATTCGCCTGCTTTTCAGGCTGATCACTTGTGGTAGACATGCATGTTCCTCACTCGTTAACAGCCATCGTCCGCCGGGGGGTGATGAACGAAGCTTAGTTACGACGGCCTTTTCCGCAGGTGATCGGGTTCATCCGACCACGATGACTGCTTATTTCTCTTTGTCCTTACCCTTGGGCTTGTCCTTGCCCTTGGGTTTGTCCTGTTTCAACCCCGCTGATTTGCCCTGAGGCTGCGGGGCCGGCCGTTCGACTTGGGGTTGACGCTGCGGCTGCCCCGGCGATCGATTCACTCGCGGCTTGGCAGCCACATTGGGATCCGGCTTGGGAGCCTCGTACATCCGCGGCGGAGCGTGGCCCTTCCCGAGTTCGGTGACGGGCCTCGCCACAATCGGAGACCTGGGAAGTGGCACTCTGGCCGGCGCGAATAGCTTGGGCCGCGCTTCGGCTGGAGCATCCGCCGCGTTGGTTTCAAGCGTTTGCCGCTGTTGGAGGAATCTGTGGACCTCTTGCCTCTGCTGAGCCAGCTTTTGTCTCTCTAACTGGTCCACCGGCTGGAATCGCAGTGGGCTGCCCTTGCTCCTTCCCAGATCGTTAAGCAGCGAAGCGACCCCGGGGAGTCCTACTCTTGAAGTAGCCTCACTCGCGTTTAGCAATCCCTGGTCCGCCCACGTGCGCGGCGGTCGCAGGTTTTCGTGATCGCGGCGGTTTTCGAAGTCCGCCTGTTGGCGATGTTCCCATCCGGGGTCCTGCCGATGCTGCCAGCGGTCGTGAGCGTAGATCGGATCGTAGCCGAAACGCCCGGTGTTGATCGAAAACCACGGATGGAACCCCGCGCCGCGGTAGTTGGCGGCGTAGTAGTCGCCGAAATAGTAGTGTTGATACTGCGGCCGCAAGAAAAGATGGCTGGCGAACACGCCCAGGTCGATCACCGTGGTCGGCGAGTAGGAAAAACCGGGCCGTGCATACACGCCCCGATCAAAATAGACCGGCGCAAACAATACGCCGCGTCGCGCGATGGAGTAATCCCAGTAGCCGTCAACGAAGACGTAGCCGCGCGGGGCCCACACGTAATGGGCGGGTACCCAAACCCAATCCGGCTGCACGGTCGCCCAGAAACCGGGACGCCAGGCGTAGCGGTTCTGCTGCCAGACCCAACAGCCGGGCAGCCATGTTTGGTCGGCCGAAGATGCGGCAATGTTCGGACCCACTTCGACGGTCGCAGGCGGCTCGGGCAAGTATTCCACTTCGTTCGCCCGGGCGTCGGCCCAGTAGCCGGATGTCCATTGAAAGCCCCGCACTGATCTGCCCCAATACCCGGGCACCCATTGGCGGCCGGGCGGCAGGGCGCGCCAGACACCGCTGACCCAAAGGAAATCGCCTCGCTCGTCGTCCCAGCCCCAGTAGCCGGGGATCCACGCGACGTTGTCCCCCTCCGGTCTCTGGTCGGGCGGCAATTCCTCGATGGCGGCCGGCGGCGCCTTCGGCACGACGATGCCCGGCTCGGGATCGAAAGTCACCGTTTCCGCAAAGGCCTCGTGCACCGGCCCGCGCGCGAGCACTTGCACCCCTTGCTCGGCTCCGGCTTGGCTCGGCTGTGCGAATAGGGTCTTGTTCGAGCCAAAGCTTGAACCCAGGGCCAGCAGTGTGCTGACCACGCACCATTTGCAAACATGACGTACGTTCATTCTCGCTCTCCCGTACAAAGTTAAACTGTTAGAACCAAACAAGCCATTCGACCGCGCCGAGCGATCGGTTCGTTGTTCGAGATAGAACCCTCCCTCGATCTTGTGTGTTCATGGGCAAATTGGTTGAAAGCGTCGGCTCCGCGAAGCCACCGGCCGGAATGTCTGGCCGGGCGTTGACGCGGATTCCGTCGCGGACTTCCCAACGATGCACTGGAAACCAGGTCTCCCGTTACCCCCAGTAACGGCCTCTTCTGTACCCGCCTCCCAGGAACGACAGTACCGCGAGAACGAGGAAGACGAGGAAAAGGATCTTCGCCACTCCCACGAAGGACCCTGCGATTCCTCCGAAGCCGAGCAGTGCAGCGATCAAAGCGATGACGAGGCAAGTGATTGCTAACTGTAACATGGTCAATTCCTCCAAAAACAAGAGGGTTTGGCCCCTTGGGTGACTTCCCGGCAGGGCGTATGACTGACAACTCAAGACAGCTTTACTCTGCGGTCCGCGCGGGCTCTCTTGTCAGGCTCTTCGCTCGGCCGTTCCCGTTGATTCGTTCCCACACCTCCGAACGATGGACCGGTATATCGGCATCGACCTCGAAGCCCAGCTTCACGTTCGTGCCCTTAATCCCGAGCACCGTGACTCTGAACAGGCGATGAAGGCCGTCGGACCCTCCGATTACGACGGATTCCCGACTTTTCCTTGACAGGACTAACATGGCAAACTCTCCTTGTTTTGTGACTGATCGATTGATCCATTCCTGTTCCAGGCGTCCGCGGCGATTCCGCCGGCGAGTTGGAACACCTGCACCATTGTGCCGGTCGTGAACGCATGCACCACGGCGCCGGTCGTCGTCTCCAATTCCGCGGCGGCTTCGCCCACCGCGACCCCGGTGATGCGTTTGATTTCGTCCAGCAGCAAGCCGACGGAGTCCTTGAAGAGCTGTCGGTGAAACTCCTGCACCTGAACGGCGCCCTCGGGGGTGCGGGACAGGGCCTTCTCGGCGGGCGACAGCGCCTCGTGCAGCGTGACGACCAGCGTGTCATCGCTCAGGACCACGGTCACGGCTTTGGGCGGATAGCCGGTTCGCCGCTCTTGGAAGACGCTGATCGCCTGGGCGACCTGCTGCGCCATGGTTGGATCGAGCTGTTTCATGGGCCTACTCTCCCCGGGTACTTGCGAGTGTGTTACGCTAAAAAAACCTCGATCACGCCTTCTGCCGGATTCGGGATCACATGACTGCTCACCAGTTCCCCCACCTGACCGGCCACGCGGGCGCCTGCTTCGACGGCTGCGCGCACGCTGCCCACGTCGCCCTTGACAATCACCGTCACCAGACCGCCACCGATGTCAATACGCTTCACGATTTGGACATTCGCGGCTTTTGCCATGGCGTCGGTGGCGGCCACCAAACCGATCAGGCCCTTCGTTTCCACCAATCCAACCGCGAGCATGACACCAGTCTCCCTCTCGATCCAACGCCCGTGCCGCCCCACGGCGGCCGACAAGAACAAAAAAAGCCGACGTGGCAGAACACCCGGAGGTGTTCGACCACGTCGGCTTACCCATCAACGAGCCCCCCGGCAGAGCCGGGTTGCTCTTCATCTAGTCATCCGACGATTTCGCTAGGAAAGCCGCAACCGTTTGCGCCGCCGCTATCCAGACCATGTGATTGTAAGCCGCCGAGCGGGGAAAGCAATACGACTTTTCCTTTTCTTCTACATTTGGTATCATTTCTTCTGGATTGTGGAGAATCCGATGGCTCATGTTTCGTCAACAAATGAGGACTTTCGCCCGAGTATACCTCCGGCAGGGGGGGGACGCCATGAGAACACAGGGAGAAATCGAAGCCGCCATTTGTGAAGGAGTCAGTCGCTTTGAGCAGGACTACATGGGCCGGGGTCCCAAGGACATTTACGCCCACCTGCTCGGTGATCTCCTCGTGGTCCGCCTTCAAGGCGTGTTGACCGCGGCCGAACAGCATCTGGTCAAGTCGCTCTCGGCCGAGAAAGGGAGGGACTTGCTCAAGGAAGTACGGACCCACCTGGTCGAAACGGCGCGGCCCGTCCTGGAAGCGATGGTCCGGGACATCACCGGCGTCAACGTGCTGAGCCTGCACCATGACATCAGCACCACCACCGGCGAGGAGGTCGTTCTCTTCACCCTGACCGAGTCGCCTGATTTCCGCGAGGCCAAGAAGAAATAGCAGTTCTGACTCAGGTTGAATCACGGGCAACTACCGGTTTACTCCTTTGGAGTTCAGCTCGAACCACCTTACCGCAATCCCTCTCTGATAAGGGGCCGAGAACCTCAAAGTCCGCGTGCCCTCCTTCAGTCTCAATTCGACTTCCTCCGTCGTTCCCCACAGCCCGGTCGTGTTAGGGATATCGACCGTTGCAAGTTGGTTCGTATCGACGCCGACGTCCAACACCTGCTCGCGGTTCGGCGTCGCGACTCTCATGGTCAATCCATAAGTTCCCGCCGCGGGCACATCGACGGTGTAGTCGATCCAACTGCTCTCCATATTCTTCTGAAAATTCACCTGCTTGCCGCCCGTGAAACAATCGTAAACGAAAACGCCGGACATGTTAGCGAAAGATTCCGCCTCGACGTGCATGACACCAGGCACCGCCTTGAACGGTGGTTCCGGTATGCTTGGCGCAGCCGGCATGGCCACCGATCGGCCGGATTCTGCGCCGGATGCCGATTGCTGAATTTTGCGGGCGACTGCCATGACCGCATCGGCCTGTTCGCTTGAAGCCCATGTCGATGCAAGCCATCGTAGATGTTCACCTTGCGAGAATTCGATCTCGCGTGACCGTGCCTCTGCTTCCGAAAGAAACTCGGGACCCGATACTCCCTCGCACTTCGACACGTGCCATGCGCGACCATAGACGACCTTCCAGACGCTGCCGGGCTGAGGTTCCGAAGAAGGATCGGCTGATTTTATGCCAAACGCGGCATGTCCGGGCTGGCCGACCCCTACGGTCGGGATGCCGAAGGCCCGGCACGTCATTGTGCCGAACCATGACCTGGGACCGCATTTCCCGCCGCCTTCCATCACGGTCACGAAGCCTTTCGTATAGAAGAAAGGCGAGTCCCTGCGCCACACCTCGCTTACGATTGTGTGAACTTGCTGATCCTTCCTCAGATCGGGCCGCCAGGTGTTTACCATTTCCCTCACCCAACTCAGTTCCCCGTCGGATGCCCAGTCCGCTACGACCTTTCGATATTCCCAAACGGTAAGCGTGTCGAAAATGGGAAACAGTTCATTGTTCTTATGCGCGGACTTGAAGTGATTATAGCGTTCGACGGGATCGATGGGCACGGCGCCTATTCCGCCCGCACCTACGTAACTCATGGCAGGGGGAGGGGAAATCGCAGTCGCGACGGCCAGCTTCAGGTAGATGCCCTCTTTCGAGTCCGGATCGGCATCGAAGAGTTTTCTCCAAAGAGCCAAGGATGCCGTGTCAAGCGTGTAACGGTCAAGCTCCCTCCTTTCGAGGCCCGTAGGTGTTGCACCCACCAGATACAGATCCATGGCCTGAGTGTTTCGCAGGAGCCAGGCCAGGAACGTCTTGTTTCCTTGATCGGCCCGGGCAAACGCGCCGATGTTGTCAACACCATGTTTTGATATGAGTTGTCGCTGGTCCAGAGTGTTTGCCACGACGGGATCGTTGAGCAGCGCCTTCATGCCTGCCTCGGTTGTTTTACTCGAGTCAGCGGGTGCTTTCTGATTCAGCCAGGTGGAGATGTCCGTGAAATACGCGGTGAAATCACCCGCCTTGATTGCCGCGTCCAGATCATCGGCATTGGGTTCCCAGGCATAGGTGTTCATGGGAAACGACAATAACGCGATAGAAACGATGAGCAATGGTGGCGTTGCGTTGGCGAGTCTGGTCATGATGTGTCTCGTTAGTGTGTTGTGGAATGTTGGCGATACGTTACTCGATATGGGTTATTGTTTCTTCGGCGTTTCGGGCTTTTCTGGCTGAATCACCCGCCCTTCCGGGTAGTTCCTGCCGTGGAAACTGCGGATTACGGACCGGTGGCAGGCCCCGTCGGATTGGCTGGTGCTTTCGGACCGCCGAGCAATTCGACCATTGCTTTGCCCATGCCGTCGCCGACCAGGTAATAGGTCTCCGCATTGCAGCACCAGTGATAGCGGATCGGCCGCGGCGAGACGTCCCCATCCCGGAAGAAACCGCGGGTTTCCAGGTACTTGACGTTGCCCTTGAACTCCTCACGATCGGCAGCAGCCTCCTGGGCCGCCATGATGCCCAGCCGGCGGTCCACCGTCTGACCCCATCCGCCAAACCCGCTGCCGCCGATCACGAACGGCAGATTCGGCACGCCCAGATCCTTGCGGACGTCCTTGATGAAGTTGACCATGTTTTTCTCGTACTCGGCGACGTCGTTCGCACTGCACCCGTCGTTCCAGCCCTGGTGCCAGCCGAAACCGACGATCTCGCAGCCCTGGCCGTCGTAGTCGGGGAAATCGGCCTCGATGTTCGCGAGTTGTTTTTTCACGCCTGCGATCATGTTGTCGTACTGGTCACCGACGCCGGGGCCGCGCTGGCGCTGACCCGCATCACCGGAACTCGGCGGCCGCCACGGACCCGCGAGACTTGTGCCGCCCGGCCCGAACTTGATCAGCAGCACCTGCTGGTCGAGATAGTCGCCGACCGCCCAGCCGAAGCCGAGTTCCGGTCCGATCGCATTGCGTGCGGCGCTTCGGCCGATGGTCAGCGGGCACTTCGTGTCATAGTAAGACAGCCAAACGTCGTCGCGCACGATCCATTCTCCATCCTTGTCCAGAAGGTGCTTGTAACGTGCTGCGGAGGCCGGGTCTTGGGACAGGGTTTCCAGCGTCCCTTTTTGCCCCGGCCCTCCTTCGATGACCCCATGTCCCTCCATGTTCGACTGTCCGGCGAGGATGAATACTCTGATCGGGCTCTTGGCCGCCTGGTCGGCCCAAGCAGGACCGGCAAGGATCAGCACAACCAATGCCGCAAGCAGCGCACCACGGTTGACGAATCTCTTCTCGACGCTCACGGGAACCTCACTTCCTCGGTACGGGGTTAGTTACCGGTCCTCTGCCACTGAGGAGAGGGCCGTGGTTGGGCGTGACGCGTCATCAACAGGCACGCACGCGGTTTCTCTTTGGCAAGCTTCGCGACGGCCAACAGGACGATCGTGCCCGGCTCGGGAGCGACCGTTCCCATATGCACCGAGTGCCATTCTCTCACATCACCAAAACAGGGTCAACCGAGCAATCCACCCGTCCCTATCGAGAACTCCACCCGCCGACCCGCCGAAAGCCTGCTTTCAGAAGTCAAGAAGGTGATTCACACGGCCGATGGCCGGGGGCTATATTCGCGATTATGATCTGACCGGACGAACGAATCCAACGCCCCCGTCACCACGCGACAAGAGGACCCCCGATCCACGCCCGTCAACGAACCGGGTTCGCTCTTGCCCCGATCTTCGTGAGCACTGCGGCATGGCATGTGGTGCGAGAAATACGGCGGCATGAACGAGGCCTGGGCCAACCTGTACGCCCTGAGCCATGAGCCGAAATACCTGAAACTCTCCAGGAAGTGGGACCACAAGCTCTGGTTCGACCCATTCTCAAAGAGCCCGTTGCCCGCGAAATTCTACGGTACTCATGCCAACACCCTGATTCCGAAGATTGCCGGTGCTGCTGTATTCCTCGATGATCACGCCGGACAGCTCGAAGAAGGGCAAGGCCGTCGGCGCCGACGCCCAGGTTTCCAAGCCCGAGTTGAGCGAAGTGGTCCGCTGGGCCGACGAGTTGATCTCCAACGCCCAGCGGGAGCATCGGGCCGAATCGCTGCACACCATCAAGTCGGCTTCGATGGTGATTCCGTTCGACCCGGTCACGCGTCACACCCATCAGACGGAGAGCCTGATGGAAAACGCCCGGGAGGACCGCCGGCAGTGGCCGCAGGAGGCGTTGGAGCACTATCTGGAGTGGCTCGAGACGCTCCTGTCTCCCTCGGGCGACATCAACGCCATGTCGGCGGCGGGGCCTCGACCGCATTGAGTAGCCGTCTCGCTCCGCGAGAGGAAGCTGGATTTCGTGCGAAGCGGCAAGCCGCCGGCCCGGGGGTGGAGAATCACCGGGCTTCCCGCCCCACGCTCCCGCCGCACGCTCCCGCCCCACGCTCCCGCCGCCGATCTGCCGGGAAACTCCGCCCGAGTGGTTGACAAAACTCGGCGAGTCGTCTATTCAGTGGGTTCCGCGTGGTTGCTCCGAGAAACCGCTTCGCCACGGTGGAACGGGAGCTGAGAACCGGCCTCGACAAGTTCCAGAGAAAAGGGATGTCCATGCAGTTGCCTCTCTTCGACGTGATCGTATTCTTGGTTTTCGTCATCACCGTCATCTCGCTCGGCATTTTCAAGAGCCGCCACGAGAAAGACAGCGAAGGCTATTTCCTCGCCGGGCGCGGGCTTTCCTGGTGGCTGATCGGCTTCTCGCTGATTGCGGCGAATATCTCGACCGAGCAGTTCGTGGGCATGTCGGGCAGCGCGGCCGATTACGTCGGTTTGGCGATTGCCAGCTATGAGTGGATGGCGGCCATCACGCTGGTCGTGGTGGCGTTCGTCTTCTTGCCGAGGTTCCTTCGCAGCGGAATCTACACGATCCCGGAGTTCCTGGAGTATCGCTACAACCGCGTTTCGCGCAGCATCATGTCGCTGTTCATGATGATCATCTACGTGGGCGTCACGATCGCGGCGGTGATCTACTCGGGCGCTTTGACGGTCGACGTTCTTTTCGGCGGCCAGAAGATCCTGGGGCTGATCGAGGTCAACATCTTCTCGGCGTCCTGCATTATCGGTTTCCTGGCGGCGGGTTACGTAACGTGCGGCGGCCTGAAGGCCTGTGCTTGGGCCGATCTGCTGCAAGGGTCCGCGCTGATCGTCGGCGGGGCCATCGTCGTGGTCCTGGCGATGCACAAACTGGGCGAGGCCGACCCCACGAGCATCGGACTCTCCGCGGAAATGGCCCAATCGGGAGCCATCGAGAAATTCAGGGCGCTGAACGAAAGCAAGCTGCACATGAAGCTTCCCAGCAGCGACCTGAACGTTCCCTGGACCGCGTTGATCGTGGGGCTTTGGATTCCGAACTTCTACTACTGGGGCCTCAATCAGTACATCATGCAGCGCACGCTGGGGTCGAAGTCTCTCGCCGAAGGCCAAAAGGGAATCGTCTTCGCCGCCGGCTTGAAGTTGCTCATCCCCTTCGTCATCGTGATCCCGGGAATCATCGCTTTCAACCTCTACCAAGGCGACATGAAGCAGGAAGCCACGCTGAAGACGAACAAGGATGCCTTGGCCGCCTTCGAAAAGCACCGCAGCGATCCGGCCAACTCGAAAACCGCGCTGAAGTTCCATAAGGATTTCGCCGTCCTGTATCCCGAAACGGCTCGGGAAATGGTCGCCTTCAACAGCCGGGCGGCGGGCATCGAGATTCCTGCCGTGGAAACACCCGCCGAGGAGAACGACGACCCTCAACAGCAGGCAGCCAAATCGCTGGTGGCGACCAATGCCGACCTTATCGAGGCCATCGGAAAGAAGAACGAGTCCTTGGAGCCCGAAGAACGCATCGAGATTCAACAACAACTCATCGGCTACCAGTACGATTCCGCGTTCGCGCTGTTGATCAAGAACCTGATTCCGGAGGGACTGCGCGGTTTCATGCTCGCCGCGATCCTCGGGGCCGTGATGAGTTCGCTGGCGTCGATGCTCAACGCCGCCTCGACCATCTTCACGATGGATATCTACAAAGAATACGTCAACAAGGCCGCTTCGCAAAAGAACCTGGTCACCGTCGGCCGGATCAGCGTCGTCGTCTTCGTGACCATCGGCTGTCTGATCTCGCCGCTGTTGGGTCATCCGAAACTGGGCGGAATCTTCAAGTACATCCAGGAATTCCAAGGCTTCATCTCCCCGGGCATCCTGGCGGTCTTCGTCTTCGGATTGCTCGTCCGCAAGGCCCCGCCGATCTGCGGCGTCGTCGGACTGTTGCTCAACCCGGCCATTTACGGCATCCTGATGTTCGTACTGCCCAACTTCGCATTCCTCGACCGGATGGCCGTGTCCTTCTTCTGCCTGTTGGCGGTGATGGGCGTCTTGACCGCGATCAAGCCGCTGAAGGAGCCGGTCAAGATGCCGACACGAACGAAGATCGAGTTGCAATCATCCCCCGTGGCGAAGTTCTTCGGTGCGTTGGTGGTCATCGTCACCGTGATCCTGTACATCATCTTCTGGTAGGACCGACCCACTTCGTAGGTCAGGGCTCGCCCTGACGGAATCGAGCAGTCGGCCGAGGAATTCGTCAGGGCAAGCCCTGACCTACAATGCGCTCGGCCGCTTGCTCCGCGCCGTGGGTGCAGTCGGGGATGCCGACGCCGCGATAGGCGTTGCCGCAGAGTTCGAAATTCGGCAGCTCCGCCGTCCGGGCTTCGATTTCGGACACCAGGTCTTTGTGCCCCACGTGATACTGCGGCATCGTTCTCGGCCAACGGGCAAGGCGGCTGTAGATCGGCTCGCCCTCGATGCCCAGCCAACCGCGCAGCTCGCCGAGCACGCGGGGGCGTATCTCGTCCTCGTCCATCTCGGCCATGTCCGGATAGCGCGATCCGCCCACGAAGACGCGGAGCAGAACCTTGCCTTCCGGCGCACGGTGCGGGTATTTCCGGCTGCTTAGGCTGCACGCCAAGATCGGGCTGCGTTCGACCGCCGGCACCACGATGCCCATGCCGTCCAGCGGATGGCCGATCTGCTCGCGCCGGAAGCCCAGCGAAAGGATGGCCGTGCCGGAATGTTCGATGGTGCCCAGCTTCTCGGCCAGCACGGGGTCGATCCCCGCGAGCAATCGGGCCCCCACGTGCGACGGCGCGGCGAAGATCACCGCGTCGAACTTCCCGCCCGAAGGGAAGCGTTCCGGGCGAGGCTGGATCGCCTTGGGGATCGTGTCCCAGATGTTGGCCGGTTTCGCCGCTCGGGTACCTTCTTCCACCGTGGGCCTGGTCCACAGCTTCCATCCGTCGTCGGCCCGCTCGATCCGCTCCACGCTCGTGTCCAGCCAGACCGAGCCCTCGGGCAGCCGATCGGTCAGCGCCCGCACGAGGCTCGAAAGACCCTCGCGGAGCGTGACGAACATGCTGAATCGGGCGCCGCTCTCGGCCGGGCCTTGGCGCTGGGTGCGCATCTCTTTCATCTGCCGCCGCATCGCCCGGACCAGGCTGCCGTGGTTGGTTTCCATTTCGCGGAACCGCGGCAGGGTGGCCAGCACGCTGAGCTT
>DATLAN010000005.1:0-10523 GCA_035527455.1 Thermoguttaceae bacterium
CCCAGCCAGAAGTGATCGGCGCGCGGCAGCCACTCGGTCTGGGTGAAGAAGTCGTTCAGCCGCACGTCGGCCGAAACGCTCCAGGAGATGTTGTCGCGGGTGCGCTTCAACTCGATGCCGGTCGATTCGTCCTTCAACTCGTCCCATTCGCGCTCGTAGTACTCCTCGAGGAAATTCCGGTCGCCGATCCAGCCGACCTCGCCGGTGAGCTGGAAGTCGCCGGGCAATTGCTGGCGGTGCTGCCAGAAGAGCCGGTGGCGGTAGTCTTTCTCGGGTTGCAGACGGCGGCGTCCGCGGCCGAGGTTGTCCAGCCCGTCGTCCTCGATTCCCCAATAATCGAGCAAACCCGACGTGCGGCCGGGAAGGGTCAGGAAGCCGTCGCGATTGTAGATCAGCGTCGAGCCGTGTCCCAGCCCGCGGTCGCCCAGGTAGTCGAGACTTAGGTCCCAATCGGTGCCTACCGGCTGGTTGCGGATGCCCAGCATTTGGAAGCCGTCCCAGTTGGTGAGAATCTGCGTGCCGTAAATCTTGTCATTCTTGATCCTCGCCCGGCGGAGGTAGAACGACGGGTCTTCCAGGTTGGTGGCCATCGTGGGCCAATAGAAGATGGGCACGGAATCGAGAAACAGGACGTTGTTCTGCGAGGTGGCCAGCCGCCGGTGGTCGACCAGCGGCTCGCCCGTCTCCGGGTCGAACAGCGGCCGGCCGGTCAGCGGATCGAGCAGCGGAGACTCGTGATCTTCGAAATAGATGTTGCCCGACTGGAGGCGATATCCCGGCTCGCCCATGCGGCTGGAGGTGAGGAAGGTGTTTTCGGCGAAGTAGCGTCCCTCGCCGGCCTGCCGCAGCACGTCGGCCTTCAGCCGCAGGAGCCCCTCGTACTTCGGCACCGGCGTGAGCAACTCGGCGTCCAGCACGGTGCCCAGCTTGTTCGTCACGTCGTAATACATCCGCCGGGCGTAGATCACGCGCTCGCCTTGGCGGAAGACGATGTTGCCTTCCAGGTAGATCTCCAGCGGAATGTTCTCGTCCTGGAAGGCCTCACCGCCGAGGTCGAGTTCCTCCGGGCCGACCGTCCAGATCACCACGCGATCGGCCGAAACGTCGATCACGCCGTACTGGGCCGACCCGTAGATGTTCATCATCACGCCGCCGTCGATCACGCCCACCCACAGGTCGGTCGCCGGATCGTGTTCCCAGACGGCCTGGGCTCGGGCCGCGTCGCTGCGAGGTCCAGCCCAAATTCGTCGTGTATTGGGGGGCGTCGCCTCGCCGGGTGCCGCTAGAGCGACGATCGGTCCGCCGGCCATCGGTTCGCCCGCCGGCTGAGCGAGTTGCGCGAACTGCGTCCGCCGGATCGTATCGGCCGAGGGGGGATAGCGGTGTTGCATGCCGCGATGGTAGACGGCCGGTTTCACGTCGGGCTCGCCGGCGACGTAAGGGACCTGAAGTCGAATCTCCCCGACGGTGTAGAAGCGGCCCAGCCAGGCCCGGTCGGTCATCGAGGCCTTTTCCTGTCCGCGATGGAACTCGACCTCCACGCCGCCCTCGAGGTAGGCGATGATCTTGCTCTGCCCCTGCGACGCGGGATCGGCCCGATCGATCCAGAGGACCGCTTCGTCGCTGTGGGCGAAACTGGCTCCCTGGGCGATCCGGCAGTGGCCTCGCAGGGCCCAGACTTCATAGGCCCCCTCCGACCAGCGATTGGCCGCCTCGGCCGTCACGGCGATCGAATCCAGCGGCGACGGTTCGGGCAAATCGAGCTGGGCCGAAGCGGGTGCTGCGGTCAGCAGGGGGATCAGGCAGAGGACCAATCCCCACGCTCGACGCGCGGCCCTAGCGCCGGCGCGCACCGCCCATACGGCGCACCGCAACCAGGCCGGTCTATTCGGCAGGCGGCGTTTCAGGGGACTGCGGTCCTTGCAAAGGCGGGTCGTCGAAGGCCACCGCGACGTCGACCCAAGCTGTAAACCGAAGGGGCAAAAGTCGTTACGCGAAAAGCTCCCGAACGGGGCGGGGCAGATTATACGGAGGACC
Organism: Thermoguttaceae bacterium; assembly: GCA_035527455.1. GTDB lineage: Bacteria > Planctomycetota > Planctomycetia > Pirellulales > Thermoguttaceae > DATLAN01. Next base: position 2,038 of record DATLAN010000005.1, read on the forward strand.
GTCGCGTAGATCAAGCCGGGTTCCAAATCGCGACAAGTGACGTAAGTTGTTTCCGATAAACGACTTGCAACCCACACCCCGTTTAGCGGCCGGGCTCGCCCGGCGTTCCTCCGCCGCTCTCCCGCCGTTCCGCCGAAACCTCCCGCTCCAACTTGCACCCCCGTCGCGATCCCCTATCATGTCAGAAGAGCGAAAGCCGGTCGGCTTTTCGGGCCGGGCAAGATCGCAACGGACGGCGAACCTATGGGCAATTCGGCCATCGACCAAGTCCTCTCTCATTTGAACCCCCAACAACGCGCCGCCGCCACGCACGGTCGGCAGCCGTTGCTGATCGTTGCCGGGGCGGGCACCGGCAAAACGGCCACCCTGGTCCATCGCGTCGCCTGGCTGATCGCCCAAGGTGTCGAGCCGGGTCGGATCCTCCTGCTGACGTTCACCCGCCGTGCCGCCGCCGAAATGCTCCGCCGCGTGGACGGCATCCTGCGGGAACTCGCTCGGGCGGAAGCGGCTGCAACAGAGTCGCCGCCGGAGACACTTCCCACGTCACCGATGGAGACGCCTCCCACAGGTCTGAAGCGAGCCGGCAGTGCCCGCGTGTGGGGAGGGACGTTCCACGCCATCGCCACGCGGCTGCTTCGCCGGTACGGGAAATCGATCGGCCTGTCGCCGGGCTTTACCATCCACGACCGGACCGATTCGGAGGACCTGCTGAACGTCGTCCGCACGGAGTTGAAGCTGGTCAAGACCGACAAGCGGTTTCCCAAGAAGGGGACCTGCATGGCCATCTACAGCCGCTGCGTGAACGCCCGGCAGAAGCTCGACCGCGTCTTGAAGGACCATTACCCCTGGTGCAAGGACTGGGCCGACGAGTTGAAGCGGCTCTTCGACGCCTACGTCGATCGCAAGGAATCGGCCGCCATCTTGGACTACGACGACCTGCTGCTTTATTGGCACGCCGTGCTCTCCGATGCCCGGGCCGGCGAAACGGTCCGCAAGCAGTTCGATTGCGTGCTGGTCGACGAATACCAGGACACCAACCTGCTGCAATCCGAGATCCTGCAATTGCTTTCGCCCGACGGCCAGGGCGTCACGGTGGTCGGCGACGACGCCCAGTCGATCTATTCGTTCCGGGCGGCCACCGTGCGGAACATCCTCGACTTTCCCAAACAGTACCCCGACACCAAGATCGTGACCCTGGAGCAGAACTACCGCAGCACCGAGCCGATCCTGGCGGCGACCAACCGGGTGATCGGCCTGGCCTCGGAGCGATACACCAAGAACCTCTGGTCGCAGCGCGGCGAAGGCGAGCGGCCCTGGCTGGTCACGTGCGAAGACGAAGACGATCAGGCCGAGTTCGTGATCCGGCAGATCCTCACGCACCGCGAGTCGGGCATCGACCTGCGGCGCCAGGCGGTGCTGTTTCGGGCGTCGCACCACAGCATGCTGCTCGAAGCGGAGCTGTCGCGGCGGAACGTCCCGTTTCACAAGTACGGGGGGCTGAAGTTCATCGAGACGGCCCACGTGAAGGACCTGATGGCCTTCTTGCGGCTGGCGGAGAACCCGCGCGACGTGGTGGCCGGCACGCGAGTGCTCCCGCTGCTGCCCGGCGTCGGACCCGGCAAGGCCCGGCAGTTGATGGCGTCGCTGGTGGAGGCGGGCGGAGACTTCTCGGTCTGGCGGCCGTGGAAGGCCCCGCCATCGGCCGAGAAGCTGTGGCCGAAGCTCGTCGATCTGCTCGAAGGGCTGGCCCGGCCGACCGAGGGTTTGCCCGAGCAGGTCCATCGGGTCCGCACGTTCTACGCGCCGCTGTTGGAAACGAAGTACGATCACGCACAGCCGCGTTTGCGCGACCTGGAGCAATTGGAGCTGATCGCCTCGCGTTACCGCAGCCGCCGGACGATGCTCTCAGAGATCACCCTCGACCCGCCCTCGTCGACTCAGGACCTGGCCGGGGCGCCGCTGCTGGACGACGACTACCTGGTCCTAAGCACGATCCACTCGGCCAAGGGGCTCGAATGGGACGCCGTCTACGTGATCCACGCCGCCGACGGCAATATCCCTTCCGACATGGCCACGAAAAACCCCGAAGAGATCGAGGAAGAACGCCGGCTGTTCTACGTGGCGTTGACCCGGGCGAAAAGCTGGCTCTATGTCTGCTGTCCGCTGCGATACTATTATCCCCGCGGCCGATTCAGCGACCATCACGGCTACGCCCAGCGGACGCGGTTCCTTCCCGAGCCGGTCCTGGAGCATTTTCAGCAAACCGTCACCGGCGGCTTCGGCGAGGCGGATGAAGAAGCCGAGGACCTGACCGCGGACGTGACCAGCAGGGCCGTACGCCGACGGACCAAACGCCTCTGGTCGTGAAGCCGCTTGCGGTTTCGCACTTCTCCCCCTCTTCGGTTTTTCGCTCTTTCTCTGCGAAGCGGCAAGCCGCTAATCCATCCGATACGGGCTGTCCGCACGATCCTCATGCCGAACCTCGTCGACCGGCCCGTGTTTCCCTTCGCCCGCGTATAGACGGTTGGCCGCGTTGAAAGTCCAGCCGGGCACGTCGCCGATGTTCACGTAAGCATGCACCACGCCGGCCGGAATGATCACGCCCTGCTTGTTCGACTCGCCCGCGACGAGCCTCATCCGCCGGCCCCAGCTCGGCGAGCCGACGCGGATGTCCCACAGATAGACCGCAAACTCCCCCGGCCCGACGAACGCGAAGTAGTCGGACTGCTCGAAGTGATGGTGCGGCCCGCGGACCACGCCGGGCAGCGTCTCGCTCACATACGCCATCAAGGGATGATTTTCCACGGGCAACTCGTCGTGCCGAAACAGTTCCACCAGCCACCCGCGCGGATCCGTATGAACGCCCAATGGCCGCACCACGACCCCGTCGATCGGGCCGTCAACAAAGGACTCGGGCTCTTGCGTATTTGGGGCCAACATCACGGCGTTTGTTGTACCTCCTCGATCCGGCGCGATATCCGTCCGTCTTCAAGCGCCGCCTCGAACTCCTCCACATCAGCGTAAAGGGCGTGGCTTAAGAACTTCACGGCCCAATTGTGCTCCAGCGGGCTGATGGCGATCACCGCCGCGCCGTGCTGGTAGGCCTCCCACATCTCGATGGCCGTGCCCATCGACGCCTCGGGCACGAAGGCCAACAGCACGTCCACCTCGCGGCACATCGCGTTGTGGTGGAAGAACACCCGGCGGCCGGTCGCCTCGTCGTAGTTGATCGAGTCGGCGTGTTCGCCCCGGGGGTCGTACACCTCGGCCTCGGGGAAATGCTCCGCCAGCAGCCGCTTGATATGCTCGCGATAGTCCTGGTCGTGAACCAGCGGCCCGGTGTGCGAACCCTGCATGATGCCGGCGAGGAAGAAACGCATGGGCGAGGGGTTAGGGGTTAGGGGCTGGGGATTGGGGGCTGGGGATTGGGGGGGACTGGAGTTGATCTAAGGGAATCGTGTTGTTTAGCGGGTGGGCTTGCCCACCGTTCGGTCTTCGCGTACTTGCGGCGGCGGGTGGGCTTGCCCACCGCTGAGCGTTGCCGTACTTGCATCGAACCACCATTACGTTAGGATAAACCCTTCCCAAAAACCCGCAAGGTCGATCATGCCGACTACTTTCGAGAAGAACGCCGAACATCTGGTCCTGAAACTGATGTCCATCCCCGGCGCCAGCGGGGAGGAAGGCCGGGTGATGAAGTTCATTGCCGGGAAACTCCGCCAGGCCGGGGCGCCGGAAGCGTGGCTGCGGTTCGATCGGGCACACCGTCGCAGCCCGCTCGGCGGCGAGGTGGGCAACCTCGTGTGCAAGCTGCCGGGCACGCAGCGGGCCGGGCGGCGGATGCTGATGGCCCACGCCGATACGGTGCCGCTCTGCCGTGGTGCCCGGCCCGTGCGCCGCGGGAACTTCCTCGTGCCGGCCGACAAGCACACGGCCCTGGGGGCCGACGACCGGGCCGGCTGCGCCGTGGTGCTGGCCGCCGCCATGGAAGTCCTCCGCCGCGGCTTGCCCCATCCGCCGCTGACGTTCTTGTGGACGGTCCAGGAAGAGGTCGGGCTGCACGGCGCCCGATTCGCCCGGCTGGAGATGCTCGGAAAGCCGCGGCTGGCGTTCAATTTCGACGGGGGACCGTCCGGGAGGCTGACCATCGGCGCCACCGGCGGCTATCGCATGGAAATTCAGGTTCGCGGGATCGCCAGCCACGCCGGCAGTGCGCCCGAGGATGGGGTCAGTGCGATCGCGATCGCCTCGCTGGCGATTGCCCAGCTTCACGAGGAGGGCTGGCACGGCCGGATCGAGAAGGCCGGGCGTTTTGGCACGAGCAACGTGGGCGTGATCCGCGGCGGCGACGCGACCAACGTCGTCACTTCCGAGGTCGCCATCCGCGCCGAAGCCCGCAGCCACGACCCGGCCTTCCGCCGGCGGATCGTGCAGACGATCGAGCGGGCGTTTCAAGCGGCCGCCCGCAAGGTCCGCAACCGCTCCGGCGCGTGCGGCGAGGTGCAGATCGACGGCCGGCTGGATTACGAATCGTTCAAGCTGCCCGACGACGACCCGAGCATCCTGGCCGCCGAAAGGGCCGTTGCGGACCTCGGCGGCGAGCCCGAGCGTGCGATCAGCAACGGCGGCGTCGACGCCAACTGGATGACCGCCCGCGGCATTCCCACCGTCACGCTCGGCTGCGGCCAAGAGAACGGCCACACGGTTTCCGAGCGGCTCGATCTGGCCGAGTTCCGCCGCGCCTGCCGGGTCGCCTTGCGGCTGGCGACGGGGGAGTTGTGAAGCAGTCAACAGGTCGTTTGGAGGAAAAAGTAAGGGAAGCTTTTCCGAGAGTGTTACTCAGGATGACGCGGCGGACACTTCCATCTGGATTCGCAACGGCTGGATCCCGAGACTTCTCAGATCGGCAACGGCCGAGTCGATCGCGGACTCCAAAGACTCGGCTTCGCGGTCATAGGCTACGTAGGTCTCTCCGCCGCATTTGCCCAAGCTGGAGTCTTTGCACTTCTCGTAGATCGCGTCGGCCGTTTCGTCGTCCACGTCAGGAATGATCAAGGTGAATTCGTAGATCTTCATGTTGACGTGTCCTTCTATTGTGCTTGCTGGGCATGTTCGCAATGGTCCACTGCTCTACGGATTCGTCTAGCATGTGTCTCCGGAACGCGCGGAGTCGAATGAACGTAGAAGTGACATATTCTTTGGATCAACGCACGTCAAGTACGTCGCAAGAGGAAGCGGGCCGTCGCGGACTTCGACGAAGTCACCGGGAGCGGAAGGTGCAACAAACCCTCGGCGACGATCGTCCTTCCAAGGGCGAATTGTCGGCCGGCTCAGGCAGAAGCAAGGAGCTTCTGCCTGATCTCGGGCTCGGAGTTGTCGGCGAAGATGCCTTCGCTGATGATCCGGTCGGTCACGTCGGCGAGATACGACTGGAGCGTTTGGTTGAGTTTCTGGTACTCCGGCCACAGGGTTTCATCCACGAAAGTCGTCGAAACGACGGCCATGACGGTCGTATATCGCTGCCTGGCATACCGATAGGGCTTGATCCCGTAGCGACGCAGCAAAGCCACGAAGAGCTTCCTCGACCACAAGTCGTTCAAGGTAAACCTGAATTCGACGGGCGGATCGGACTCTTGCAGTTTTTCCAGCCGGGCGCGAATCCTTTCCCGGGCGTTTGCCGCGGCTTCGCGCTCGCCCCTGGTCGTGGCACCGGCGTACAGCGCTTCGATGCGTTGCAGCGTTTCGATCAGTTTCGATTGGTCGTCCATGCATTATAACTCCGGAAAAACGCCCTTCAAGTCCAGTTCGTCGCCCGTCTCCTCCTGGAGTTCGAGCAACCTGGCGAACAGCTTCTTCATCAGCGGCTTGTACTGCGGATCGTCGGCCAGGTCCTTCATTTCGTACGGGTCTTCCTGGACGTGGAACAGCCGCGCCTTGGCAATCTTCGGATACAGCAGCAGCTTGTAGCCGTCCTGCTTCACCGACCGCTGCACGGCGAGGTAGGCCCCGTAGATCGCGTCGTACGACTTCTCGGCCTCGCCGCGGACCAGCGGCATCAGGCTCTTGAACTGCACGTGATCGGGCTTCTCGACACCGGCCAGTTCGAGCGTCGAGGGCATGATGTCCTGGAGATAGACGGGCGCGTCGAGCTTCTTGCCCTGGGCCACGTCGGGACCGCAGACGATCAGCGGCACCCGCACGCTGTGGTCGTAGAGGTTCTGCTTGCCCATCAGGCCGTGGTGCCCGATCGCCAGGCCGTGGTCGGCGGAGAAGAAGATGTAGGTGTTTTCCGCCTTGCCCGATTTCTCCAGCGCGTCGAGGATGCGGCCGACCTGGGCGTCCATGTGCGTGATGATCGCGTAGTATTCCTGCCGGTTGACCTTCACGGCGTATTCGGTCCGGGGGAACGGCGCCAGCCTTTCGTCCCGCAGGCCCTTGCCGCAGCCGATCGCGTCTTTGAACGGGTATTCCGGCAGGAAGTTGACCGGGACGTCGACCTTCTCCAGCGGATACTTGTCGACGTATTCTTTGGGCGACTGCCGCGGATCGTGCGGGGCGTTGAAGGCCAGGTACATGAAGAACGGTTTATCGCGCCGGGCCGCCTGGCCGAGGAAGCTGATCGCGTCGTCGCCGAGCACTTCGCTCCAGTGTTTGCCGCCGGCCCAATAGCCGCCGAACTTCGTATCCCACGGGCTCCAGGGGTCCGGCTGGCCTTCGATCGGCCGGTCGTAGCCTTCGGGCGTCTGGTTCGGCATGCCGCCGCGGACGTTGGTCACGTAGTCGAACGCCTTCTCGGCGTCGGCCTTGACGTGCCATTTGCCGGTCATGTAGGTGTCGTAGCCGGCCGCCTTCATGTACTCGGACCAGAAGCGGCCGGCCTGGCGTTCCTGTTCCGCCGTGTTGTAGACGCGGTCTGCCCGCCAGAGGAAGCGGCCCGTGTTGAGCATCGTGCGGCTGGCCACGCAGACGGCCCCGCTCCAGGAGCCCTGGTTGTAGGCCTCGGTGAAGGTGATTCCCCGCTGGACGAGCCGGTCCAGGTTGGGCGTTTCGATCAACGGGTGGCCCAGGGCGTGGAGGGTCTCGAAGCACTGGTCGTCGGCGAAGACGAACAGGATGTTCGGCCGATTCTGGGGGGCTTTCGCCGAGGCGCGATCGGCGAGAGCCAGCGAGAAGGCCAATACCAGCGCAGTTGTCAGCCACTTGTGTCGGTTCATGTCTTTTCCTCATTCTGCATGGTTGAAGTTGGATGCCTCTCAGCCATTCGGCTGGGGCGAAGTCAGGGCACATCTGGCACCGGCGAGGTGGACGCATTAAACCTTCATCTCGCCGAGGTGCTTGGACTTTGGACTTCCGTATTGTACTTCATGCAGGGGGAGTTTCAAGAAGCCCCCCCCGCCCAAACACCGGTTTGCCCGAAGCAGTCGTTTTGGATACTCTGGAACGATGTTGGAAGGAATTCCGCGGGAGGTTCCAGGGGAGGCGACCATTGCCCGGCATTGACTTCCAAGCCGTTCGTTTCACGGTCCCGATGGCTCGGGTTTTGGAACTTCTCGGGTTCGTGCCCCATGAATCGTCCGGTGATCAACTCCGTGGGGCCTGCCCCATCCATGGTTCAAGTTCCCCGAGAAGCCGCTCATTCTCGGTGAGTGTCGGGCGAAATGCGTATCGGTGCTTCAAGTGCAACTCCTCGGGCAACCAACTGGACCTTTGGGCGGCCGTGACCAAAATGGATATGGACTCTGCGGCCATCGACCTGTGTGAGAAAGCTCAGGTTGACATCCCCTGGATCCGCAAATGGTGAGGACTCCTCTTGTTTGGCCGGACAATCAGACGTCGAATAGAGAAGAGGGACCCGTACTTGGATTTGGGGCCCGTGCAAAGCAGTGGCTGCCTCGCAGATACGGTCCTTGACGGATTCCCGGCCGTAGGGTAGCGTACGGTTTTTCGGCTATTTTGCGCAATTTGCTGGCTGTCGCGTGAAACAGTGGATTCAATTGTCGGAAGAGTACGGGTTCCTCTTCTCTGTTCACAACGCTTGAAGACGTGGAATCAGAGAAGAGGAACCCGTACTCGTCCGTGCGGTCGGCTTCGAAGGACCGAGAAGTGAGCCACGGATACAGTGAAGAGCCGCGTTTTTCCCGGACGCAACGAACCACCGCTTTCTTTGGGGGAGATCCGTGAAGATGAGACTACAGGCCATCACGTGGGTGTTGTGCGGCGCGATCTGTGCCACCGGTTGCCAGCCGTCGAAAACCGGGCCGTCTTCGGAGGTCAAGACAGAAGCCAAGACGGTCCCCGTCCAATCGCCGGCGGCCGTCCCGGAGGAGAAATCGAAGCAGCCCGATCCACAACCCGATCCACAGCCGCCGTCGGTTGCCATCCCCGAGCCGGATGCCCAAACCGTTGCGGCCGCCGCCGAGCGGGTCGCCGAACTCGGCGGCAAGGTCGAGTACGATTCGGCGGGAAACATCGTCGCGATCGATCTG
>DATLAN010000006.1:0-8715 GCA_035527455.1 Thermoguttaceae bacterium
GCGTTGGACGTTTACGCGGCCAACCCGGATGCGAGTTTTTGGGAGTATCTGACCGGTGCCGGACTGGGCGCCCTCTCCGGCGCGGTCAACCCGATGGGCGAATTCATCAGCGCCGGTGGAGCCATCCTCGGCGGCATAATCAACGTGCACAATGGCGGGAGCTTCTTCGGCGAAGGCTTTCAGGCGGGCGGGTTGATCGGCGGACTGGTCGGCGGCGGCTACGCGGCGGGCAAGGCGGCCGGCTGGGCAGCCGCCCGCGCGGGCTTCTCTGCCGGTGCGAAGACCTTCGGCGTCGAGGCAACCGGCGCGGCGATCGGGTTCGGCTACGGCATGTTAAGCACCGGCGGCGACTTCCAAACTTCGCTCATGTATGCCAACTGGGGCCAGATGGCCCCCAACGCCGCCAAAGCCCTTGCCCGCGGCGGTGCAGGGTTGTATCGTAAGTTTGGTGGCTCCCCAAGCGGTATGGGTCGGAGCGCTGCTGCACGTGCCTCGTTGGTAAACGCCACCGATCCTGTCGATGTGCTGACAGCCAGAGCGGTGGCAGGCGAGATTGCCAACAGTTCCGTCGGCAGCAGATACTTCAAGGACGTGGTCAACACCTCATCAAACCTGCGATTCAATTGCACCGAGGGAATCACGGAGCTGGGACTGTTTACCGGAATGAGCCGTGGAGCACCGTCCACAATTGACGTGTTCATGCGAAATGCCAAGTCGGTTCGCGGCGCAGCAGGGACGTTCGTACACGAAGCTCGCCACATGGGAGATTTCTACAAAGGGAGACAACTGGGAACGCAACTCGCGGAGTATCGGGCTGCGGCGAGCGAGTTCCTGTTCTTGCACGGGCGGAGACCCGACAGACTCGCGCGGGCAGACCTGTGGGGATGGGTGCGCGCGAATTACTCACACTTGCCGCTAGGCAGATAATGCTGAGGGAGAAAGAAATGAGAACACTCGCTGACAAAGAGTACGAAGTCTATTCTTCGGTGTTAAGTACCTTTTTCGATAATCACCCTCCGATGTCTATTCTGGATCGTACCGGGTATGCTTGGAGGTGGGAGGAATTAGGGCCGGAATTCGGCGACCCTCGGATACGCTATGTCCTGCGCAAGAACCCGGAGTTGGCGTCTGACTTCCGAGCGAGGAACAGTGAGGTGGTCGGAATTGAAGACCGATTTTCGGCCGCGGTAGAATACACAATTGTCCCGTCTTCGGAAGGGAGTGCCGGGTGGCAATTCTCTCGTATTGGATTCAGCGGGGACGAGCGGTTTGCTCTTGTCATGGTTGCATTTGTGGGTCGGCCCAAAGTGGCATCTGGTATGCTAGTCTTGTGCGAGCAAGAAGAAGCCAATTGGTCGTGTGAGAAGGTCCTCGAGTGGTGCAGTTGACATAGTTCGCGCACGGGTGCCACTCAACGCCGTTAACCCTTTTTGGTGCGAGAACAAAACTGGTCTTGGTGCGACAGGTCGAGTTCGACGATTCTCTACATAACAGTTACACCCGCTTCCGGCTCTACGGCCCGGGCGTGGACATGCCGCTGGCCATCGAGGAAGTCGACCCGGTGCCCCCGTCGCTGGGAATCATCTGGACGCTGACCGATCACCAGGGCACGGTGCGCGACGTGGCGGGCCATTGGGTCGATGAGACGTTCCGGGTGGAGCACGTCCAGTACACGGCCTTCGGTGTCCCGGCCATCCCCGGCGGGTTGCCCGGCGCCGTCCGCACCTTCTACGCCGGCCGCGACTTGGACCGTTTCACGGGCCTCTACAACAACCGCGCCCGCTGGTACGACCCGGCCAGCGGCCGTTTCCTCAGCGAAGACCCCATCGGCTTCGCCGCCGGCGACGCGAACCTCTATCGCTATTGCGGCAACAGCCCGACCAACGCGACCGATCCGACGGGGGAGTGGATTGACAGGGTGGTGGGCGCGGTGGTCGGCGCGATTCACGGCGCATTGGACGTGTACGCGGCCAACCCGGATGCGAGCTTTTGGGAGTATCTGACCGGTGCCGGACTGGGCGCCCTCTCCGGCGCGGTCAACCCGATGGGCGAATTCATCAGCGCCGGTGGAGCCATCCTCGGCGGCATAATCGACGCGTCCACTGGCGGGAGCTTCTTCGGCGAGGGCTTTCAGGCGGGCGGGTTGATCGGCGGTCTGGCCGGCGGCGGCTACGCGGCCGGCAAGGCGGCGTTCGCCAAGGTCGGCGGCAAGGCGGCCGGCTGGGCAGCCGCCCGCGCGGGCTTCTCTGCCGGCGCGAAGACTTTCGGCATCGAGGGAACCGGTGCGGCGATCGGCTTCGGCTACGGCATGTACAGCACCGGCGGCGACTTCCAGACTTCACTCATGTATGCCAACTGGGGCCAGATGGCCCCCAACGCCGCCAAAGCCCTTGCCCGCGGCGGGGCGGGGCTGTATCGTAAGTTTGGCGGCTCAAAGAGCAGGTTCAACGCTAAGGCGGATCATCTCGCGGAGGCCCTCGGACCGGCACGTCTTTCGCATCCAGAAGAGTATCAGGCGACATTGCAGCACATCGATGATTTAGGGGGTGATGTATCGTTCCGCACCGGTCAATACGGGTATTCAGCGAGCGCAGGACGAGCAGGGCGAGTCATTCTCGACCCCGATTCATCGATCGGAGCAGTTCGCCATGAGTTTGGTCACTTGCTGGATGACGCAGTCCAGGGGTATCCTGGCTATACCTTCTATCGACGAAACCCATCTTTGAAGTGGAAATCCGAACTTCGAAGCTATCTCGGGGAGATCAGCCTCGCGAGAGAAATCGGAAGGCAAGACATTGCTCGGAAACTGATTCAGGACGCCAAAGAGGAGTATTTCGGAATATTCGGAAAAAGGAGATAAAGACGATGCGCGACAAGAATACGGAAATCCGTGTTCAGGAGGAGATTGATCGCATTACGAGCGGTCGTGCTTCTCTTGAGGAGCTTCTTGAGCTGGCGGAGCACGGTTCCGCCTATATCAGGGCGAATGCGATTGAAGTTATGGTCGCACGGCATACGGGTGATGCCCGCGTGATTCCGTTCGTAGAAGCATTTGTCAAGAAGGAAGAAAACCACCGTTCTTTGATGGGCACAATCTCGCCCTCCCAGGACGCGATTGGCTGTCTACTTGAATCTGGGAATCCGAAGGCGATATCTGCGGCGAAGGCTCTTATTGATGCATGGCCTGACGAAGAGCGAGAAGACCTTGATTGGTTCTTGGAGAACCGTCGGTCAAACCGATAGCTGAACGGGACGGGGCAGACTGTGCCTGACAGAAATCGCGAAGCGAACAAGGTCAGGCCGCTCCATGGAACCGGGGTCAGGCCGTGAACAATGAATAGAGACGGCTCGTGGCGTCACGCGTGGTCGGTGCTATTGATTGTTCACGACCTGACCCCAACTCGGCACTGACCCCAACTCGGCATTGCGTGGTGGAATTCAGCACCTGGTAACGGGGTCAGGCTTTCACTTTACACTTTACTGCGGCGAGAGGATTCGCTAGACTACCGGGATGCAGAGGCGGCAACCACTCAAAGTGTAAAGTGAAAGCCTGACCCCGTTCCCACCCAATGCTAACACGGCGGGGTAAACGGTTTATCATCAGAGGAGATGGAGGGTCTATTCCCACGCTCAATGTTGATCGTGCGACAGAACTCTCTGCGCAAGGCTGGCGGTTTTCTGGTCACACTCATACTCCGGGTTTCCAAGCGGTTGGATCCGCGGGAGACAAGGCCGTACTGCGAGCTTTCGGACAGCGGCGAAGTGCTGTGTGGGGAGCAGAATGGGGCTCGGAACCGGGTCAGTTCTTTGGCCAGATGGGAGACGAAATCAACTTTCGCATGGGGCTATTTGGGTAGAGGAGATAATCATGCTGACCAATGATGAAGCAATCACCGTGGGCGTGCGAAAGTATCGGGAGTTGTACCCCGAAGGAACTCTCCCTCTGGCTCTTGAAGAAGCAGGGGTGCTAGGAGCAACGCCCGGCAAGCTGGCAACGACCATTCATGTCACTTTCTCGATCGAGGGCGAAACCGAGCCTTTCTACTTGTTTCGAGCTTCTGTCAATCGAGCTTCTGGTGAAGTCACCATTGAGGATGCAGCGGACTGGCGGTATCTACAGGGGAAGCAACTAGACAGCTCGCAGAGTCTCTGATAATCGGAGTCGGAACCCTCTCTGCGGGCGGGGAAACGGGGACGCGCCCAATCCGGACGCGGCCTGGTGGAAATATGCGATCGGCGCCGGACTGGGCGCCCTCTCCGGCGCGGTCAACCCGGTGGGCGAGTTCATCAGCGCCGGTGGAGCCATCATCGGCGGCACGATCGACGTGATGGGCGGCGGGAACTTCTTCGGCGAAGGCTTTCAGGCGGGCGGGCTGATCGGCGGTCTGGTCGGCGGCGGGTACGCGGCGGGCAAGGCGGCGTTCGCCAAGGCCGGCGGCAAGGTGGCCGGCTGGGCAGCCGCCCGCGCGGGCTTCTCTGCCGGCGCGAAGACCTTCGGCGTCGAGGGGACCGGCGCGGCGATCGGCTTCGGCTACGGCATGTTGAGCACCGGCGGCGACTTCCAGACTTCGCTGATGTATGCCAACTGGGGCCAGATGGCCCCCAACGCCGCCAAAGCCCTTGCCCGCGGCGGTACAGGGCTGTATCGTAAGTTTCGTGCCCCAAGCGGTGCGACAAGAGAACTTCGACTGCCAAAGACTGATGCTTCTCTGACCGGTACGAATACCCGCGGCTATACTACAGTGAACGGCGATATCTTCCTGCAGCCAGGGCTATCTCGAGCGCAGCAAGCCGCGACACTCCGCCATGAAGGCGTCCACTCATTTCTTTCAGTTGCCGATGATGCGCCACTCGCCGGACTTCGCCAACGCGTCGGAATTGGAGCCTACAATAACAGTGCATTCTTCAACGCCACTGAGGAAATTTTTGCTGAAAGTATCGCATCGGGGAGTCTTCGACAGGGAATTCGTCACGCTTTCAATGGGGCATACACGGTTCGCGGAGGAACCGTCGTAACACCATTGAACTTTGGTTTTGAACTGGGAGTAGGAGCAACCGGACTTGGTGCATTTGGGTATGGGGCCTACGAATTCAGGGATTGGATTCTCGGAGGAAACGAATGATGAGCTTCCTCACAAGAATCTACCGGAAGTACTTCTGTTCGCGTCCCAAACGTTTGCTCTTGGAGTTATTCGACAGTGTTCCTGAGGCAAAAAGTGGGATTGTTCTTGAAGAGATCGGGCTACCGAATGGTACTGTGACTACATATAGATGGTGGAAGACCGATCGAGTCGCTTTCTTCTTTAAGGCGCACGCACCTTCGCTTGCAGGGGAAGCAGTTTCCGATGCACTCGTGGAAGATACCAAGAAACGATTCGACGAATTGCTTTCTATAGTGAAGCGATTGGATCAGCCTGCATTGAGGAATCACTCTGGAAGCATCAGAGACGGCGTGTTGTTTTCGATCGCATGGGGATCGGAGAAGAACCTGCGCGACTTGACTATCCGGAATCCAGAACCACGAAGTCGTTACATCAAGCTAGTACGAGAATTGAAGGAGAACGCCTGGTAAACAAGCCCAACAACTTCCGATGCAATGGGCGAACTAATCGGGCCGGGTGGCCCCGAAGAGAAGAAAGGGGGACATCACTGATTTTCGCGAACGCGATAACGGATAATCAGTGATGTCCCTTTTTCGTCGTCCAAAAGCTGGGGTTTGAAGTGGGCATCAATCGAGCCAGCCCCACGACGCATTGAGAGGAAAGAGTCATGTCCGCAGAATCTACCGTGGCGTTTTACGGTGTGCGTTTTGAGATCGCCGATGAAGACATTACTTCGCTTGAGGAACGGTCACATCCGTTGCTCGTCAAAGCGCGGCAAAACGGCTTGAAGACCTATTGGGGCAACTTCGCCGAAAAAGGGAGGAAGTGCTTGTTGTTCGTTGGTGACAAGGTGGGGATTTTCGGCCTTGAGAATGACCGGCAGGTACGCGTCTCTGTCGATGAACTGGCTAATCGTGCTAACGACACGAACGCCCGACTTCAACGCGCAGGGATTGTCGAGCAGGCAATGCTCTACCTTGAGTGGCAGCCAGACATTCGATAGGCGACCTTGCTGTCGATTCTGGTATAATGGGAGCCATGAAGAGAACGATCTTGTGGCTGAGTGTGCTGTGGACGCTGGGTATTCCGGGGGGGTATTCGGGTATTCGGGTATTCCGGGGACATGAACCGATATTGGCATGCTGGGCGAGGTTCGGCAGATTCTCCGCATGGCGAGATTGGGGAGAGTGGCGTTTCTGGGCTGCCGTATGAGATAGCCCAGCGCGGGAATCATCGGCAGCACACGTTTTTCAAGGCGGGATCGGAGCACCTACTTCCTCAACCAGCGCGGGCACTGCGTGGTCGAGTTCGAGGATTCTCTACATAACAGCTACACCCGCTTCCGGCTCTACGGTCCGGGCGTGGACATGCCGCTGGCCATCGAGGAAGTCGACCCGGTGCCCCCGTCGCTGGGAATCATCTGGACGCTGACCGATCACCAGGGCACGGTGTGCGACCTGGCGGGCCATTGGGTCGACGGCACGTTCCGTGTGGAGCACGTCCAGTACACGGCCTTCGGTGTCCCGGCCATCCCCGGCGGCTTGCCCGGCGCGGTTCGCACCTTCTACGCCGGCCGCGACTTGGACCGTTTCACCGGTCTGTACAACAACCGTGCCCGCTGGTACGACGCCGGCGCCGGCCGCTTCATCAGCGAAGACCCCATCGGCTTCGCCGGCGGCGACGCGAACCTCTACCGCTACTGCGGCAACAGCCCGACGAACTTCACCGACCCCAGTGGACAAATCATCTTCGGCGGACTTGGGATCGCGTTGGGAATTACCATTGCGGGGTTGCTCACCGCCAACGTGGCTTATCGGGTCGAGGCCCACTACTACGATGCCGCCAGCGACGCGGCCGCCCAAGGCGATTGGCAGGCATTCGACGACTACGTGGAAACGGCCCAGTACGCCGGCGCCACCGGCAACATTGCAGTCGTCGCGGCAGTGGCGGCGCCGGCTGGCTGGGCCGCCGGATTCGGCATGGGAGTGGCGGCGAGTTTCGGCGCCGCCGGCACGGCGTTCGGGCTGGGTTTTTCGACTCCGTTTATGGTCGCAGGCGGCATGGACGCGTACGACATGTTCGGCAATCTGGGGCAGATGTCCGGCGTCCAGCGCTACGAAGCGCTCGGTTCTCTGGGAGCCGGGCTGCTGGCGGGCGGAGTGGGCAGCGCCACGGGTTTCGGCGCCGGCCGCGGCGCCACATCCGCCTGGCTTCTTTCCGGCAGCCGCGCCAACTGGCTGCTCTCAGCCGGACGTGGTACAATGCGTAGCGGTATCCTCCGGTCAAACTTGAAGTATGCCTACAACACGGGAGCGTTCTTTGCCGGTGAAGCTACCGCTATGAGAGGAATGGAGAGTGTACCGACGAGAGCGACTCATCCGAATCTCTATCCGGATGACCCATGGACTGCTGTTCAACGCTTTGAATTGAAGCAGATAAACGGAAGGTGGAAGACGGTAGATGCGAGAGGCAACGCCTTTACCGCTCGGGGCAACTACAACTACGTTGTAGTTGGCGACAGATTCTATGTAACAAAAGTTCCATCGCAACCTGCGATGGGCCAACGTGTTGCAGGGCACATCGACATTGCGAGAGGTGCCGACGTGGCTTACGCAGGTAGAATCCGATTCGGCGCGGGGCGCGGCAACCGTGGCACTCTTCAGTGGTGGGACAACTCTTCTGGGCATTATCGGCCAAGAGCGGCTGACGCTAGCTCGATATCCGACCTCTTACCACTCGATTTATTCAGAGGAAGATAACGATGATTGAAACGCCCTTGGCCACTGACTACGAAGGAAAAGCACGTAACCCAAAATGGGAGCGTGAGCTTTTCAACTGGCTTCGAAAGCAAACCGAAGAAACGCGGTTCACGTTCTTGATGGAGCTAGTGAAGTATCAAGTTACTGTCGCATTGCAACTCGCACACAAGACTCTCGAATCAAGGGCCTCCTTTGTCGGGCTACTTGAATTTGCGGTGACGAATTGCGACGCATCATCAATTAGGTACTGGCTCGACTCCGTTGTGCCACGGCTGGGATTTCGTCGTACTGCTGACAACCTACTTCGTCTGTCGGAATCAGAAATGGATGGGGTTCTAAAGGCAATGTACTGGCTTCCGCAGTATGCGAGTTCCGATGCGGATCAAGTTAAGCTGAGTCAATTGGAGGAAGTACTCTCAGGTAGACGTCGCAACAATCCACCTTGAATGGACAGAGTTCGGGAGTTCGGAGTTCGGGCGCTCACCGATCATCAAGGCACGCTCCAGGCGCAGGCAAGAGGAAGCGTCGGTTACATAGACGTGACTTGCATGGACTACACCGCCTTTGGCACATCGTACGGCGACGGCGATTTCTTCGCGCCCCACCTCAACATCGGCCGCGCCGGCCGGGAGTACGACCTGGACACGGGCCTCTATTACAACCGCGCCCGCTGGTATGACCCGAAAATTCGCCGCTTCCTCAGCGAAGACCCCATCGGCTTCCGTAGCGGCGACGCGAACCTCTACCGCTACTGCGGCAATTCGCCGACGAACTTCACCGACCCCAGCGGACAATTCGTCTTCGGCGGACTTGGGATCGCGTTGGGAATTACCATTGCGGGGTTGCTCACCGCC
>DATLAN010000007.1:0-2752 GCA_035527455.1 Thermoguttaceae bacterium
GGCGGTAGTAGGCCAGGCCGGTGTTGAGCTTAATATATTGCCACGCCGTGTCGGAGCACCCCATATAATAGGTGAGCGTGTCATCCACATACGAATTGCCCCCGGTGTGCATGATGCCCGGCGGGAAGGTGACTTCGTCGAGATCCATCTGGCCGTTACCGTTGCTGTCGGCCCACTGATAGGTTAACATGCCGTTGGCTTTCAGCTTGGCCATCACCTCCGGCGTTCCCGGCGCCCCGCCGCCGCCCGGGAAGTTCATGGCCGACATCGGCACCAGCTTGCCGTGCTCCTCGTCCACCCGCACGATCCCGGGGTAGGCGTTGGAGCAGAGCAGCGTCTGACCGTCCTTGTGCCTGATGTACAACCCGACCGCAATGCCGAACCCTAAACCAGGGATATCGGAGGTCGAATAGATCTCCACCGGTCGCCAGGTCTTCTTGGCGTAATCGACCTTCATCCGCATGATCCCGCCATAATTCAGCATCATCCACACGCTGGTGGGGTCCGCAGGATCGGCTCCAGCCCAGCTCGAGTAGCCATGTCCGCCAAACCACTCACGGAGCAGCTTGCCGTCCGCGGCGTGGTGTGCCGTCCGCGGCGGGTGTCCGAGATCCGTGACGTAGAAGCTGCCATCGGGAGCCGCCGAGATATCGATAAGATCGAGGAAGCCGCGCTCCGGCTGATAGCGGCCATACTTTGGCCGGCCGCCCGCGTCGCCATAGGCTCGCTTCAATACACCGGCCGCCGAGAAGCGCTTCACTTGCCGTCCGCTGCCAGCGGGCTCCTTCTGTTTCTCCAGCTTCAAATTCTCGTGCGCCGAGTTGGCCATCGACGGCGACTCGGTCACGAGAATGTCGCCGGTGGTCGGATCGATGTCCATTCTCCACGGCATCACCAGCTTGTCGGCGGTCACCACCACCTTCGCCTCGCCGCCGCGCGCCGGGAGCCTCAGGATCCGCCCTTCGCTGATGACCAGCCCGCTGCCGTCGGCCTCGATCGCCACCCCCATGGGCTGCGCGACCTGGACTTCTGCGACCGTCTTGCCCTCCGGGTCGAGCCAGCGCACGACGTTCTTGTCCGTCAGCGACAGCAGGAGTCTGCCATCGCGAGCCGCCAGGTCGCGGAAGAGCAGTCCGTTCGTCTTGTCCTCAACGATCGTCGCTTCGCGAGCGCCGGTGGTGGCGTTCAGCCGGTTGATCTTTCCGCTGTTTTCCACCGCGAACAGCTTTCCGCCCATGGGCGCCAGCGCATAGCAGCCACTGAACGCGCCATAGTTTTCGATCTTCCAGAGCCGTTTCCCATCGGCCGTCTCCTTCACCATCATGGGCGGCCCTTCGACGGAGCCTGATGCGAAGTAGATGCCGGATTGATCGATCGCCACATTGGTGACGGGGTTATGGTTTCCGGGCCACCGTTCCCATGGCACGTCCGGATTCGTGCCCAGTGTGAGCAAGTACTCGGCCGCAAGCCCTTGTGTTTGCAGCAGCTTCCAGGTGTACCGGCCCGCGGGCAGGGGCTGGTCCGCGTTGTCGCGGCCATCCCAGGGTTCCTCCTGTTTGCCGGCCAGGCGTGTGGCCCCGGCGATCAATTCGCGCACCACATGGCCGGCTGAGTCGTAAATGTTGATCGAGACGCGCCCCGCCGTCTTCAACTCATAGGCGATGCGCGCCACCGGCGCGCCGGCGCCTTCGAGCGTCACGTTCAGAACGGGCCGATCGGCAATTGCGGCAGCGTCGAAGGAGTGGAACTGGATGCCGCCATTGGCCGTCTCCAAACCCGGGGCCTGGAGCACGAATCCACCATTGTGCCCCGGTTCCTGCACGCACTTCGTGAGGTACGAAACATCGGGCAGGGGCAGTGTGAGCACGCCCTCGGCACTGGCCGCCGAGAGCTTGACGGAGCAGATCACCGTCGCGCCCTTGGACAGTCCGGGTCCGCCATCCCATCCCGTGCGGATCGGCGCCCCGGTCTGCAGGTCATAGATCTTCGGATCGTTCATGCTCTCCCAGGTGGCGCTGTCGGCGCCCCATCTGTTGTTCTGATCCGAAACCAGGAGCAACTCAACGCTCTGGTCCTTCCACTGGGCCGCCGGCTTGGCCAGCTTCACCTGAATGCTGGCCGACTGGATCTTCCGCCGGCTGTCGATCTCGCTGACCTGGAACCGCAGCAGGGCCCGCCGGGCCGTCTTGGGACCGCCGACCTGAAGCACGGCTTCGTTGCCATGCTTCTGGTGCGGGTTGGCCGCATCCAGCCAGGTGTCTTCGCCGGTTCGAACGGCCGTCACCTGTTGCGCCTGGGCGGCCATTGGCCACACGCACACCAACATCAGTACCGCCATCCAGTATCTGTTCATCGTAGCTCCTCTCTTTCTATCTAGGGTTGATCGGAAATATTCTGTTTTCACAAGAACCTCTCAGGGTTGGCCGTCGGTCCACAGATCCGCCTCGCTGACGGGCAGATCATCGCGCATGAACTCCCCCTCGAGCTCCGGATGATCCGCGAAGCGCTCCAGGGTCAACGGGACCGTCGCTCCTATCGCGCGCTCGGCGGCGGGCGTCTTCTTCAGGTCGCGCACGCCCCAGTGCGCCACGCGCACGACCTGGCCGTCCTTGATGGCCTTGCCGTCTTTCACCTTCTGGACCGCGTACTCGTAGACCACCAGGGCGCTCCGGTACGGCATCATGTCCTTGGGCTCGGGGGCCGGCGTCTTGGCCGCCAGCCGGGCATCCACCACCACGCGATCCATCGGCTT
>DATLAN010000008.1:0-17161 GCA_035527455.1 Thermoguttaceae bacterium
CGGCGATTCCCTCAAGCAGCGGAGACTTCGACACGCAGATCACCGTCGCGCTGGATTCCAAGGCCGCCGCCGTGATGCCCGGCATGACCTGCAAGGTCGAGTTGACGTCCTATGAAAACGAAGAAGCGATCGCCGTGCCGCCGAAGGCCCTGGGAAGCGAAGACGCCAACGGAGAGAAAAGCTACGTGTACGTCCTCGGCAAGAAAGACAAGTCGCAGAAGCGCTACGTGACCGTCGGCAAACGAACGGCCGACAAGGTGGAAATCCTCGACGGACTCCAAGCCGGCGACAAGATCCTCGCAGAGTGTCCCCAAGACAAGTAGCCGCTCGCGGCTTCGCACCCCCACCTCTTCCCATCATCTTCCCACCCATCCGCGCCCCGAGAGCCCGCCATCATGAAACGATGCACGCTGGCAGCCGCGCTGGTCCTGATCTGCCCGCTCGCCCAGGCGGCCGAAGAAGGTCCGCCGCGTCCCTCCCCGCTGGCCGAGACCGGTCCGAAGCCCAACGCGGTTCCCACGCCCGCGCCGGAACAGATCGACGCGTCGATCCGCCGCGGCGTGGAGTTTCTGCTGGAGCGTCAGAACGCCAACGGCTCGTGGGGTTCGGCCTTTCCCGCCCGGCCGGTCAACGTCACGGCGCCCGTGCCGGGGGCCCACCACGCCTTCCGCGCGGCGGTGACCGCGTTGTGCGTTTCGGCGCTGATCGAGGTCGGCGGCGACAAGGCGGAAGTGCAAC
This sequence comes from Thermoguttaceae bacterium, assembly GCA_035527455.1. Lineage (GTDB taxonomy): Bacteria > Planctomycetota > Planctomycetia > Pirellulales > Thermoguttaceae > DATLAN01. The sequence goes on from DATLAN010000008.1 coordinate 739, forward strand.
AGTCCCTCGATCGGGCCGAAGCGTGGATGTTCGAGTATCTGCCCGCCGTCCGCCGCGCGACCCCGGAGGTGATGTACAATAGCTGGGCCCACGCCTATTCGATCCAGGCCCTGGTGCGGATGCTCGGGCGGCACCAAGGCGACGAGCGGCGCTGCGGCGAAATCCGCGAACTGATCGAGCAGCAGATCGAGATGCTCTCCCGCTACGAGTGCGTCGACGGCGGGTGGTGCTACTACGACTTCAACGCCCACACGCAGAAGCCCAGCGGCTCGTCGATCAGTTTCGTCTCGGCCACCGTGCTGGTGGCGTTTGCCGAGGCTCGCGACGTGGGCATCGAGATCCCCCAGCGGCTGGTCGATCGGGCGAAGGCATCGATCCTCCGTCAGCGCAATCCCGACTTCACCTACTGCTACGGCGAGTATCTGAAGATGTCGCCCGTGCGCGGCATCAACCGGCCCGGCGGCAGCCTGGGCCGTTCCCAGGCGTGCAACCTGGCGATGCGTCTTTGGGACGACGAGCTGGTGACCGACGCGGTGCTGAGGACCTGGCTCGATCGGCTGTTTGCCCGGGAGATCTGGCTCGACATTGGCCGCAAGCGCCCCATCCCGCACGAATCGTGGTTCCAGGTGGCCGGCTACTTCTTCTACTACGGCCACTACTACGCGGCGCTGTGCATCGAACAGCTCGACCCGTCCCAGCGCGGGCCCTCTCAGGACCAGCTTGCCCACGTGATGCTGCGGCTGCAAGAAAAAGACGGTTCCTGGTGGGATTTTCCGCTCTACAACTACCATCAGCAATACGGCACGGCGCTGGCGCTGATGTCCCTGGGCCGCTGCCGGCGGGAGCCGTGAGCAAAAAGCCGCTTGCGGCTTCGCACCAATCTGAAATCCGAAATCACAAATCTGAAATCCTCCCATCTCGCCCCGGCGAGATGCCTACTGTGCAATAATCCGCTGACCCTGCTCCGAAAAAAGCCGGGGGAGCCATCCCATGTCTCGAACCCGTCGGTTGGCACGCGTCGCGCTACTGTCCGTCGTTTGCGGGACGCTCCCGGGAGTCTCTCGATCGGCCGAACCCGATCTGCCCGCAGCACTGCCGCTCGCCTCGATCGATGCCGATCTCCAACGGGCGTTGGCGCAGCCGATCACGGCCGAGTTCATCGAAACGCCGCTAAAGGACGTGGTCCAGTATATCCGCGAGACATTCCGGCTCAACGTCGTGCTCGACCGCCGCGCGTTGGACAAGGCCGGCATATCGCTCGAAGCCCCGCTGACGTTCCGCGTCGAGAACGGCACGCTGCAGGCGTTCTTCGACAAGTTCCAACGCACGCACGATCTGGCCTGGACGGTCGACCCGCCGGTGACGCTCGATGTCAGCAACGTTTCGCTGCACACGGCGTTGGAACTGGTCCTCGACCAGCTCGGCCTGGCGTGGCGGATCGAAGGCCCGGCCCTGCGAATCACCGGGCCGGACGATTGGCAGGTGATTACCAGGCTCTATCCGGTCGGCGATCTGGTGACCTGTCGCGATCCGTCGGGCGAGTTGTGGGACGACTACGACAGCCTGATCAGCGTGATTCGCACGGCCACGGCGAAAAGCTGGGACGAGTTCCGCGGCGTGTCGTCCATCGCCGGAGCGACGTTCGGCAAGGCAAAGTTCCTGGCGGTGGTACACACCGACGCGGTGCATTACCGGATCGCCCGGACGCTGGCCGAGCTTCGCGCCAGCGCCGCCCGTCAACCGGGTGCCGGAGAACCGCCACTACGGAAGCGCCCGTCGCCGCCGGGGCCGCCGCGAACCGAGTACTACATTGATCCCGGCTGGAGGTAATTCGGCACCGACCGTACGATACGGTCACTACGAACGCTACTGCGGAAACTTCTCCGGCGGGGCGATCTTGGGGAACTCGCCGGAGAGCGCCTTGAGGAACTCGACGATCTTCGCCTGGTCCTCTTCGGTCAACTCGGCCTCGCGGACCGACTTGAGAAACGCCGAGAGATTCGCGTTGTCTTTCCCTCCGCCGGCCATCAGCGCCACGGCCTCCTCGAGCGTTGGCACGCTGCCATCGTGGAAATAAGGCGCCGTATTGGCCACTTCCCTCAGCGCCGGCACGCGGAACGCCCCCATGTGTCGCGGGTCGTCGGTCACGGCCATCCGTCCCTTGTCGGGATCTTCCTTGTCCATCCCGACGCCCGCGTTGTAGAAGCGATAATTGCTGAAAAGCGGCGGCGTGTGGCAGTTGGCGCAGGACTCGGTGAACAAGGCCAGGCCCTCCTTCTGCACGTCGTCGAGCGCCGCGTCGTCGCCGGCCTTGAATTGGTCGTAGGGTGAGTTGCCGCTGAGCACGGTCCGTTCGAAGGCGGCGATCGCCTGGGCAAAACCCTTTTCGGTAACGCCGCTGCCGAAGGCCTCCTGGAAGAGCCGCTCGTACCCGGGGATCTTCGCAAACACCTCGACGACGGCCTCCATCGTATGGCCCATCTCGATCGGATTGCCGACCGGACCGATCGCCTGGGCTTCGAGGTCGGGCTCGCGGCCGTCCCAGAACTGGCTGGTCGCATAGGCCGCGTTGATCACCGTCGGCGAATTCCGGCCGCCCATCTGCGGCTCGCCGTGCGCGTCCTTGATGCCCGTGCTGGTCGGTTCGTGTTCGGCCCAGGCCATCTGCGGATCGTGACACGTGGCACACGAGATCGTGCCGTCCTGGCTGACCCGTTTGTCGAAATAGAGCAGCTTGCCCAGCTTGACCTTCTCGGGCGTCATCGGATTATCGGCGGGAACCGGCACCGGCGGCAGTCCCAGGGGTACCTCGGGCAACTGGGCCACCGACTCGCCCGGCTTCTCACCCGGCGGAGGTGATTCCGCCGGCGTTTTGGCCGGCGTGCAGGCCGCTTGCAGCACCACCAAGGCCAAAATCAACGTACAGGAAGCTGCCGGCCACACGCGACGAGTCCGCCTCATGGGATCTCCTCCTACTTCGGGAACGACCTGGGTACGAGCTTTCTGTAAATCTTACCGAGCGAGTCAACCCCCGGCCGGCGGGTTGACGTAGGCCGGAACAATCGCAGCGCAGTTCCGGCACGGCGCCTTGGACAGGGATCGGCATGGGGACTTTCTCAGCAAATGCCGGAACTGCGCTGCGCTTGTTCCGGCCTACCTGTCGCGAAATCGAGAACCGTCACCTCGGCACGTAATCCGGATTCCGCGTCGGCGGCCGAGCGTCGACCTTCTCTCGCCAATCGACCAGCAGCCTGTGCAGTTCGGCCGCCTTCTCGGGCAGCGTCTCGGCCAGGTTGTTCCGCTCGCCGACGTCTTCGGCCAGGTTGTAGAGTTCCAGGTGCCCGTCCTCGTAGATTTCCAGCAGCTTGTAATCGCCCTTGCGGACCGCGCCGGCAGGCACGCCGCGCTGGGGGCTGTAGTGGGGATAGTGCCAGAAGATGGCCTCTCGCTTCAAGGGGCCGGTCTGCTTCAACAGCGGCACGATGCTCTCGCCGTCGAGCCGCTGCCGCGGATCGGCCGCCGCGCCGGTCATCTCGAGGATCGTCGGATAGAAGTCGACGCTCGAGACCGGCACGCCGCAGGTGCTCCCCGGTTCGACGACGCCGGGCCAGCGGACGATCATCGGCTCGCGGATGCCGCCTTCGTAGACGTGTCCCTTGCCTTCCCGCAGCGGCGCGTTGGAGGTCACGCCCGAGAGACCGCCGTTGTCGGACATGAAGAAGACGACGGTCCGCTCGGCGATGCCCAGTTCATCGAGCGTATCGAGCACGCGGCCGACGCTCTGGTCGGCGCTGTGCATCATGGCCGCGTAATGGGCGTTGGCCGAGACGCCCGCGGCGGCGAACTTCGCCCGGTACTTCTCGACCAGTTCCGGCTTGCCCTGGATGGGCGTGTGGACCGAGTGGTGCGAAAGGTAGAGGAAGAACGGCCGATCGCCCTTGGCGCGGATGAAGTTGCATGCTTCGAGGCTCAGCCGGTCGGTCAGATACTCGCCCTTCTTCGCCCCGGGCAGGTTCATGTTGTTGGGCAGATAGTAGCCGCCGGCCGGCGAGCCCGCCGCGGTCCCGGCCACGTTGACGTCGAACCCCTGATCCTCCGGCAGAAAGCCCTCGCCGCCGAGGTGCCACTTGCCCACGCTGCCGGTGACGTACCCGGCCGCTTTCAAGACCTCGGCCAGCGTGACTTCCTCCAGCGGCAGTTGGCGGATGAACTCCGGCCCGATCAGCTTGCGGTTCTTCGGATGCATGCCCGGCAGCCAGTCGGTCAGGTTCAGCGTAGCCGGGTACTTGCCCGAGTGGATGCTCGCGCGGGTGGGCGAACAGACCGGGCAGGCGGCGTAAGCGTCGGTCAGCCGCATCCCCTCGCGAGCGAGCCGGTCGATGTTGGGCGTCTCGTGGAGCCGGTTCCCGTAGCAGACCGGATCGCAATAGCTCATGTCGTCGACCAGGATGAATACGACGTTCACGCCGGCCGGTTGAGGAGCCGGTTGTTGCGAAGCCGCAAGCGGCCCGGAAGCCAGCCAAAACACAAACGCCGTCGCCAGCCAGACCCCGCTCCTCGCCAACACTCCACGGTCGAAGGTTTTCACCGGATGCTCCTTTCAAGAACCTGCATTCTCATTTTCAGCCGACAGAACGAGTATACTCCGACTTCAGGAGCATGTCACCATCGTCGGCAGGGGTTGTTCTGCGGGCAGCGAGCGGGTGCCGGTGTTTTCGTGTCGTTGCTTGTAGTCTGACCCGACCAATCCGCGTTGTGCGAGCAAGTCAGTACTCTGATGAAAAGGTAGCCCACCCCATGTCGCGTTCCCTATGGTTGAGCCGAGCGTGCTGGGTGGAGACGACTCTCGCTCCGGCTCGACCTGGTCGTGCCGAACACAAACACCGGCCGAAGAAGCACTGGCGAGACGCCAGTGGCACCCGTGCGGCTCAAAGCGCCGGCGGTTTCCACTCGGGGATGCCGGTGGTTTCCATCTGTTTTCTGTAGAGTTCGTGGAACGGGCGGGTCGGCGACATGGGGACGCCTTCGTTGACCATCAGAGGGCGCGTCTGCTTCCACCAGGCATCGTAGGCCGCACGCATCTGCTCGACGACCTCCGGGTGCTCGTCGATCACGTTGGTCGTTTGACCGGGGTCTTTCTGCATGTCGTAGAGCGCGTTGTTGCTTACGAAACGAAAGCGCTGGCTGCGGACCGCAAAGCCGCGCCATTGGTGGTCGTCGGGATTGCTGCCGGTCGGCCAGCGGCCCTGGTGGGTGAACAGGTAGCGGTCGGGCCACGCGGCGGCGGAAGACTCGATCAGCGGGAGCAGGTTGCGTCCCTCGACCTGGCCTGCCGGCGATTCGGCTCCGGCCAGGGCGGCCAGCGTGGGCAAGACGTCGAGGTGGGCGGCGATCGAGGCGACGTCCCGTCCGGGCTGGATACGGCCGTCCCAGCGGACGAAGAACGGCACGCGGACCCCGCCTTCGTCCGGACTGCCTTTCAAGCCCTTCATTCCGGCGTTGTAGAACTCCAGCTTGTCTCCATTGGGTGCCCGGCCGAGCACACCCTGGCCGGAGCCGCCCCCGGTCATGCCGTTGTCGGACATGAAGATGACCAGGGTGTTCCGCAAGAGATCCCAACCCTCGAGTTGGTCCATCAAACGGCCGACGTTTTCGTCGATGTTCTCGATCATGCCGTAGAAGCCGGCCTCCTGCTGGCCAAAGCCGAGATCGGTAAAGCGCCGGGTGTTCTTCGGCGGAGCGATGAAAGGGCCGTGAGGGGCGTTCGTGGTGATGTAGGCAAAGAACGGTGCGTCGCCGTCCTTGACGCGCTGGATCCAGCCCATCGCGGCGGTGAAGAATACGTCGGTGCAGAACCCCTGCGTCTTCACGAACGAGCCGTTGTGGCGGATGACCGGATCGAAGTACTTGTTGCCGGGCGCGTCGGCGCAACTGCAGCCGTATGCCTGGCCGATGCCGCCGGCGCCATGGATGAAGGCCTCGTCGAAGCCTCGGCGGTGCGGCTGGTACGGCTCCTCGTCGCCAAGGTGCCATTTGCCGAAGATGCCGGTCGTGTAGCCCGCGCTCTTGAGCACCTGCGGCAGCGTAGTGGCCCCCAGCGCCATGCGCTCGCGTTCCAGAATGGTGTGCGTGACGCCGTTTCTCATGGGATGGCGCCCGGTCATCAGGGCCGACCGCGTCGGCGAGCAGGTGGGGCTGACCAGGAAGCGGGTGAAGCGAACGCTACGGTCGTACAGTTCGTCCAGATTCGGTGTTTCGATCCACGGATGCCCGTGCCGTCCCACGGGGCCGTACCCCTGGTCGTCGGTGATCATCAGGATGACGTTCGGCCGGGAGCCGGCAAGCGAATCGGCGGCCAGTGCGTCCCGTGCCGCGACCGCAACCAAGAAGAGTACCAACCATACGGAATTGCATCTCATTTCCTTGTCCTCCGGTTTCTCGTTCTTTCTCGAGATACACCACGACCCCCTCGGCCATGGTAGCGAAAGCTGCCCGTCGAGTGCGATCTGCTGATTTCAAAAACGTTATTGTATACTGCGAGGGCGCCCATGGAAAGAATTTGTGGCTGTCGGCTACAGCTTCCCTGCCGGGGAGTCAGAAAACTTGATTGATATTGCGCCGAGGGCACTCCGAATTGTTGTCATCCAAGAAGCGAAATCGAGAAAAATCGGGAAACAATGCCGTAACGCTTTGTCGTGTAAAGGGTTGCGTTGAGGACGCAATGGCCCAATCGAACCGATCGACGCCGGTTTGTCAAGGGGCCGCGGAAAGATGCAAGTCTCCTGGAGAGAAGCACTTGCGCTCGAACACCACCGACGGCCCTTCGCCAGCGGGTAGGCGTGGGGCGGACAACAATCCCGCCGCGCAGCCTGGTCGCACTCGGCCCGGCTGGCGTAACCCGTTGCGGCAGAATACTTTTTGCCAACCCACGAGGAGTCCGCAAGTGCCCATTGTTGCCGCTGGGCGTTCAGACCGGTAAAAAAACGGCGAATTGGCCGGGCGAAGGGAAGCCTGGACCGGCGAAGGACGTCTCCGAAAACGATGTCTCCGAAAACGCCGGCGGCCGCAGTGGGCTTCAGCGGATGGGCCGGCCATGTTCTAATCGTTACCTTTGCCGGTAAGCCAACCACCTCCTGGTTCTCAGGGGCGCAACTCGGATACGCGGAGGATTATTGTCCATGCCAGAAAAGACTTCCATCGCCCAAGCCCGCCGTGCCGATGCGGTCGGCCGCGACGTGATCCTGCAAGGCTGGGTCCGCACCCGGCGGGATTCCAAGGCGGGCTTCAGCTTCCTGGAACTCAACGACGGCTCTTGCTTCGGCAACATCCAGGTGATCGCCGAAGCAGGGCTGGAGAACTACGAGTCGGAAATCAAGAAGCTCTCGGCCGGGTGCAGCGTGACGGTCGAAGGGCTGGTCAAGGAGTCGCCCGGCAAGGGACAGGCCACCGAAGTGCAGGCCACGCGGGTCACCGTCCACGGCTCGGCCGACGTGGAGACCTATCCGCTGCAGAAGAAACGCCACACGTTCGAGTTCCTCCGCACGATCGCCCATCTGCGGCCGCGGACGAATACCTTCGGGGCCATCGCCCGGGTGAGGAATTGCGTGTGCAACTCGATCCACCAGTTCTTCCAGGAAGAGGGTTTTCTCTATGTCCACACGCCGGTGATCACCGCCAGCGACTGCGAAGGGGCCGGCGAGATGTTCCAGGTCACGACCCTCGACTTGGACAAGGTCCCCAAGACGGGTCCGAACATCGACTTCCTCCAGGACTTCTTCGACCGGCCGGCGTTTCTGACCGTCAGCGGGCAGCTCGAGGCGGAGATCTTCGCCTGCGGCCTGGGCAAGGTCTACACGTTCGGGCCCACGTTTCGCGCGGAGAACTCCAATACGGCCCGGCACCTGGCCGAGTTCTGGATGATCGAGCCCGAGATGGCCTTCTGCGACCTGGACGGCAACATGGACCTGGCCGAACGGATGCTCAAGCGGATCTTCCGCGACGTGCTCGAAAAGTGCCCGGACGACATGGAGTTCTTCAATCTGCGGATCGACAAGACGGTGATCGAGACGCTTCGGGCGATCGTCGACGCCCAGTTCGTCCGCCTGCCGTATACCGAGGCGATCGAGATCCTCGAGGGCTGCGGCGCGAAGTTCGAGTTTCCCGTCGCGTGGGGCTCCGACTTGCAGTCGGAACACGAGCGCTACCTGACCGAGAAGCACTTCAACTGTCCGGTGATCCTCCACGACTATCCGCGGACGATCAAGCCGTTTTACATGCGCGTCAACGACGACGGGAAGACGGTCCGGGCGATGGACGTGCTGGTGCCGAAGGTCGGCGAGATCATCGGCGGCAGCCAGCGCGAGGAACGGCTCGACGTGCTCCAGCAGCGGATGAAGGAGCAGAACCTCGACCCGCAGAACTATTGGTGGTATCTCGACCTGCGCCGCTACGGGACGGTAGCCCACAGCGGTTTCGGTTTGGGTCTGGAGCGCGTGGTCCAGTTCATCACGGGCATGTCGAACATCCGCGACGTGATCCCGTTCCCGCGGACGCCGGGCAGTGCGGAGTTCTAAGGATGGTTGGTGTGGACAATTTCCCTTTCGAAAAGACTGCCCGTGACATACGGTACTTGATTCTTCAAGTAACACAGTGGACTATGCATCCTGTTCCCCGATCTCTCGTTTCTCGCGACGGAGTTTTTCCAATTCCGCTCGGAGTGGGACCCAGTAATCCCGGTCTCCATCGCGTTGCTGCTTCTCCTCCGATTCAAGCCCGTGTGTCAGTGCTGGTTCATCTCCGATCACGGCCAGTCGCAGCAGAGGCCGATCTTCGGCCACGACGGCGAGTCGATCCGGATACCGCTCGGCCAATCCCAACAGGATTGCCGGTGTGCGCGACTCGCGAAGCCAAAAATCGATCTGTTCGGGAGTGGGATTCGTAGAATGTTCGACGAAGTTCGCCTCAATCAACCGGCGAATCATCGGCCAATCCTTGTCGCGTTGTGTCTTCTTGGCGTGAACCAAATCGGGCAACGCCATCATCTCGATTCTGGTGCCGAAGGGATCCTCCAGCGTCGTGCGCCGTTGCCAGAGTTCCTCGAACGGTGCCACGCCGCGCATCACCGACATCACGTCGATGCGAATGCGGTGCGCTTCCGGGTGGCGGCAGCGGAAGTGGACGGCGTGTCCCCGAGCCAGGTAGCCGGCGTCAAGCGCCGGCACGGCGATACAATCCGCCTGCAACGCCGCCAAAGCCCGCGACAAACGGCCGAGGTTTTCCGGGTCAGCAGCGATGGCGATGTCCGTATCCCGGCTAAATTCCGCTGCGCCGTATAAGACGCAGGCCTGTCCGCCCATCAGGAGGTAGCGGACGCGGTGCAAGCCCAGGGTCGAAAGGACTTTGAGAATCGGGTTCGGCGTCAAGCGAGCCTCCCACTTGCAGATAGAACTCCCACAGCTTCTTAGTCTCCTCCCATCGCTGCAGCGGTGTCAGTCGATACCACTCCTCCCATTCTTCTTCCCAAGGACGGTCGGTCGGTGGATCGCGGTTCATGTCTATATTGTGTCAGAGTCGCCAAGTGCAGGCAATGCGAGCGCGTAGGTCAGGGCTTGCCCTGACAGGTCCTTCTGAGCTTTCGTCTGCCAAGCTTACTAAGCCCGATTTCGTCTTCTCCTGCCAAACCCGATTTCGTCAGGGCAAGCCCTGACCTACAAGATCGCTGCGTCAAATCCGACTCACGTCCGGGTCCGAATCTTCCGATGTTAAACTATGCCGGTCAGGGATAATGACGGGTTTGCGTAACATGAGTAGTGCAGGATAGTCCGGCTCTTCGGTCCGAAAGTGACGATTCTGCCGGGGGCATTCCAGCGCAAACATGCCACGGAGGGGGTACACGACTCCCCCACTCGACTGAAGACACGCCCGTGGCCCACTCGAAGACCAGAAATCTGAAACTCTACGCCGAGCAGCCCCCCGAGGTCGCCCCGCCGAAGGTCGACGCCCTGGACAGCTTGGGCCAACTCTTAGGCGGCTTTCGGCAGGCGACCGGATGGTCGCTGCAATACGTGGACGGTCCCCCAACGAGTCGGCCCAGCGGCCTGACGTGGTCCGCCCCGGTCAACCCGGGCGTCGGAGCTACTCTCGGACACCTCAGGCTCGAACCGGTCGACTCCAAGCAGGCCGGCCCGGAGCGGACATCGGTCGACGCGGATTCCGCTCGGGCGCTGGCTGCCGGCGTGGCGGCGATGCTCAACGAGTTGAGCGAGACGCGGCACGCCCTGTGGAAACGCGAGGCCGAACTGGCGGCCGGCGTGCCGCTGGTGCCCCATTGTGACGAAGAAAAGCATTTGGCCGAGCGGCTCGAAGCGGTGCTCAAAGGCGGGGCCGAAGCCGTCGACGCCCAAGCGGCCGGGCTCTATCTGCTCGATGAGGCGACCACCGCGTTGAAGCTGCGGTCGAGTTGGGGTCTGCCGTTGAAACGGCTGACCGATCCGGCCCGCCGGCTGCAAGGGGCGTTGGGCGATCTCGAAGCCATGCTGGGCCACGCGGTGGTGCTCAAAGAGAAGACGGTGATGCAACATTGGAACGTCCCGGAGGATTTCTCTTCGGCCGTTTGCGTGCCGGTCTCTACGCCCACCACGCTCCTGGGCACCCTTTGGGTCTTTTGCACCCGAGGGCGTGATTTTACCGATCGACAAACGAACATCCTGGAGGTCGTGGCCGGTCGCTTGGCGGCCGATCTGGAGCGCGAGATGCTCTTGCGGGAAGGGATCGACGGGGCACGGTGGAAGAAGCAGGTGGCGGCCGTGGAGCGATTGCAGCGGAACCAACTCCCGACGATCTCGCCGTTGTTGGACGGCTGGAAAGTTTCTGGTTGGACCGCGCAAGCCGAGGCGGTCGGCGGCGATTTCTACGACTGGTTTTGCCTGCCCGACGGATTGCTGGCGGTTGCGGTCGGCGACGCGATGGATCGGGGACTCGCGGCGGCCATGTCGGTCAACGCGTTGAAGGCCGCCCTGCGCGCCCACGGCCAATACCACCGTCAGGCCGAACGGGTCCTCAAACAGCTCAACCTGACGCTTTGGACCGGATCGGCAGGCGATCAGGTGGCCACGTTGTTCTACGGGCTGATCGAGACGGCCACCGGGCGAGTCTGTTATTCGACGGCCGGCCGGCCCTCGGCGATCGTCGTTCGGTCCGACGGTTGGCAGTCCCTCAGCCAGAGTTCCCCAACCTTAGGTGGGAGCCCCGAACTCGACTTCGAGCCCTTCGGCTACGAGTTGGCCCCGGGCGAGGCGCTGGTGATCTTCACCGACGGATTGCGTGACGCGGCCGATTCCGCAGGCCGTCCATTGGGCGAATCGGGGATTGCCGAGCCGTTGGTCGGTCGGGGGAATCTCTCGGCCGACGAATTGGTGACGCTCGTTCGGCGGACCTTCAGGAGCCACACCGAGGCCCCCGATGGCAACGATCGCACCGTGTTGGTGATCAAGCGGACCGAGCCTTGACGCCCGCCGCCGTTGGGGTACAATCGTTCGGCGAGATCAGCCATGCGGGAATGGCGGAATTGGCAGACGCGCTAGGTTGAGGGCCTAGTGTCCTTAGGGACGTGGAGGTTCAAATCCTCTTTCCCGCACTTCACAAGATATTTTCTGAGAAAGACTTGCGACAATCGAGTGCGAGTCCTTTTCTCTTGCGCGGCGGTCGAGGGATGAAGACCTGCCCATAGACGATGGCCCCATAGACGATGGCTGGGCCGCCAGGAAGCTCCGGATGGTTTCGAAGCGATCCTACCGCCACAACATCTGATGCTGTGGCAGGGCCGAATAGCGGTGCTTGCGGATCGGTTCGGCCATGACGGACTCCTCCTCCAGCAGCAGAAGTGGGCCCGCCATGTCGTCGGGGATCGGTTCCAACGCCTCGCCCTCGATGATGCCCGGCTCGATGACCTCCGGCCCAACCGATTCCGGATCGATCAGGCCGTCGTAGATCATCGACTCAGCTTGCGAGAACCTCGACCCTTCGCGATAGTTCGGGTCACACGGCCCGAACTCTCCGGTGTAGGTGGGTCCACTGTAGTCGTACGGGCTGGCACACATTCGACAGCCGGCCGTCACGGCGACCAAAGTGACCACGGACCATGCCAGCATCGTACGAATCATGGGACGAACCTTCTTCCGACTCGGATGAGATAATGGGCGAACGCGGTTCCTCTGTGAGAAGTCGAGGTGTAACGCTATAGTCGGCCTAAAAGCTTTGCCAATCCGCATCTTTTTCCAAAACCGGGGGGAACCGGCGAATGCCGAACGCCGAGCCACTTCCCCAGTCTTCCCGTTTTTTGCAGGCTCGCCACTTTCCGACGGCGTTCTGGGCACTGCTGGCTCTGACTGCCGCCGTGCGGCTGATCGCCGTCACCCGCCCCCTGCTGGGCAACTTCGCCACGAAAAACGTCGTCTACGCCATGATCGCCCGCAACCTGGCCGAAGGCCGGGCGAGTCTCTGGTATCCCATGCTCGACGTTTTGGCCGGCGGCGAGCGATCCTGGCACATGCTGGAGTTTCCCGTCTCGGCGTACTTGACCGCCGGATTATGGCACGTGCTGGGCGGCTCGCTCGATGTCTGGGGTCGGGCGACCGCCGTGGCCTTCAGTGTCGCCTCGGTCGCCTTAATCTTCCTCTTGGTTCGCCGCCGACACGGACAGACGGCCGCTGTGGGTGCCGCCCTGGCGCTGGCCTTGGCCCCGGTCAGCGTGATCTACGGTCAGAGCTTCATGCTCGAAGCATCCCTGGTGTTCTTCACGTTGGGGACTTTCTATGCGCTCGATCGTCGGCTGACCTCGGGGCATTTCGGGTGGCTTGTGGCCGCCGGAATCTGTCTGGCATTGCTGCTGCTGACGAAGATCTACATGCTCGTCGTGCTGCTGCCGCTGACCGTGACGGTCCTCCGCCGGAGCCGATCGATTATGGGTTCATTGCTGACGTTGCTGGTCATCGGACTGGCAACCATCCCGGCGGCTTTCTGGTACGCCCACGCTCTGCGCACGGCGGTGCCCGACGGCCCGTTTTCCGAGCGGGTTTTCTACTCCGTGCGCGACAGTGCCGAAGTCCACGCCCCCCCGCACCCCCGCTTGGGATCGGCCGATTTCTACCGACAGGTGCTCGACGACTTGACGGGCGTGGTGCTCACACCGGTCGGTTTCATGCTCGCTTTGGCAGGTTTCTCGGATCGCCGGTGGCGGCAGTACGTTGCGTGGCTGCCGGCCATGTTGATACTCGTGTTGGCCTTGCCGCTGAAATTCTATGAGATGAACTACTACTGGATGGCGGTCCTGCCGCCGCTTTGCATCCTGGTCGGACTCGGCTGGCAGGCCATCCAGCGGCGGCTGCAGCCCGGTCGGACGGCCACTGCCGTGTTGCTGGTGGCAGCCGTCGTCCTTTCGTTTCGCTACGCCTGCAAACCGGCGTTCGTCACGCCGGAGGAAGACCGCGGCGTCGTGGCGGCGGCACGCGCGTTGCGGGAATTGACCGACGCAAACGAGCCGGTGGTCACCATGCACGGAACCGCGCCCGATCTGCTGTACTACTGCGACCGCCGCGGTTGGGTCGTCGCCGCTGATGCGCGCGACTTGGACTCGCTGTTGGCGGATTACCGTCGCCGGGGCGCCCGGTACGTCGTGGTCGTGGGCAAGGGACCGCCGCTGCCCGAGCCCGTCGGCGGCGGAGAGAATTTCCGCATCCACCGACTCCCCGGACCCTGACCGCTGAGGATCGGCCTCATTCCGCGTAGGGGTCCTTCCGCTCGGCCCAGGGAAACGATCGTTTGACCAGTCGTAGTTGGATGAAGTTGGCGATGAACCGTTCCAGCCCGAGGTTCGCCGAGAACATCTGCGTTCCTTGCAGCTTGGTGTCGAACTCGCCGTAGAAGAGGTCCTGCTTCTCGAGCCGTTCTTCCTCGGGTGGTTCGGGATGGAACGGTTGGAGCATCTTGTTGATCCCCTTGGCGTCACGAATCGCGCTGGACGTGTTCTTGCCGACCACGATCAGCACGGAGACTTCCCGGCGAAAATCCAGCGCGACCGGCAGGCGGAAATTCATCGCCTCGGATTCCTTGAACGCCTTCTGCAGTTGCGAATCGTAGACCAGGATCGACGGCGGCTGAGAAGTCATCGCCGTCCGCAACGGCAGGCCCTGGGTGTTCCATTCGGGCGAAATGGCCACGACGGCCTTGACGTCCTGTCCCTGCTTCGTGTGACCGATCGGCTTTCGGATCCAATCCAGCCAGGTCCAACAGATGGCGACCGAGGCCCCCATGTCGGCGCCCACGAGGCACAGCTTCTCGATGTTCAGCTCCCCGGCGTTGTTCCGGCCGATCAGGAAGGCCTTGATCTTCTCCATGTCCATGGTCGCCATCATGGCAAAATCGCGGCTGGACATCCTGTCTGCGGTGATGGGAATCTCGGAGTTCTTCCTCGACGTGCTGTCACCGTGTCCGCGCAGGTCCGGGACCAGCACGGCATGACCCAACGACTGGAGATACGGGGCCAAACGGCCGAAGTCCTTGCGGCTGCCGTTCTTCCCGTGCAGCAAAACGACCGGGATCGTCTCCTTTCCCTTCGTGCCCGGGTAGAAGGTCACCACCAGACGCACGCCGTCGGTGGTCACCAACTCGGTGTCTTCGGCTGGGGGGGGCGTTTTCGGGTCCGCGGCTTCGGCCGCCTGGGTGACTGCCGACGGCATCGGCCACAGCAGCGCCATCAACGCGACGGCCCACAGCAGCCCGACGAAGCGTGAAAGACTCTTTCGAGGAAACCGTACGAGTGCGCGGGAGTAGTGCTCTCCAAACATAGTGGCTCTTCCTCCTAAAAAGGGGGGGCGCAATTGCCAACAGCGTCCTGCGCCTGCGCCTCTATGTTAAATACGCTGCCGAGGCGCGTCAATGTTCGCCACTGTTGCGTCACGGCCCTACTGAAACGCCTTGGCATCCATGGCGTAGTCGGCGTGGGCGTCGTGGTCGTAGAAGCACCGGCCGATCTCTTCGGCCAGCACGAGGACGAACTCGCGGCTGAATTGGCGTTCCTGCCGTTCGGAGACGGGGATGCCGACGTTGGGCGGATAGACCGTTTGCGGCGGCTCTTTTTCGAAGATGGGCTCGGCGTCGCGGGCACAATCGTAGACCACGATCGAGACATTCGCCGTTCCCTGGTAGAGCGTCTGATCCAACAGGAGATTGAAATCCCGCAGATCGATCCCCACCACCATATCGGCCCCCAACGCCTGGCCCACTTCGCCGTAGTGGTCCCAGTCGCCGTTTTCGTCGAGCCACTCGACCACTTCCCGCTGAGGAATGACTTGGATCTTGGGCACGTTCGCCTGCAGCAGCCGACTGACCTCCCGGGCGAGGTCTCGGTTGACCAGGTGCGTGCGATAGGTCAGATCGGCCACCGGGCGGCAGACGACGACCACCTTTTTCCCCTCCAAACCGTCGAATTCGGCGTCGATGTTCGTGCCTTTGATCCAATAGGCCAAAGTCGAGAGCGCTCCAACGCAACCGCCGCCCGAGATCACGGCGGCGGCCAGAACCAAGACGGCCGCTGGGTATCCGTACCGTAGAAGGGAACGAGTCATCGTACTTCCTTGTGTTCGATATGTGGGAAGTGCCGGCCGCGGACGGCGCGAGGTCCATCGATTTCGACGAAGACCGTCCCTGCTCGCCGCGTCGATCAGGTGAGAAGAGCGGAGAAAGATACCGGGAAGTCGGGTCTCCTGCAAGGCCGATTCGTGCGAAAAAGGGAGAAATGGGGGTGCCGGGAAAGGTGCGAAAGCGAGGGGTCAGCCGGGGGAATCCGATCCGGTCGTCAACTGGCAACCGAGAACGTCGGCCAACCGGTCCATGACGTCGGATCGCAGCGTGCGTTCGCCCGTCAAGAAGTCGTCGAGCATCAAGGGCGTGATGCCTGACTTCTCAGCGATTGCCGCCAAGGACAGCTCGCTGGCGTGGATCGCCCGACGCAACTCGCCGCTTAGCGTCGTTTCCTCGCGTGCTTCCCTCCGCATCTGGTCTCGCACGGCCATTTCCGGCAGTTCCGCGGCGATTTGCTCCCGGTACTGCCGCAGACGCTGCTGCTCGGCGGGGCTGAGTTCACGAGTAGTCCGTCTTGCTTGTCGCTTGTCCGACATGGCTGCTAGCGAGGTTCAGGGACTTCGTATGTCGATGCTGTGACCGGAAGAATCGTTGTTTCGTCCAACTCATCGTAAACCGCCATGATATAGCGGCCATCGGAAGTATACCCCCAAACGGCAGGAAGACCGGAATAGCGGCTGTAACGCTTGGAATCCCTTCGGATTCGAGCAACAATTGAGTTATGAGGACTTCTCGGCTGCTGATCGTGCTTTTGGTTTCGGCCAGTGTGCTTGTGGATTTGGTG
>DATLAN010000009.1:0-7755 GCA_035527455.1 Thermoguttaceae bacterium
GCGTTGGACAACGCGGGCGAAACGCTGCGGCTGCTGCGTCCCGACGGACCGACGGCCGACGATCCGCCGGTGATCCCCTGGCTGCTGGTCGACGAAGTGGACTACGCGCCCGACGGATTGTGGCCGAGCGAAGCGGACGGCGGCGGCGACTCGCTGCATCGCGGCACGAGCGACGCCTGGGGCAACGCGGCGGCGAGTTGGGATGCCGCGCTGCCCACGCCGGGCGTGGTGCCGTGGACGGTCGAAGCGTTGATGGTCGGCCGGCACGTCTTCTACAACCACTCGGCCTTCGACGGCAACGACCCGGCGGCCAACGCGGCCGACGATAGTGCGATCGCACCAGACACGCTGGCGCTGTTGCCCGACGAAGCGGCCACGCCGGAAAACTACACCAGCTACAGCCGCGGCATCAACGGGCTGATGATCGACGTGGCCGGCCTGGCCAATCGCGACGGGCTCAGCCTGGCGACGATCTCCGAGTACGTCCAATTCCAGGTCGGCAACAACGACGACCTGAGCACTTGGGCGGCGGCCCCGAATCCTGCGGCGGTGACGGTCCGACCGGGCGCCGGCGACGCCGGTTCCGATCGCGTGACGATCACCTGGGCCGACGGCGCGATCCGCAACCAGTGGCTCGAGGTGACCGTGCTGGCCGAGCGGACGGGCTTGCCGGCCGACAACGTGTTCTACTTCGGCAACGCAGTGGCCGAGTCGGGCAACTCGCCATCGGACGCCCAGGTGACGATCGTCGACTTGCTGCTGGCGCGGAACAACCCGCGCAGCTTCCTCGACCCCGCGGAGATCGACTTCGCTTACGACTACAACCGCGACGCCCGGGTGAACTCGACCGACGTGTTGTTGGCCCGGAACAACCAGACGAGTTTCCTGACATCCCTGCGGCTCATCCACCCGCCGGAAGCGTTGTCCGCGGCGTGGTCGTGGTTATACGAGTTCGACACGTCCGCCCGCCCGCCGCGCCCATCCGATCAACCGACCGCCGCCGAAGCGACCGTCGACCGTCTCTTGGCAACGTATTGGGGCAGCCCGTAGGTTATGCTTCAGCATATCGCGGCTCTTGGCTGCATCTCGCGGAGCGAGATGGCTACTGTGTAATCATTTCCCAACACCGCTTGGAATTTAGGAGGCAATCGCATGACCCCGTCGAAGCAAGCGAGGAGCCCTCTGCCGTCGGCTTTTCTTGTTGTGGCACTGTTCTTACCTCCCGCGCTGTCGAACGCCGCCGAGCTATCCGGCCCCGGCGGGCAGCCGGACTTGGGCCGGCAGGTCCTGGACGCAACCGGCGTGCAGGGCGGCCTGGTCGTTCACCTCGGTTGTGGCGATGGCCGTCTCACGGCGGCGCTTTACGCCGACCGGCGCTACCTGGTCCAAGGTCTGGACGCGGATATCGAGAACGTGGAGAGGGCTCGCGAGCATCTCCGGCAGTGCAATCTCGACGGCAAGGTATCGGTGGATGGGTTCGACGGGAGGAACCTGCCGTACGTCGACGACGTCGTGAATCTGCTCGTCGCGGATGATCTTCGACAGGTTCCGATGGACGAAGTGATGCGGGTGCTGTGTCCCCGGGGCGTGGCGTACCTGCGTGAAGGTGGCCGATGGACGAAGACCGTCAAAGCGTGGCCCGAAGAGATCGACGAGTGGACCCACTACCTCTACAACGCGACCAACAACGCCGTGGCGGATGACGCCCGTGTGGGGCCGCCTTGCCGCGTACAGTGGAAGGCCGGCCCGACCTTCGCCCGGCACCACGACGTCCTGGCCAGCGTCAGCGCCGCGGTCGCCGCGGGAGGGCGAATCTTCTACATCATCGATGAGGCCCCGCCGAGCCTGATGTCGCTGCCGCCGCAGTGGCGGCTGGTCGCCCGGGACGCCTTCAACGGCGTGCTGCTGTGGAAACGGCCGATCCCGAGTTGGGCCGACTACCTGCGGCCGTTCCGCTCCGGTCCCCCGCAGCTTGCCCGCCGGCTCGTCGCTTCGGGCGATCGCGTTTACGTGACGCTGGGGCTCGATGCGCCGGTCTCGCAGCTCGACGCGGCAACCGGCCAGACGCTGGCGACCTACGAAGGCACGGAAGGCACCGACGAGATCCTGCTGTGCGACGGCCTGCTCGTGCTGGTCGCCTTCGAGCCGGAGGCGTGGGGCCAGTCGGCCGCGGACGCACGACGCGGCGTCCCCTCGGCCGGCAGCCCGAGACGCCTGGCGGTCCTCGACGCCGCGTCGGGCAAGATGCTGTGGAGCAAGTCGGGCGAAGAGACGGCCGGGCTGCGGCCGTGCGCGGTCGCCGCCGGCGGCCGGTCCGTCGTCTTCCAGTGCGGGCAGGAGGTGCGGTGCGTCGAGCTGGCGACGGGCAAGGACGTTTGGCGGCGGCAGATCGACCGCTCGCAACCGGCCAAGAATCCGCCGAAACGGGGCGGTCCCACCGAAGCCTTCGACGCGCCCACGCTCGTGCTCTCGCCCGCGCACGGCGTCGTGCTCTTGGCCGATTCGGGCCGGCTGGTCGCGCTGGACCTTCGCAGCGGCGAGGTGCTTTGGAACGCTCCGGCCGCGCCCGACTTCCGCGCCCCGACCGACCTGTTTTTGGCCGACGGACTGGTATGGGCGGGGTTGTTCGCCGTCGAGGGCCGCGACCCGCGCACCGGCGAGGTCCGGCGAACGCTCGACGTCGAGGGCCTGATTACGCCCGGCCACCATCCCCGCTGCTATCGCAACAAGGCCACCAATCGCTACCTGATTTCCGGCAAGCGGGGCGCGGAGTTCTTCGATCTGACGTCGGACAACCACGTGCGGCACAACTGGGTCCGCGGCGTCTGCCAGTACGGCATCCTGCCGGCAAACGGCCTGTTGTACGCGCCGCCGAACGCCTGCTGCTGTTACGAGGGCGCCCTGTTGCACGGATTTTATGCGCTGGCGGCGGGGGAGGAGGGGGGAAGGGCGAGGGACGAGGGGCGAGGGGTCAGAGAAGAGGGAGGAGGGATCGGGGATGGGAACGCGGAACTTGCGTGCCTGCAGCGCGGACCCGCTTACGGTCAACTGGTTTCTCACCCCTCGCCCCTCGTCCCTCGCCCCTCCTCCTGGCCGACCTTGCGCGGCGACGGTGCTCGGCGCGGGCGGACGTCCGAGGAATTGCCGACGTCGCTCGGCGATGCGTGGGAAAGGGAACTCGGCGGGAAACTCAGCGCGCCGGTCGTCGCCGACGGGAAGGTCTTCGTCGCCTCGGTACACCTCGGCCGCGTGATCGCCATGGACGCTGCCGACGGAAAGACGCTCTGGACCTTCCGCGCCGGCGGCCGCGTGGACACGCCTCCGACGATCCACCGGGGCCTGGCGCTGTTCGGTGCCGCCGACGGCTGGGTCTATTGTCTTCGTGCATCCGATGGGGAGTTGGTCTGGCGGTTCCGGGCCGCCCCGAACGAGCGCCGGATCGTCGTCGATGAACAACTCGAATCCGTCTGGCCGCTGCACGGCAACGTGCTGGTCCACGACGACGTGGCCTACGCGGCGGCCGGCCGATCGTGCTATCTCGACGGCGGGCTCTATCTCTACGGCCTCGATCCGGCCACGGGCAAGAAGCTGTGCGAGACACGCGTCGTGGTCCCGCACGATCGGGACGAAACGCTCGCGTTCATCATGGCCGGCGTCCGCCCGGACGTGCTGGTGACCGACGGCAAGTACGTCTACCTGCAGCAACTGAAGTTCGACCGGCAGTTGCAGCGGCAGGAGGGCTTGGGCCGCCACCTGCTGGCCCACAGCGGCCTGGCCGACGACTCGTGGTTCTACCGCACGTTCTGGCGGCTGGGCTACGGCGACCAGTACGACTTCCCCAACTCGTACATCAAGCACGACCTCCGCGTGCCCTTCGGCCAACTGCTGGCGTTCGACGACGAGGTGGTGTGCGGCGTCCAGACGTTCTTCTCGCCGGGGATCGTGCCCGGCGCGGTGGTGCAATCCAGCGAAGGCTCCCTGCTGTTCGGCGATGCGAACACGCCGCTGACGCCGGACGAAAAGACCTTCCCGGAAAGCGACTACCCGACGGCGGTCAAGCGGCCGAAAGACCCGACGCAGCACAAGTGGACGGCGAGGCTGCCGTTCCAGGCCCGGGCCATGCTGCTGGCGGGTCGGCGGCTCTTCGTGGCGGGCTGGCCGGAAGCGGCCGCGTCGGAAGATCCGTACGCCGGACTCCAGGGGCGTTTGGGCGGCCGGCTGGAAATCTTCGACGCGGCAACCGGCGAGCCGCTCGGCCAACGCAAGCTCGCCGCGCCGCCCGTGTTCGACGGCATGGCGGCCTCGTCCGGCCGGCTGTACATTTCGACCACGACGGGCAAGGTCGTTTGCCTGGGCAAAGGATCGTAGTCCCCATCGACGCAGGACGGCAAAGCCGCAACCAAAGTAGCCGTCTCGCTCCGCAAGACGCGGCTACATCTCGCGGAGCGAGATGGCTACAAACATGCGGATGTTCCGGCGTACGGTTATTTCTGCGGCGGCAGTTTCAGATCTTCTTCGCTGACTTTCACGGGCAGCCCTTCCTCGGGCACGGGCAGCTTCACGCTCCAGAGGACGGCCTGGGCGACCAGCCGCCGGCACTCGATCAGCTCCCAGTTCTTGTGCGCGTGCAGGCAAACGAACCCGAAGGACCGTCCGCCGTCGGGCCGCTCGAACGCCCAGGCCGCCGGCTGGTCGGGGAGATCTTGGATCGTGCCGGTCAATAGCGGCGTGACCTTGCCCTGCTCGGCCCACTTAAGCTGGTAATAGAACTCGTCGTTGATCCGGAAGTCGCCGATTCCGCTCATAATCGGGTGTTTCGGCGCGACGACCGTAAGGTCCGCTTCGGCGTGCGTGTACTTGCGGTCCGGGCCGCCGTGACAGCCGCCGACCAATTCGAGGTGGAAGGGAATGTACTTCTCCTCGGGCCCGCCGACGGCCCAGTGCAGAGCGAGCACTCCGCCGCCGCGCGCCATGAGGTCCTCCAGCGCGGCCTTCCGCTGGGCGTCTTCCTGCTCGAAGCGCGACCCGAAATCGAGGAACATCACGATCCCGTCGGCCTTCTTGATCAGCTCGGGCCCCTCCGGCCAACCATCGCCGACGTAGTGGGTCGAGACGTCCAGGTTGGGCACGCCTTCGAGACACTTCGCCAGCACGCGGATGCCGGCCTCGTGCTCGTGGGCGCCGTATTCGTGGCTGCCCTTGCCGGCCAGCAGCAAGACCCGTTTGGCTTCGTCGGCCGCGTTGGCGTGGACGGTCAACAGCATCAGCAGCAGCGATGCGATCGTGTTTTTCCAGGACATGGTGTGGCTCCCGATTTCAGATGGACTGGATGATATAGTAGCCGTCTCGCTCCGCGAGACGGGGCCTCGTCTCGCGGAGCGAGACGGCTACTATGGGTTCCAGTATAGCTGCCGCCAGTCGCCGGTGCTACGCCCAGCGCAACGGGTCTCGCTCGCGACGGCTGGCCCAGACTTCCAACTCGGGATATTGCTCGGCCAGGACGTCCGCCAGGCACTCCACGGCGAACCGCTCGCTGGTGAAATGGCCCGGCAACAACAGGGCGACGCCGGCCGCCTCCGCCTCCAGGCAGGTATGAAACCGGGTTTCGCCGATCAGCATGCAATCGCAGCCGGCGTCCCGGGCGGCGTCGAGGAACTGGCCCGCCGCTCCACAGGCGACCGCCACGGTGCGGACCGATTGCCCGGCGTCGCCGACCATTTGCAGCCGGTCGATGGACAGGAACTGCTTGACGCGATCGGCCAGTTGGCCCAGGGTCAGAGGCTCCTGGAGCCAGCCCCAGCGTCCGGCCCCCTCGACCTGATCGCCGGGCGAAAGCGGCCAGATCCCTCGCAGTCCCAGCCCGGCCGCCAAACGCTGGTTGACTCCCTCCCGGGCCGAATCGAACGCCGTGTGCGGGCTGTAGACGGCGATTCGGGCCTCGATCAGTTCCAGCAGCAGCCGCCCGACGGTCGTATCGGCCGTGAGTTGCTTAAGCGGCCGGAACGGCAACGGGTGATGGCTGACGATCAGCCCGGCGCGTCCCTCGACCGCCTCGGCCGCGCTGTCGGGCGTGACCGTCAGGCACGTCATCACCCGATGCACTTCCCGGTGCCGGTCGCCCACCAGCAGCCCCACGTTGTCCCACTCCTCGGCCAGCCGACTCGGGGCGAACTGTTCCAGGAAGGCCGCAATGGTTTCGATCTTGGGCATGGTGACTTGGGGGCTGGGGGCTAGGGATTGGGGGCTGGGGGTTCGGGACTGGGGGCTCAGCGCTGGCGTTTCACGTTTCAGTTGTTAGCCCGAACGCCCGCCGATTGCGTTCGGCGGGGTCCGCGCCGCGATCGATCCTCCAATCCCTCCCTCCCTCCCTCACATCATCAAACATCAACTCACTTTCGCTCGACCTCGCTCGCATCAAACGCCTTCCCGGCCGCTTCATACACTTCGTGCAACGGCACGCCGTGCTCGGCGGCGATGCGGCGGCAGGACTCGAACTCCGGGGCGAAGCGGGCCGCGCCGCCGGCAAGCCAGCCGACCTTGCCCTCCACCGGTCCCCAACGAGTTTGCACACTGTGGGGCTGACGCGAGAGCACGTGCCGCGCCGCCGTCCAACGCCGTACGCCCAGCGTCGTCGTTTCGGTGAACAGAACGGCCTCGATCGGCTCGACGTCTTCCGGCCGGCACAACACCGAGAGCTTCACGCCCGGGCGGTTCTTCTTCATCTGGATGGCCGTGGTATAAACGTCCAGCGCCCCGGCCTCCCAGAGCCGCGTGGTGCAGTAGCCGATCATCTCGCCGCTGATGTCGTCGAGGTTCGTCTCCAGCACGCAAATCCGATCGCCCGCCTCGGCCTCGGTCTCGACCGCATCGCCGACCAGCAGCCGCAAGACGTTCGGTTGCTCGGCCAGGTCTCGTTGTCCGGCCCCGTAGCCGATCTGCCGGAGAGTCATCGGCGGCACCGGACCGAAGGCGTCGGCCAGCGTGGCCAAGATCGCCGCGCCGGTGGGCGTGGTCAGCTCACAGCGGACCGAAGACTCGGCCAACGGGATCCCCCGCAGCAATTCGGCCGTGGCCGGGGCCGGAATGCTGCACAGCCCGTGGGCGATCTTCACCTTGCCCGTGCCTGTGGGAACCGGCGAGGCCACGACTCGCTGGACCCCCAACAGGTCGAAGCCGACGGCCGCGCCCACGATGTCGGCAATGGAATCGGCCGCTCCGACCTCGTGGAAATGGACCTCGTCGACGGTGGTGCCGTGTACTTTGGCCTCGGCCTCGGCCAGGGTGGTGAAGATCCGCCCGGCGAGTTCCTTCTGCGGCGGCGAGAGTTGCCCGGCGTCGATCATCGCCAGGATCGGACGCAGGTGCCGGTGGACGTGTTCGTGCTGGTGCTCCACGGTCACCTGGGTCGCGCGAAAGCCCAGCTTCTTGACCTCCCGGGCGACCAGCCGGCAGCCGGGCAGTTTCAAGGACGCGACCGCCGCGTCGAGCAACTCGAGTTCCACGCCGGCGTCGACCAGCGCGCCGAGCGTCATATCGCCGCTGATTCCGCTGGCACAGTCGAGGTAAGCGATTCTCGTCATGGGGTCCCTTTGCCCGGCTGTTTGTTCGTTTCTGAGTAACATTTCAGCCATCTGAAGTCGTATTGGTGGATTTTGGGGTGTTGTGTTATGACTTGCGGGCATGGCGACATGCACGGAGGTTTTGAACGAATCGACGCTCGATGTTCTTCGGGGGGCCGCGCTCACCGAAGAACAG
>DATLAN010000010.1:0-2688 GCA_035527455.1 Thermoguttaceae bacterium
GAACATGCGGATGCCCTCGTCGGTCGTGTGCAGCGTCAGGTTGGTCGGCACGCTGAACGTCTGGTTGAACGGCATGTCCGGCATGTTGATCTTCGCCCAGCCGATCTGCACGACGCGCCCGTCCGGGCTGTTGCTGAAGCACTGCGAGGCGTAGTAGGGGCCCCAGTGGACCTGGTGCTTGCCCTCGTGCTCCGGCGTGAACTTCTTGCCGTCGAAGTGTCCGACCGCGTATTTGGCGTCGGCGGCGAAAATCACCCACTTCTTCTTCGCCGCGTCGCCGTCAACCGGCAGCTCGAAGATCTCCGCGCACTCGAAGTAGCCGGGGATGTTGCTCTCGCGCGTCCACTCTTTGAGGTCCTTGCTCGTATAGATGGCGATGTTCCGACCATGTTCCTTGTCCTGGTCGAAGACGGCGATGACCCAGTGCTTGCCCGGCGCGTACCAGATCAGTTTCGGGTCGCGGCCCGAGTGCCGGATGACGGGGTTGCTTTCGTAATACTTCCACGTCTTGCCTCGGTCGTTCGAGTAGGCAAGCGACTCGCCGCAACCGGTGTCGGTGAACGCCAGGACGATCGTCTTCTCGTCGCCCTTCTGCCAGCCGGCGGTGTTGTTCAGGTCGACGTTTCCGCTGCCGGAGTAGGCGTTTCTGACGACCATCTTCGGGTGACGATTCTCGCGGTTAAGGCCCCACGAGCGCAATGCCCGATCCTGCTCGGTCCAGTGGACCATGTCGGGGCTGGTCGCGTATCCCCAGTACATGTTGGCATGGTTGCGCCCACCGGGGTTGCACTGCCAGAAGAGGTGGTACTCGCCGTCGTAGTAGCACATCCCGTTCGGGTCGTTGTTCCAGCCGCGCATCTGGCTCATGTGGAACTGGGGGCGCAGCGCTTCGTCGTAGAGCGGTTGGAGGTGGCGGATTTCGTCGCTGGATTCGAACATTTCGCAGATTTCGGGTGCTGCGTTGGCAACGACCTTCGCGGTCTTGCCGAGATATTCCGACATATCGAGGTAGGTCCACCAGTCGACGGCGTCCTTGTTCGGCGGGAAGTCGCAGTCGAGATTGTGGACGAGCTGGTCGCCGACGACGATCGTCATCCGGCCGCGTTGTCCCGCGTTGGAGACGGGGAAGATGATGTACTTGCCCGTGATCTTGATCTCCTGGGCGTTCTCCAGATAAGGAGTTTCCGCGGCGCGTCTTGGCGGCGCGACGAACGGTTTCTTCTCCGCTTGCGTGTTGCTCTGCGAGATTTGATCGACGTTGATGTGGCCCCAGCCGCCGGACGCGTCATCGACGATCTGGAGGACGGCTTTCTTGCCCTTGTATTTCTTGACGTCCCAGTTTTCCCAGTTGAGGAACTCACTGCCGCCCGCTTGGGTATTGGGGCCCGTGCCGGTGAGGACGACTTCGCCGTCGACCAACAGGTTCATGCAGGTCTTGCCCTGATGTCCGCCGCCGCCGATGAGGAACTTGATGTAGTCCCGCCCGATGGCGAACTCGGGCGAGGTGAGTTTGCCCGTCGGCCCGTCGCCGCCGAGGTACGTGTTGACGAGTCCCTTGCCTTCGAAGCCGGTGACCTGCATCTGGCCGCCGAGCGCGCCCTTGGCCGGAGCGGTGCCGAACGCCTCGCCTTCGACCTTCCAGTCGCCGTAGTCCGCCGCCTCGAAATCGTTGATCAGGACGTCGTCGTCGGCGCGGGCCGGCGATGGCACTACAAGTGCGAAAAGCGTGAACGAAAGACAGCTCGCGAACAGTAGAAGTTTCTTCATGGGTTCTCTCCTTCTAACGCGGGTTCTGCCGGGGGACGGTAAGGGTTTAACGTGAGGCACTTTGCAACGTGCCCACAATCGAAAAGGCACGTTGAAATCGTACCCCACGATTTGCGCACGCGGCGCGTGCCCCCAGCATAACCACCAGCGCTGGCTTTGGGAAGAATCGAGTTGTCGCAGAATGGTCCGCATAATTGGGTGCCTCCTCAGTGGGGTCAGAGCTTGAACAATGAATAACGGTTGCGTTGCGACCGTCAAGGAAACCGAGGAGAGTCGCGGCTCTTGTCAGTACGAGATGCAGTACGCCTTCGACAACCCGGCCGGCGGCAACCGCTTCGACGACGGCACGCATGCCGGGCCGGACGCCTTCGGCCGTGTCGGCGATCTGCAGTGGATCGATTACGCCGCGGGCAGTCCCGCCAATCAAGGTGAGCAACCGATCCAGAGAATGTGGACCTGTTTGCACCGAACGGACGCCCCGCTACCTGACCTTGGGATCGCCCCAGCAGCTCCACGCGCCGGCGCCGCCGCGGACGGCCAGGGCCTTCAGCTCGAGCACCTTCACGCCGGTGACGTCCAGCGTGACGGGGGTCTTGGTGCCCCGGTCGTAGGTGTGGCCGTAACCATAGATCTCTCCCGTGCGGAAGACCTCCTTTTCATCGGCCAGGATCACGAACACGGCCGCGCCGCCGGCGTTGGTCTTCAATCCGTACGAGGCATGAAACTCCGTACACTTGCCCGACAGCTTGAACTTGAGCGAGGACGTGGCGTGGGCATCGAACGTGTGCGGCAAGTATCTATGGCGCGAAAGATAGGGAGGTTGTATAATCTGGGTTAGTGCCTTGATTTTAACACGACGCGAAACAGGAGGAAATCGCGATGGCGTTACCCAGGTTGGATCGGAAGGCCTACGAGGAACAG
>DATLAN010000011.1:0-3517 GCA_035527455.1 Thermoguttaceae bacterium
CTGTTCCTCGTAGGCCTTCCGATCCAACCTGGGTAACGCCATCGCGATTTCCTCCTGTTTCGCGTCGTGTTAAAATCAAGGCACTAACCCAGATTATACAACCTCCCTATCTTTCGCGCCATAGATACTTGCCGCACACACGAGGTTGGTGGTTGTTTGCGTTCGGATCTCTCATGGGAACACCAAGGACGGGGCACCTACCTTTACAGGGTTGCATTGGTATCCTGAAATCGGGTACCATGTACACGGCAGTGGTGGGTCTCCTGCCAGGAGATGGCAGTTTGCCCAACTCCACGTTTCTTCCCGACACTTAGTCCGGCAAAAAGAACCGGTCGACGCCCCAGGAATATGGACCTTGCGACGCAGATTGACTCGCACCGCTATCTGGATTTGTCGCACATCGATGAACCAGAAGAAAACGTGTTGCGCCTCATCATCGAAGAGGCCCGCACGGGTGGTCCCGCCGACGACATTCACATCGGCGGCAAGGTCATCACTGGCTTGACATCCATTGAAACGACCGACAACTGTGCCGCATACGAGATTCGATTCGACTCCTATGTCGGGTATTCTGTGCGCAACGAGTCCTTCACTTCGCGTGATGAGTACGAAGAATTCTCCGGTCGTCTGTTCCGCATATATCGCAAATCACGGTTCCTTGACTACGTGAGAGCTGCGACATTTGCGTCAGCGGACTATCCGGGGCCGTTCGTTCATTATGGAATCATTTGCCTAAGGCACATCGTTGATGTGGCGGTCGCTGATGCTCCACAGATCACGCAAGTTCGCGGCCTATAGCATGGATTGGCCGGACGAGCAGTTGTGGAGAAGACGGAATTCGCTGAACGCTAGAAGCGTTCCGCAGATGGGTGCGTTTTTGTGCAACCCTTACACGGTTGGCTTTTCAATGTCGCAACTTCACCCGGGGGTGGCGCTTCGCGGCTGTGCCGCTCCGCTGACCCCGCGCTCTGGTGTTCGACCCCGTTGGGGTCCGTCGTGCTGAGTCGGCCATCTCCATCGTCGCTGCGGGTGTCTTGTGGAGAACCACCGGCTACTCACGCTTCCTCCCCCTCGGCCCAAACCTCCGTCAGCTTGGCCAGCCACTCGACGGCCGCGACCATCTCGTCCAGACATGCCCATTCCAGGGGCGAATGGGGCGTGTGCTGGCCGCACGCGAGGTTGGGCGTGGGCAGGCCCAGCTCGGTCAGCCGGGAGCCGTCGGTGCCGCCGCGGACGATGGTCCGCTGGCCCGTGCGGCCGAGACGTTTCAGGGCCTCTTCGGCATGGGCCACCGCGCGGGGTTCCTTGGTAAGGCCTTGGGACATGTTGCGGTATTGCTTGGTCACGTTCACGTCGATCTTCGCCCCGGGGAACTCCCTTTCGGTCGCGGCGGCCGCACCGTTGAGCAGCTCGGCCTGTTCGGCCAGCCTGGCCGTGTCGAAATCCCGCAGGAGGATCCGCAGCCTCACCTCGCCCACGCCGCCGCCGATCTCGTAGGGGTGCAGGAACCCTTGGCGGTCTTCGGTCGTCTCGGGCGAGAGCCGATCGCGGGGAAGCCGCTGGAGGAAATCGGCCGCCGCACGCACGGCGTTGGTCATGCGGTCCTTGGCGATCGAGGGATGGATGTTCACCCCGTGGACGGTGACCACGGCCAGGTCGGCCGAAAAGGTCTCGACGTCGATCGTATCGGCCCCCTGACCGTCGAGCGTGTAGCAGGCCGCCGCGCCGATCTGCTTCAGATCCAGCTTGTCCACGCCCCGGCCGACCTCCTCGTCGCAGGTGAAACAGATCCGCACCGGGCCGTGGGGGATCTCCGGATGTTCGGCGAGCCAGGCGGCCGTTTCCACGATCACGGCCACGCCCGCCTTGTCGTCGGCGCCCAGGAGCGTGGTCCCGTCGGAGGTGATCAGGGTACAGCCGTGGAGTTGGTCGAGTTCCGGATTCTCGTCCGTGCGGATCACGCGGCTGGGATCGCCCGGCAACGCGATGTGGCCGCCGGCGTAGTTTTCGATCACTTGGGGTTTAACGCCCAGCCCGGGCGTTTCCGGCGAGGTGTCCAGATGGGCGCAGAAGGCGATCGTCGGTCCAGGCGGGTCGCTGGTGGGGGGTATGGTGGCCAGTACGACGCCGTGCTCGTCCTGTCGGGCGTCCTCGATGCCGATTGTCCGCAGCTCGTCGAGCAGCATCCGTCCCAATTCGAGCTGTCCCGGCGAGCTGGGATATTCTTGGGCCCCTTCCCGGGCGGTGGTGTCGATCGTCACGTACCGCAGAAAGCGTTCCAGAAGTCGCGATCGGTCCATGGTTGTTTCCTTGAAAAACGTTGGCTTGGGCCCGGCCCCTATCTTCCCCGAAACGGGTCGGTTTTGGTAGGCTGCGGTTCGCGGCCCGACCCCGCCGAACGCAGTCGGCGGGCGTTTCGGTGCGTCAAGCGAGTTTCAACACAATGCCAACGAATCCCCAATCCCCAATCCCCAATCCTAAATCCTAAACCCTAAATCCTAAATCTGAAATCCGAAATCTGAAATCTGAAATCCCCAATCCCCAACCCCCGGTCCTCCCATGCCTCCTCCCATCCGCTACCTGGTCTTCGATATCGAGAGTGTCGCCGACGCCAAGTTGGTGGCCAAGCTGCGTTTTTCGGGCGAGTCGGTCGAGCCGGCCGAGGCGGTGCGGCGGTATCGGGCCGAATTGATGGGGAAGTACGAAAGCGACTTCATCCCCTACACGTTTCAGGTGCCCGTCTCGGTCGCGGTGGGCAAAGTCGGCGGCGATTTCCGGCTGCAGGACATCGTGGTGCTCGACGAGCCGGAGTTCCGCCCGCACGTGATCACCGAGAACTTCTGGCGGGGCTGGGAGAAGTATCGCCGGCCGACGCTGGTCAGCTTCAACGGCCGCGGATTCGATCTGCCGCTGATGGAACTGGCGGCCTTTCGTTACGGCGTGGGCGTGCCCGGCTGGTTTCAGGCCGGCACCAAGTCCTTCGAACAACCCCGCAGCCGCTACAACATCAAGTCGCATATCGACCTGTGCGAGCTGTTGACCAACTTCGGCTCGACCCGATTCCACGGAGGGCTGAACCTGGCGGCCAATCTGCTGGGCAAGCCGGGCAAGATGGACGTGCAGGGCGACATGGTCCAGGACATGTACGACGCCGGCCGGCTGACCGAGATCAACGACTACTGCCGCTGCGACGTGCTGGACACCTATTTCGTCTTCCTCCGCAGTCGGGTGTTGATCGGACAGCTCCCGCTGGAGGCCGAACAGCGGATCATCGCCGACACCAAGGCCTGGCTGCAGCAGAAGGCCGAAACGGTCGCCGCCTACCGTCTCTACTTGGAGAATTGGGGTGATTGGCCCAATCCGTGGCAAGAGGCGCAGAAGGCGAAAGAGCCAGGATGAGCGGCAGAGTGTGGGGGCTCGGGACTGGGGGACGGGGACTCGGGACTGGGGGCTCGGAAATCGGGAAGAGAATGCAAGCCCCGTTCCAGGAAGTCGAGCATTTTGCCTCGGATTCCCG
>DATLAN010000012.1:0-9052 GCA_035527455.1 Thermoguttaceae bacterium
GGAGTCCGGAAATCACGCCGTCCTTTACGGTGCCGCCAGCATTGACAGCGCGGAGCCGGTCCCCGGTTTGGCTGGCCCGTACCTCGATTTGAGCGGAGGCGATGGATACGCGGTCGTGGACACCGTCATCGGCCGGTTCGACATGGAAACCATGTCGATCGCCGTCTGGGTAAAAGGCCAACCCAAAAACTACGAACCGTATATCTCGAAGTTTGGCATGACCAATACGGGCCCCGAGCCCGATGTCGTGGAGGGCTGGCAGTTGCGCCGAGGAGGCGGCGACGCCGTGGCGTTCACCACCCGCGGAACCGCGCCCGACAGCGGACACCTCGAGGGCGACTCCACGGCCGCCATCGACGGCGACTGGCACCTGGTCGTGGCCACCGTCAAGTACACTCCCAATACCCCCTGGGATCCCTTGGACCCGTTCGCGGGCACGTTCGACAAGCGGATCTACGTCGACGGCGTTCTGGATGCCCAGCGGACCGAGACGCAGGCCGCCGGGGCCTTCGAGATGGGCATTACCAATACCCTCGGGTTGCTCACCTTCGGAGCACGGCACGACATCAACGTAAGCTTTTTTCCCGACCCGGATCCCAATGTTTTGACCGGGTGGGCCAATTTCTTCGACGGCCAGTTGGACGACATCCGTATTTACAAGGACCGGGTACTCACCCCGATCGAAGTCGCCGGCATGTACTCGACCCGAACGGCCCCGAACGTCGCCGGTTTTCCCGTGCTGATGGACGGTGCCGACTCGGAGCTGGTTTCCGAGAGCATCTCGGCGATGAACCTCGGCGCGTTCACCGCGAAGTCCGGCGTGTTGACGGTCAACTCCGCGTTCGACAAGCCGATCACTTTCGCGTCGGCGACGATCGACGCCGAAGGTTACACGTTGGCCGGTATCGCGCCGGATGCGAACACGACGATCACCGGCAACGTCTTGCTCAAGGGCGGCGTCTTCTCCGTCGGGGGTAACGGCCCCGTGACGTTGGCCGGCGTGACCATCGACGCCAACGCAACCGCGGTGGGAATCGCTACCCCGGGCGGCAACGTGAATTTCGGTTCGGGCATCAACGGCTCGGCGGTGACGGCCGCGTCGTTCAACTTCGCCAAGTCCGGCCCGGGACGTTTTACGGCGACGGCCGGCACGTTCGCGGCGAACAGCATGACCAAGGCCGTGATGGACGTCCACCAAGGCACGATGACGATGATCGGCGAGGCGGCTTGGGCCGGGTCGAACAACGTGGTCCTCTCCGGCGGCACGCTGGAGATCACGGGCGTGAACACCGTCATTGGGCCCGGTCCAGTCGACGCGGTGAGCCAGTGGTTGTTCGAATCGGGCGGTGGAGACATCCTCCGCGATAGTGCCGGGGGTCACGACGGCGTGATCACCGGGGCGACGTGGGTCAACGATCCGATCCGCGGTTCGGTCCTGTCATTCGACGGGACGGATGATTACGTGGACGTCCCCACCGCCGCCGGCGTTTTCGCGTCGGCCATTGCAAATGAGGAACTCACGATTTCCCTGTGGCAATACGGCGATCCGAACATCGATAAGAACTGCACGATATTCTTTGCGGGCAACGGCGGCACGCGGATCGCAATGGCTCACATGCCCTGGGGCGGCAATGTGGTTTGGGACGCCGGCAATTCGTATGACCGGATCTCTAAGGGCGCCGTGGAGGCCGAGTTCGACGGGCAGTGGAACCATTGGGTGTTCACCAAGAACATGGGTGAAATGAAGGCGTTCCTCAACGGGGTCGAATGGAACAGCGGCACCGGCATGAACCGCTCCCTGGCCGGGATCACCGGCCTCAAGATCGGGTCCCGCGCCGACGGCGGCGAAGGCTACCCTGGGTTGATCGACGATTTCATGGTCTTCGACCGCGTGCTTTCTCCGGAAGAGATCGGCCAACTGACCCTCAACCAGTACGGGCAGCTCTCTTCGTCGGACCCGATCGAAATGCCCCACCGGGATTTCACCGTGGTGGAGAATTCCACGCTCCGCGCGGCAACCAGTAACGTGGCCACCTTCGGCTCGTTGACCATCGAAAACGGAATTCTGACCATCGGCGGCGGAGCGGCCCAGGTCAACTTCACGGGCGGTACGTCGGTCACCGGCGACGGCGGCGTCAACATCAACCTCGGGATGGGGAAGGTCACGGACTTCGGCAACACCGTGGTCGAGGAAGGCGCCCGGTTGACGCTGGACGGCTACGGACCGGCCTTCGAGGCGACGAACGATCCGAACCCGCAGGTCCTGATCAAGGCCGGCGGCGTCCTGCACTCCAGGGCGGACTCCACGTCGATCGCATTTCCCATCAACGTCCTCGGCGCGTCGGGCGACCTGCCCGGCGGCCAGTTGATCCTCGACGGCTTCGGATCCGAAATCGTCGAGCCCGTCACCATCGGCCCCGGCGGTCTGCTTTCGCTGGGCGGCGGAGAAGCCACCTTCAACGGGTCGGTCGTCATCGGTGCCGGCGGTACGCTCTCGGTGGGCGGAACCGAGGGCTTCTTCCTGGCCCCGGTCACCATCGGCGAGAATGCGACCCTCTCGGTCACCGGCACCGGGAACATCTTCGCCGACTCGGTCACCATCCACGACGGCGCCCAGGTGCTCGCCACCGGCCAGGCCGATTTCAGCGAGGGCGTGACGATCGTCGGGCCCGCGACCCAAGTCGGTTTCGACGGCTCGGCGGCAGTCGATTTCGGCGCGATCAACGGCGGCGGGATCCAGGATCTGGTCGTCGCCAAGGTCGGCGCGGGGACCTGGCCGCTGTCGAACGCCGGCAGCCACCTGACCAACATGGGGCCCAACTCGAAGCTCAGCATGGCCGAGGGTACATTGAAGCTCACGCTCAGCGGCGCATTGCCGACGGGCGGAGCCAGCATCGAACTCTCCGGCGGTACCTTGGAGATCTGGCCCAACGAGTTGGTCCCGGCCGCCTACCCGGCTGGCGCCGTGGGCCAGTGGTTGGGTGGCAGCGGGAACGTGCTGACGGATAGCTCCGGCAACGGCCGTGACGGCGCGATCACCGGGGCGACTTGGGTCAACGATCCCGAGCGGGGATGGGTGCTGGATTTCGAAGGGAACGACGTGGTGGATATCCCGGCCTCCACGTTCGCAACCGTCGGGAGCGCAATAACCATCGCACTGTGGCAATATGGCGACGAAGCGATACAGCCGCAGAACGACCATATTTTCGAAGGCCAGATCAGCACGAATGCCGGCGATAAAAGGGGCGTGGCCAGCCACCTTCCGTTTGGCAACCAAAACGTCTATTGGGACGCCGGCGGCACCGCGGGCTGCTGCACCGACCGGATGAATAAGGTCGCCAGCCCCGCGGACTGGGAAGGGCAGTGGAACCATTGGGTCTTCACCAAGGACACCGTCACTGGAGAGCAGAAGATATTTCTCAACGGGGTCGAGTGGATGAGCGCCACCGGCAGGATTACGAGTCTGGCCGGGATTGATTCGTTCACGATCGGAACGGGATCGGGCGGCTACTACGACGGGATGATCGACGACTTCGTGATCTACGACCGCGCCCTGACTGCGGAAGAGATCGCCAATGGACTGTACGGTCCCAACGGGCTCGGGCCCCACGCGCTTCTGCCGGCCATCAATTTTGCCGCGCAGGACATCAGCGTGATCGGCGATTCCACCCTCAACTTGATGACCGAGGAGACGGGCAGTTTCCGCGCCCTGACCTTCGCCGGCAACGGCGTGATGACCGTAACGGGTCTGGCTACGGCCACCAACTTCAGTGCGACGACCGTCCTGCCGGGAGTGGCCGGCGGGATCAACGCCGAAATGCCCGTCAGCGGCGGCTCGCTGACCATCGGCGACGGCACCACGGTGGTGGCCTCCGGTCCGGTCACGTTCGGCGGACTCACGCTGCCCGGGACAGTCGGCGACGGCGAAGGTCCCGATCGGGTGACCTTGGAGATTGGCGGCGGCTCACCCAGTTTTGGAACGATCAACGGCGGTCTGACGGCGGGCGGGCCCTTTACCTTGACCAAGTCCGGCGCGGGCATGTTGAGCGTGGCGCCGGGCGGCGAGAACGAGCTGTTCGGGATGGCCAATGCGACCATCGAGGTGCGGGACGGCGTGTTGGAGGTTCCCGGCACGATCCCCGATCCGCTCAGCGGTGCGAACCAGGTGGTCCTCAGCGGCGGCACGTTCTCCGCCTACGGGGCCATGAGCATACGTTGGGACGAACTCGACTGGGCCAAGTATAACGGTGCCAATCAGCAAGCGAACCTCGCCGGCGTCGACGACGGGGTGGCCAACGGCCTCAACGGCGGCATGCTCAGCCTCACGCCGAGTTCTACGGCCGTCTGGACCGGGGATACGAACGATCCGGGCAGCGGCGACAATTACGGCATGTCGTGGGTCGGCGTGTTCAAACCGCCCGTGGACGGCGACTATGAGTTCTATACGCACGGCGACGACCAGGAGGCCTTGTGGATCGACCTGGACGGCAACGGCGACTATGAAGCCGGCGCCGGCGAGCTGATCACCGACAATATTTATGGTGGCTGGAATGAACCCAAGACCGGCATGGTCACCCTGGACTCGACCAAGGTTTACGACTTCGCGTTCGTCGCTTACGAGGGCGGCGGGGGCGAGTTCCACGAACTCAAGCTCACCCCGCCGGGAGGAGCCCAGGAGTTCCTCCATGTGGACGCCGGCGGCGTCCAAGCCGGCTGGTGGGGCAGAAGAGCCTTCTCAGGGATCGACCTCACCATGCTCGATTTCACCGTCACCGCCGATTCCACCTTGAACGTCCAAGGGGCCGACGGGATGGTGGGCAACCTGACGCTCAACAGCGGCATCTTGAGCGTCACCGGTGCATCGGTCGGCGGCGTGGCCTTCGAGACGACCACCGTCGACGTGCCGACTCCCGCCCTGCCGGACGACCCGCCGCTGATCACCGGCATCAACGCCCAGGTGGAGGTCACCGGCGGCCCGCTGACCATCCCTGGTGGCGTGCTGCACAATTCCGGCCAGCTTGTCGAGTTCGACTCGACGACGATCCCCAACGGCGCCACGGCCGTCGGATTCGAGGTGGAAGGGCCGATGGAATTGGGCCCGATCACCGGCGAGGCTCATCCGGTCACCGGCGCCGGCCCGGCGGTCGTGATCTCCAAGAGCGGGTCGGTGGAACTGGCTTTGGCCCAGCCCAACGTGGGGTTGGAGAACGCGGTTTTCGACGCCCGGGAAGGCGTGCTGAAGATGATCGGCACCGATCCCTGGGGGAATTCCACCCAGGCTCGACTCTCCGGCGGCACGCTGAAGCTGGTGGGCCTGGTAGACAACAGCCCAATACCACTGCCTTCCCTGCCCGACAAACTCGTGCTTCACTTGGACGCCGGCGACGTTGACGGCGACGGCAATCCCGACATCATCGCCGACGGTACGCCGATCGGCACCTGGGCGGACACGTCCGGCAACGACAAAGACGTGGCCCAAGTCACCGCCGCCAGCCAGCCTACTTATTGGGCGGGCGCGGTCAACGGCGAGCCGGTACTGCGGTTCGACGGGACTGATGATTATCTGGCCGGCCCGGCCGTCTTGCAGGGTGGCGACGATACGTTTACCTTCGTGGCCGTATGGAACGCCGCAGCGCTCAAGGGCCAGGTCGTGGTCGAGCAGGCGGCCAGCGGCACGGGCAGACGCGCCTCGCTGATCGTCGAAAGCTCCGGCAAGTATGGATTCTGCGGTGAGTCCAACGATTCCAATAGCCTGGGGCCGTATGCTGCGGGCGAATGGAACTTGAGCGTGATGACGCTCAACGGGCAGCCTTCCAACAACATCCTGGTGTGGGACAACGGGAACCTGCAAACCGGCTCGATCAATATCACCACGCAGAACGTTGGAACCACCGGCGTTCGTGTCGGAAACAAGCTGACCAACAACGCCGAGAACTTCAACGGCGACATCGCCGAGATCCTCATCTACAACGACATTCTGACCGACGAGGAGCGAACTGCGGTCGACGTCCATCTCGCCAACAAGTACGGTCTCGACACCGCCTCCAAATTGCTTGAGGCGATCGACCTCAGGGGCACCAGCTTCTCGGTGACCGCCGACTCGACGCTGGAGGCCAATACCGACTTCGATGCCGCACTCGGCCCGTTGACCATCGATTCGGGCTTTACGCTGACCACCACCGGCAGCCCGATCAGCTTCACCAGCACCGCCGCCAGCGGGGCCGGCGATGCCGTAATAGGCATCCACTCCAATACGGACACCACCCTGACCGGAGCTTCCGGCCTGGACGGCGGCGGACGCAATCTGACGATCGCCATCGGCGGCTCGGGACGCACGAACCTCACCAGGCCGGGGGTGAACCTGGAAAACGCCACCTTCCGACTCGACTCCGGCGAGTTGGCCGGGCTGATCGGTCCCGGCGGCGTCTTCGGGTCGGCCGAGTTCGCCTTCAATGGCGGCAGGCTGCTCGTTTCCAGCCCCGGCGGAAACCAGAACTTCGACAACCCGCTGTCCGTGACCGGTGGCGGGACGTTCGCAGCCACCGCCGGACTGCCCGGCGGAGTGAGTAACGTCGAAGTGAGCCTCATCAACGCCGTAACGTTCGATAACGACGCGGTCCTTTCCTTGGAGGCCAACGACGGTTACACCTTGAACCTCAACGGCCCCATGTCCGGCGCGGGCGGAATCGAGGCAACCGCCGGGATCGTGAACGTCAATCCCATCGGCGACAAGGATTATAGCGGTCTGACCGCCGCCAGCGGCGGGGCGATGATGACCATCGACGCCCCCCTTCCCAATACGTCCGCTTTGCGGGTCACCGGCGGCGCCACGATCGTGCTCAACCAACCGGTGACCACCAGCGGCCCCTCGCAGACGACCGTGAACGCCGGCACGCTGGAGGTCAACGCGGCGCTTGCCACCGGCACCGTGAACATCAGCAACTCCGGCACGGTCAACGTCACCGCCGGCGGAAGCCTCGCCGCCGACGCGCTGACGATCGACAACGGCTCCTTGACGGTCCCGCACCCGCTGGATCTGACCGCCTTGACGTTTCTCCGCGGCACCTTCAACCGGCCCGCAGGCGCCGCGGGCGACCTCTCCGTGTCCGGCAGCCTGACGGTCGGGACTTCGCTCGACATGACGGGCTCGACGCTGACGACCACGGCGGGAGCAACCGACGTCAACGTAGCCACGGGCGGCCAGTTGATCGTTTCCGGGCCCCTGCTCGGCGCCCAGATGAACGTCGACGGCGCGGTGCACACGGCCGGGTTCAGCATGACGGACGTGATCGTCGGCGCCACCGGCAGCTTGAACACGTCCGCCGACTCCAACGCGGCCACCGTCAAGGTCAACGGCAACTCGACGGTAAACACTCATGGGAACTTGCTGACGGTCGGCGATACGCTGAAGATCCCCGGCTTGCTGACGGCCACCGTCACGGCCGGCGATTTCGGCGTCGTTTCCGATAACCTGGCCCTCGGGGTGAAGACCTTGGCGATCAACGGCACAGTCACCGTCAGCGGCCCGCCCCCTCTCCCCACCGAGGGACTTCAACTCTGGCTGGATGCCGGCGAGATCAGCGGGCTCAGTGACGGGGACACCGTCACGCAATGGCTCGATCGGTCCGGGCTGGACCATCATGCCGACAATCTCGGCCGCGGCGATCCGAAGTATGTTGCCAGCGGCCTCAACGGCATGCCCGTGGTCAGTTTCACCGATGATCAACTCTTTACGACTTACAACTTCGACGCTCTCAGCGAGTACAGTATCTTCACGGTTGCCCGGTATACGGGCGGCGACAGCGAACGGATCATCAGCTCCAAAGACCACAACTGGCTGTTCGGGTTCCACGGCAACGGGGACGAGAAATGGCATGCGGAGGCATGGATTCAGCAGACGGGCACCGCCAACACGGATTGGCACCTGCACGCCGGCACCATGACCGGCGACGCTGATCCCATGGCCGCCTTCTGGAAGGACGGCAATCTGCTGACCGAAAACAACACCAACTCGAACAATACCAACTACAAGCCGGGTCGATTGTCGCTCGGTGGCTATAACACCACCGAGTTCTCGAACGCGGAGGTCGCCGAGGTCCTGATCTACGACAGCGTCCTCTCCGACGACGACCTGAATACTCTCGGCGACTACCTGACGGAGAAATACAGCCTGACGACCAGCTACCCGGGAGCAGGTGTCGGCGGGGACGAGCCCGTCAGTTTGAACAACCTCACCGGCGCCGGCACGCTGATCGGCGACGTCGCAGTCAGCGGCAAGACGAGTCCCGGCGGCGAGGCCCCGCTCTTTGGGCCCTCCGCCGGCGTCAACCCGACCATCCGCCACGGCTTGCTCAACCAGCACGTCGGCACGTTGACGTTCGTGGGGTATCCGCAAATGGTCGTCGAAGAGGACGCCCAAGGCAATCTCATTTCCAAGCCCGCGACGACCTTCGAGATCTTCAGCGATCAGAGCGACAAGATCGTCGTGACGGGCACGCCGACGATCGACTCGGAGATGGTCCTCGACGGCGACGTGACGCTCCGCGGGATCGGCGTGCTGTGGAACGGCAGCGTGCCGCAAGGTCACATCGCGTCGACCGACCCGGGCAACGTGCCCTCGGAGCCGTTGACCCTGACGCTCGTCGAGGCCGAAAACGCCCCGATCAATCTGCTCATCGGCATGTTCGACGCTCCGGAAGCGTTCGGCGGTACTCACATCGGCAGCGGCATTTTCAACATGGACGTCCACCCGGTCCTGGCGACGACGCAAGAGGTGTACGACCAGAACGTGCCCGGCAAGCTCCTCTGGATGGAACTCGGCCAAACGGATCCGCTCAGCCAGCCCATCCCCGAGGATATGTGGGGACTGAGG
Source organism: Thermoguttaceae bacterium (assembly GCA_035527455.1). Lineage (GTDB taxonomy): Bacteria > Planctomycetota > Planctomycetia > Pirellulales > Thermoguttaceae > DATLAN01. The sequence goes on from DATLAN010000012.1 coordinate 8,873, forward strand.
TACTATCCGGTCGATCCGAGCAACCCGAACTCGGGATTTCTCCCGAAGGTCACCGACGCCAACGGCCTGACTTACCACCTGGCCTACGACACGTTGACCTATTACAAGGACCCGGCCGGCATTCCCCGGCTTGCGGAGGATGAGGTTTTTTCCACGGTGACCGGCGACTTCTTCATCGCC
>DATLAN010000013.1:0-2246 GCA_035527455.1 Thermoguttaceae bacterium
ATCGACCTCGGCGGCCAGGGTCGCCTTCGCCAGGGCAGGCCCGATCTCGGCGGCTATGTCGAGGGGTCGAACGCGACGAGAGAACTCCAGGATGCCTCCGTCGGGGAGATTGACTTTTAGCATATTCTCCAGTTTGCCTGGTTTTTCCATTCCCCCGTCAGACCGGGCGTCGATACAAAGGACGCCGCAGGAATTCCCTGAGGGGGATCTCACGTGTCTCAAGTATAGGTCGGAAACGTCGGTTGTATCAAGAGAGGCTTTGCGGTTGGGAGCCGATTTTGCTGTGCGGAAGTTGCTGGCAATGGGCGGGTGCCGCTACGGCGGGAGCAAATCATCGGGGACCGTGCCAAGTCGAGTCTGTAGCATGAGCACAGACATGCGTGGGGTGGGTGCTTGCACCCACGCGCGATCCCCGCAGAAAACCGCAAACTCGCGTGGGTGCGAGCACCCACCCTACGGTGTTTCCTGTCTTGTTGCTGCACTCCCCAAATCCGGCATTTAGGTTCCGAGTCGCCGTTCACGGCCCGGTGAATTGCTATAGGTGCAATCGGGCTGTATGGCGTAGATTGTCGCATCATGAAGATGCGATACGGGAAATGTCGAAACTGTGCTCGGCTGGCCGAACGCGTGGCGGAGTTGGAAAAGCAACTGGCGGCGGCGTTGGCGAGGATCGCGGACTTGGAGAAAGAGTTGGCTTCTGCCCGGAAAGACTCGTCGACTTCTTCGAAGCCGCCTTCCAGCGACATCGTCAAGCCGCCTCGGCCTGCGGTTCAATCCCGCGGGGGAGGAAAGCGGAAGCGGCGGCGTGGCGGTCAACCGGGCCACAAGCGGCATGAGCGGACGCCGTTCCAGCCGGAGGAAGTGGACGCGGCCTGGATCTACGAATGGCCGGAGTCGTTGCTTTCCCCGGACTGGGAACCGCTCGACGAGTTCCACACGATCCAGCAGGTGGACCTGGTCAAGAAGCTCTTCGAGGTGACCGAGCATCGCGCGCGGTTGTATCTTTACCGCCCGACGGGCGAGGTGGTTGCGACGCCGCTGCCCGACGAGGTCGTGCGTGCCGGGCTGGTCGGTCCGCGCATGTCGGCGTTGATCGCCTACCAGAAGGGCGCCTGCCACATGACCTACCGGGTGATCGAAACGTTCCTCAGCGACGTTTTGCACCTGCCGCTCTCCACGGGCCAGTTGGCCAAGATCGTCCGCAAAGCGAGTGCGGCCTTGGCGCCCAGCTACGGACAACTGCAGGCGGCCCTGCCAGACCAGGCGATGCTGAACGTCGACGAGACGGGCCATCCTGAAAACGGCCAGCGTCTCTGGAACTGGGGCTTCCATGCGCCGGGGCCGCAGGGGTTCACCTTGTTTCACATCGACCCCTCTCGGAGCTCGGACGTGCTCAAGGAGTTCCTGAGCGAAACCTTCCAAGGCGTCGTCGGCTGTGACTACCACAGCGCGTACCGCAAATTCCTCCACGACATCCAAGCGACGATGCAGTTCTGTTGGGCGCATCTGATCCGGGACGTGAAATACCTTGTCACGCTGCCCGACGCGGTGACACGCCGTTTCGGGGAGAAATTGTTGGCAACGATCAAACAGCTCTTCCGTACGTGGCACCGCCGCGATCAGATGCCGGCCGAACGGTGGAAACGCGAGGCCGATCGGGCCAGGCGAGGCGTGCTCAAAGTGGCCCGGCGGCCACCGCGGCGGAGCGAAGCCCAAAACATCGCCAAGCGGTTCCGTCAACACGCCGAACACTACTTCCGGTTCCTGGAGACCCCGGGCGTCGAGCCCACCAACAACGCCATGGAGCAGCGGTTCCGCTTCGTGGTGATCGACCGCAAGATCACCCAAGGGACCCGCGGCGAGACCGGCCGCCGCTGGTGCGAGCGGATCTGGACCGTGCTGACCACCTGCGCCCAACAGGGCCGTTCGGCCTTCGAGTTCCTCTACGACTCGATCGTCGCCTACTCCAGAAACCAAGCCTCACCCTCCCTGCTGCCACTCCCGCCGTGAACGGCCACCAATATAGGTACGTCATGCTTGGCCAGCTCTGGAATCTTGGCGAAGTCCTCCTCGTACAGGGCGGGATTATCGGCATAGATGCACGCCACTTTGTCGGGATTGACCACACCCCAGTTGAACTCATTCACCCCGCCTTTGCTCATCCCGATGAAAGCGGCCTTCTTCGCCAGCCCATGCTTTTCCGTCAGGAAGGTGTACCACCTGTCCCACGCCTTGCCTTGCCTGCC
>DATLAN010000014.1:0-25806 GCA_035527455.1 Thermoguttaceae bacterium
GACCGCGTCGATCACCGTCATCCCGGCCAATTTCGCTCCGGCGGCGGCGGACGACCAGTATCGCACGTCACCCGGCGAGGTGCTGGCGGCCGACGCGGCCGCAGGCTTGCTGGCCAATGACACGGACAACGAGGGTAATCCGTTGACGGCTTCGGTCGTGACGCAGCCGAGTCACGGCACCTTGAGCCTCGACGCGGACGGCTCCTTCACCTACACGCCCGAGGCCGGGTTCCACGGGGCGGACAGCTTCACGTATCGGGCCAACGACGGGCTGCTCGACTCGAACGAGGCCACGGTGACGATCCTGGTGAATTACGTCCCGGTTGCGGCGGACGATGCGTACGAGGTGGACGAAGACGGCACGCTGGCGGTCACGGCGGCCGAAGGGGTTCTGACCAACGACAGCGACGCGGACGCCGACCCCGTGACGGCGATACTGGTCAGCGGCCCCTCGCACGCCACGCTAGTCCTCAACGCCGACGGCTCGTTCACCTACACGCCCGAGGAAAACTACTTCGGCGCCGACGCCTTCACCTACGGGGTCAACGACGGCTTCGAAGACTCGAACGAGGCGACGGTGACGATCACCGTCCACCCGGTCAACGATGCGCCGGTGGCGGCGAACGACGGGTACGGCGCCTTCTCCGACGCGGTGCTGACGATCGATGCGGCCGCAGGGCTGCTGGCCAACGATACGGACGTCGACAGCGATCCGTTGACGGCCTCGGTGGAGACGCAGCCGAGTCACGGCACGTTGAACCTCAATGCCGATGGCTCCTTCACCTACACGCCCGAGGCCGGGTTCCACGGCATCGACAGCTTCACGTATCGGGCCAACGACGGGCTGGTCGACTCGAACGAGGCGACGGTGACGATCCTGGTGAACCATGCCCCGGTGGCGGCGGACGACGCCTACGAGGTCGACGAAGACCAGGCGCTGACCGTGGTCGTGGCCGACGGCGTGTTGGCCAACGACAGCGACGCGGACGCCGATCCGTTGACAACGGTGCTGGCCAGCGGCCCCTCGCACGGCGAGGTTTTGCTCGACGACGACGGCTCGTTCACCTATACGCCGGATGCCGACTATGTCGGCCCCGACGCCTTCACCTACGCGGTCAACGACGGCTTCGAAGGCTCGAACGAGGCGACGGTGACGATCACCGTCCACCCGGTCAACGACGCCCCGGTGGCGGTGGACGACGCGTACGAGGTCGACGAAGACCAGACGCTGACGGTGGTCGTGGCCGAGGGCGTGTTGCCCAACGACAGCGACGAGGACGCCGATCCGTTGACGGCGGTGCTGGTCAGCGGCCCCTCGCATGGCACGGCAGTGCTGGGCGCCGACGGCTCATTCACCTACACGCCCGAGGAAAACTACTTCGGCGCCGACACCTTCACCTACACGGCCAACGACGGCTCCGAAGACTCGAATGAAGCGACGGTGACGATTACCGTCCACCCGGTCGCCGACGCCCCGGTGGCGGTCGACGACGTCTATGAAGTCGATGAAGACGGCACACTCGTGGTCACGGTGGCCGAGGGGGTTCTGGCCAACGACACCGACGGGGACGACGATCCGCTGATCGCCCTCCTGGACATCGCGCCCCAGCACGGGGTCCTGCAGTTCGAGAGCGATGGCTCCTTCGAGTACATTCCGCCGGCCGACTTCAACGGCACGGATACGTTCGTCTACGCCGTGAACGACGGCTTCATCGGGTTCGACCTGGCGACGGTGACCATCACCGTCAACGCCGTCAACGATCCACCCGTCGCCGAAGCCCAGGACGTGGCGACCGATGAAGATGTCCCGCTGCAGATCACGCTGGCCGGCGACGACGGCGATCCGGAAACGGACCAAACGCTCTCGTTCGCCTTGGGCGACGGGCCGATGCACGGGACCTTGAGCGGCTTCGACCCCGTCGCCGGCACGGTCACCTACACGCCGGCCGCCGGTTACGTCGGGCAAGACGTCTTCACCTTCACGGTCAACGACGGCCAACTCGACTCGACCGAGGCCTACGTGATCATCGACGTGACCGACGTCAACGATCCGCCCGAAGCGGTCGATGACGCCGCGACCACCGAAGAAGACATCCCGGTGGTCATCGACGTGCTGGGGAACGATACGGACGCCGATCCGCAAGACGTTCTCACGGTGACGTCGGTTACGCAGGGCGGCCACGGCGTGGTCACCGTGAACGCCAACGGTACCATCAGGTACGCGCCCGAGGACGGTTTCGACGGGAGCGACAGCTTCACCTACACGATCAGCGACGGCAACGGCGCAGCGGACACGGCGACGGTCAGCGTCACGGTAACGCCCGCGGCGAACGTTCCCCTGATCGACGTCGGCGATCATTTCCTTCTGCCCGAGACGCCCGGCCAGCAGATCCAGATATGGGTGTCCGGCGGTCAACCGGTCGAGGGCCTGGACTTCTACATTCAGGTCGCCGACGGCGGTCCGGAAGCCGTCGAGTTGGAACTGATCGATCCGCCGGGGATCCTCGGTCCGATCATCACCGACGTGGATCTGATCACGGGAACGATCTTCGCAACCAACAACTGGGGGCTGATGAGCACCTACATCAACGACGTGATCCCGCAGTTCTTCGACGTGGGCCTCCTGACGTTCGCCGGTTCCGTGCTCGCCAACGGACTGCTGGCCACCGTGACCATCGACACCACGGGCTTTGCCAGCGGCACGTGGGAGTTGCACATGGAAAACACGCTGAACGGCCCCAGCGAACTCCCCTTCGCGGGAGCACGCTTCCGGGGCGGTTCGATCACGATCCTCCAGGGCAATCAGCCGCCGGTGGCCGAGGACGACCAAGCGACCACGGAAGAGGACGCGGCCGTGATCATCGGCGTGCTGGCCAACGATACGGACATCAACCCCGGCGATACGCTGAGCGTCGCCTCGGTGACCCAAGGCAGCCACGGCCAGGTCGCCATCAACAACGACGACACGATCACCTACACGCCCGGCGCCGGCTTCGTCGGCGCCGACCAGTTCACCTACACGATCAGCGACGGCCAGGGCGGAACGGACACGGCGACCGTCGCGGTCACCGTCACGGCCGCGCCCGACCTGCCGCTGATCCAGGTGGGAAATCACGTGCTGTTGCCCAACACGCCGGGACAACAGATCGAGATTTGGGTCTCCGGCGGGCAACTGGTTCAAGGTCTCGACTTCCTCGTCCAGGTCGCCGACGGCGGCCCGGAAGCCGCCACGGCCGGCTTCGCCGATCCACCGGGCATCGACGGCCCGCACGTCACGGACCTCGACCTGGTCACCGCAACGATCTTCCAGGACAACAATTTGGGGCAAATCAATTCCGACGCCCACTTGACCTATCCCCAGTTGTTCGTCGCCAGCATCATCGCCGGTTCCGGCGCGGTGGCCGCCGACGGCCTGCTGGGCACCGTGACCATCGACACGACCGGCTTCTCGAGCGGTTCGTGGGAACTGGTGATGACCGACACGCCGGCCGGGAAGACCGATTTTCAGTACACGGGAGTGGAGATCGAAAACGGATCGATCACCATCCAAGCCGTGAACCACGCGCCGACCGGCAGTGCCGACTCCTACGAAGTCGACGAGGACGGCACGCTCAGCGTGCCCGCCGCCCAAGGCGTACTGGGCAACGACACCGATCCGAACGGGGACTCGTTGACCGCGGAGCTGGTCAGCGGGGCCTCCCACGGCAGCCTCGTTCTCAACGCCGACGGCTCCTTCACGTACACGCCCCAGGCCGGCTTCTCCGGCAACGACGGCTTCACCTACCGTGCCAAAGACGCGGCGCTCTCTTCCAACAACACCGCCGTAACGATCACCGTCAACGCGGCCGGCGCGGCGCCGACGTTCCAGACGATCGCCGACGTGACCTTGCTGGGCGGCTCGCCGCTGTTCATCCCGCTCGACGGGTTCGACGCCGACGGCCAGGCACTCAGCTACACCGTCGCCAGCAGCAACCCGTCGCTGGTGGCCGCCTCGGTTCCCCAGGGCAATCGGAGCATGAGGATCTCGGTGGCCGGCTACGGCGACATGGTCCTGGAATTGCACGAGCACCTCGTTCCGGAGGTAACCCAACCGATCATCGACCTGGCCGAAGACGGCTTCTACGACGGCGTGATCTTCCACCGGGTGATGAACGAGTTCATGATCCAGGGAGGCAATCCGAGCTACACCGGCGGAGACACCTCCGGCCTGGTCGATTTCGACGACCGGTTCCACGTCGACCTGCAGCACAACCGCCCCGGCGTGCTGTCGATGGCCAAGACGGACGACGACACCAACAACTCGCAATTCTTCATCACCGAGGTCCCCACGCGCTGGCTCGACTTCAATCACTCGATTTTCGGCCTGCTCGTCGAAGGCGAAAACGTCCGCGAAGCCATCAGCAACGTGGCGACCGGCGTGTCCGACCGCCCGCTCGCCAACGTGGTCATGCAATCGGTCGAGATCTTCCTCGACCAGGAAAACGGCGTGCTGATGCTCAAGGCGCCCGAGGGAGCCAGCGGGCAGGCCGACGTCACCGTGACCGTCACCGACGAAGACTCTCTGCAGTACCAGCAGACGTTCCACGTCACCGTCCAGCCGGACCTCTACAACGGCGGACCGTTCCTGGGGCCCATCGGCCCGATCCAAACCACGGTGAATACGCCGGCCGTCTTCCAACTCTCGGCGATCGACGTGGAAGGGAACGCGGTCTCCTTCGACGCGCTGAAGATGGGAAGCGTGAACTACACGTTCGGCGTCAATTCCCAGACGGGCCAGGTCACCGTCACGCCGCCGGCCGGCTTCACCGGAACAATGGAAATCCTCGTGCGCGTCAGGCCGACGACTTCCTCCAACACGCTGGACGTGTACGATTCCCAGGTCGTCGAGATCACCGTGGCCTCCACGGCGCAAGCCCTGGTCGACGCCGTCCTGGAAGCCGAAGAGGATTGGCTCTCCTACTGATCGGCGTCCGGGTCAGAACCGGTAATCCAGGCCGAAGTTCAGGCCTTGCGCCCAGAAGTCCGTCGTGATCCAGGAGAACTCCGGCCGCGGCGCCCCGTCCAGGGTCCCGCCGGAAAGCTGCGAGTCGTTCACGTTCAGGTCGATCTGGTCGCCCGCTCGGGCGACGTTGCTCCAATAGATGAACGTGTAGCCGAAGGTCGCCCGCAGCCGCTGCGTCAGATCGTAGCCCACCGTGATCCCGAATTCGGGTATCATGGTGAAGCGATTGTCGCCGTACACGCCCATGTTCGTCGGCAGGGCGAGCAGTCCGCCGGACGTGGTCACGGACGGCTCTTCCGGTACGGTGGTCGTCGTCGAGCCGTCGATCGACACGCGGGAGTGCGTATTGCCGAAGCCCACCTTCATCAACATCTCCAGGGACCAGCGGCAATAGCGTTCTGAATAGAGCACCCCCAACTCCGCCCCGTGGAAACGGTTGCGGCTGTTGAACCGGTCGAACAGGTCGATGGTCGTTCCCTGGCTGATCAGTTCGGTCGACTCGGTGAATTGACTGATGGACACGCCGTCGTCGAGCCGTTGGAACCGATAGCCGACCAGCACGTCCATGCGATGGGCGTCCTGCTGGAGCATGGCCCAGCGCAGCAACACCTCGACGCCCTGGAACTCGGCCGTCACGTCGGCCGCCACGCGGCCCTCGGCCCGGGTGGTAAATGCGACCAGCAGCGAGTCTTGTTCATCGTCGCCACCGTTGCGGATGTTGAAGAAGGGCCGGGCGAGAATCGGATCTCCGTCGCTGTCGGCGTAAAACGCGCTGGTCTGCTTCCCGATCCCCAGGTAGCTCGCCTCGATGCCCGTGCAGCGGTTCGGCTGTAGCCAATAGGTCATCGTGATCCGACCTCCGGATCGCGAACTCTCGGCCAGGCTCTCCCCGCCGAACAGAATCGTCGTCGTTTCCTGCCCGAGCACGCCGGCCTGCTCCGCCTGGGTGCCGGCCGGGCTGGTGGTCACCAGCGGCGGGACGCCACTGCCTTGGGTCCACCACAGGAGATATTCCCCGCGTGCCTCGAAACGGCCGCACAACGGCATCAAGGGCCGATAGCAGGGAAACCCCGGCCCGGCGACCACCCGATCGCCCCAATACTCTCCGCCGGCATAGTAGTCTTCGCCGCAGCCTTCACCGCAGTCTTCACCGCAGTAGGCCGAATCCTCCACGGGAACTCCGAACTCGTCGCAACAGCTCGGTTCGCTCCCGTAGATCGGTTCTCCCGAAGACTCTTCCTCCGCGAATGCGTAGGCCGAGACCGGGGCGACCGGCGAAAACCGGGTGGGACGAAACCGACTCCTCTGTTGCACGGGGTCGGGACGAGAATCCGCCCCTTCAACCGCCAGGCACAGAAGAAGCATGACCACAGGCAGGATGACGGCCGTCTTTCGCCGGATGGCCGTCTTGGCGATCGGCGGCCGACCGGCCACGGTGCGTGAATGAATAGGGTCTTGCATCACTTCTCCAATTTGCGCACATTGAGCACTTCCCCGCGGCACACGTGCGGATTTCGCACGGTCTCGTCCTCGTATATCGGCGCAGACGGAAGAATACTTAAACTCTATCTAAGCAGAAGACTTTGCCTATTTTACCCAGACGCCCGCACTGTCCCACAAGCACACAGATTCAGGTTTGGGCCACTGAAAAAGGTGGCCGGGACTCTATTCCTGCTCCGCAGAAAGAAATCGCGCCAGCTTCTCGCGGGTGTCCGGCTGGGACAGTGTATTGGTTCAGTCGGAAATGGAAGAACGTGAAATTAGGGCCTCGCACGCAAACACAGAGTAGTACCGGTGCCTCTTCTCTATTCCGGGATCGGATAAGACGTGTTCTTACAGGCATTTACGCGAACAGAGAAGAGGCCCCGGGCTTGCTGCTCGCCATAGAATCGAGCGAAAGGCTCGCCCCGGTCGAGCCACATCGGCCGGTTGGGACAGAGTACGTCGCAGACCTCGAACAGTTCCGCCGGAGCGGCTGATGGGTCGCGGTACGTCGGATCCTCCCAAACCAGCACGTCCGGCTCGGCTTTGCGGATCGCCCGGGCCCACGCCAAGAGCGGCCCGATATCGGAGCCCTCGTGCGGCTCGTCGTGAATGAGCAGCCCCAGCAGGTCGGGCGAGATGCCCTTGGAGCGCAGATGCCGCACCCAAGCCGAGATCCACGTGCCCACGCGCCGCTCGAACTCGGGCGAGCCGATCTCCGCCCCGCCCAAGGAACTCTTCAACGTGCCCGAGTAGTGTGCCACCGAAAGGAAAACGAGATACGCCCGGGCGTCCGGCCACTGGTCGATCCAGTCGTCCAAGGTGCGGGTGTCCAGGCGGATCTTTACCGGGTCCTTTTCGTCGAACTCGTACGATAGCAACACGCCGGACGTTGCCCAAGGGGCGTTGCACGGACCGGCGGACGCGGCCTTCCTGGTAGACCTGCCTGGCGTAGCCTTCGGGCCAGGGGCCGCGATGCTTCTGATCCAGCGCGACCAGGTAGCCGGCGTCGCGATAGGTCTTGCCGTCGTCGCTCAGCAGGACGTGGATCGCCATGGGCCAGGTCACGCCGGCGACCCCGGCCGCCGTGGTCATCGACACGCCGGCAATCGGCTGCACGCTTCCCAGGTCGATCGTCCCGGTGGCATACTGCGCGTGCTGCCAGCCGACGGTACCCTTTTGCGTCCAGAAATAGGCCGAGGTCGTCTGCCCGTCGGTCAGTTGGACCGTGTCGCCCGGGTCGGTGCAGAGGCGGTACGAGGGTTGGGGAAAGAGCGTGTAGCGGGCATTTCGGGCGATGTTCTCGCCGGCCGGTTCGGAAGCCGAGGCCACGGACACGAGCAGGGAGCCGACGGCGAATACTCTCAGGAGCACGTTCGATCGGAACATGGCACGACTCCACCATTGGTTTTCCAACGAGGGCGGCACATGTGGCACCAGTGCCACACGCAACGGCAATTCACCACCAAGCCCGCCGACTCCGCTCAGCGGCGTACTTGCCCGCACGGTCGTCGCAACCGCTATATCCCGCCCCGTCCTCAATATCCCAATTTCCAGAGCATTCCGCCATATCTTCGCTCGGCGCGGCAGAAGCAGAACTCGGCAGTCGAGAAACGGAGAAGTTCTGGCGGGTTCGCTGATAATACGAAGCGATTGCCCCGATACTTCAAAGAGGCGGGCTAGTCGGCAGGTCCCGCCGGGGTGGAATTCCCGAGGCACAGACCATGGACCACAGCGTCAAAATCGCGGCAGCCAGCAGCGTCTTGGTGGGCGGAATCCTGCTGGCGCTTGTGTTTCGTCACGAGTCTCCCCCGACCGGGCAATCGGCGACCAGAGACGGCGAGCGGCTGGTCCTTCGGGAAACAATGGACTCACCACCCGAAGGGGGTGGTCGAGCGGGCGATCCGACTGGGGCGCCTGGCGACATCCAATCGAGCGGCCAAGGGGCGACTGTCGTCACGCCGATGAGAACCGGCACGCCGCCCAACCTGGCCAGAGACTATCCGGGCAACCCAACAACGGCCGCATGGGGCACGCCCATGGGCCTTCCGCCGGTCGTCTCGGAAGATGACTCGCCGCGGACGCACAGAATCGTCGACGGCGACAGTCTGGCGAATCTGGCCCAGCGCTACTTGGGCTCCGCCGACCGAGCACTGGAAATCTACGAAGCCAACCGCGACGTGCTGCCCAGTCCGCAAGTCCTACCGATCGGTGACGAATTGACGATCCCCCCGCGAGACGGCGTGCCGGGACCGGCGTTGCCGCCCGCCGGCCCGATCGATCTGGGCCCGCTGATGCCCATTCCGCGCGACCTGCCGTGACGCTATTCCGACCGGCGGGATTCATCGAGCATCGGTTTCAGTTCGCTGACGAAATCGTGGACGTCTTCGAACTGCCGATAGACGCTGGCAAAACGGACGAAGGCCACCTGGTCGAGCTGGCGGAGGTGCTGCATGACCAGTTCGCCCACGTAGCGGCTCTCCACTTCCGCCTCGAAATTGGTCTCGATGTCGTTCTCCACTTCCGCAATCACGGTCTCGAGTTGCGCGTCGCTGATGGGCCTCTTCCAACAGGCCTTTTCCAATCCCTGCTTGATCTTGGCGTGGTCGAAAGGCTCGCGCATGCCGTCTTTCTTGATGATCTTGACCGTGGTACCTTCGGCCCGTTCGTAGGTCGTATACCGCCGCTTGCACGCCTGGCAATGGCGTCTGCGGCGGATGGCGAACCCCTCCTGGACCGCCCGGGAGTCGACCACCCGATCGTTGTCGCTGTGGCAAAACGGGCACTTCATGATCGTGTCTCGGTGTGTTCGCGCTCCAACTACTATACTTGAAGAACGTCCACAGCGAAGGGGGGAGGGGCTGCAGAAGGTCGAATGACGAATGTCTAATGACGAAAGCGGTCGGATTCTCCCGGCAGAGTTGATGGTTCACCAATATTCGGTGGTTAAGTCGGGTGGTCAATATGCCTCCAGATACCACCCCTTTGACGTTTTGCCTCGCAAAGCGTAAAAAGAGAAGTGGTCGGTCTTCTTTTCGACGGCGTCCGACGAGGGGCCCCTGCAATGGGGACCTGCAAACCTGGTCAGGGCTTAACGGCAGCAGCCATAAGCAGTCAGCCTCAGGTGCGGTGGGCCTCTCGTCGGGCGCCGAATGACCGTTCCCGGCTGTCTTCCGGCGAAAACCGAATCCCATGTCCGATTCGACCTCCATCATCGAACCTTCCGAAAATGCCTCCGCGCCTGCGCCGAATTACGTCGTGGTCGCCCGCCGCTACCGGCCCCAGACCTTCGAGGAGCTGATCGGCCAGGAACACGTCGGCCAGGCGCTGAGCAACGCCATCTCGACCAACCGCGTAGGGCACGCCTACCTGTTCACCGGTGCCCGCGGGGTGGGAAAGACTTCGGCCGCTCGCATCCTCGGCAAGGCGCTGAACTGCGTCGACGGCCCCCTGCCGCTGCCCTGCAACCGGTGCGACATCTGCCAGAGCATCAGTTCCGGCGACGACGTCGACGTGCTGGAAATCGACGGGGCCAGCAACCGCGGTATCGACGAGATCCGCCAGTTGCGCCAGAACGTCAACGTGCGTCCCAGTCGGGCACGCTTCAAGATCTACATCATCGACGAAGTCCACATGCTCACCCGCGAGGCCTTCAACGCCCTGCTGAAGACGCTCGAGGAACCCCCGGGGCACGTGAAGTTCATCTTCTGCACCACCGAACCGACGAAGATCCCGATCACGATCCTCTCGCGGTGCCAGCGGTTCGATTTTGCGGGCATCCTTTCCGATTCGATCGCCCGGCGGCTGAAGCAGATCGTCGAGGCCGAGGGTGTCGAAGCGGACGACGAGGCCCTGGAAGTCCTGGCCCGCCGCGCGGCCGGATCGATGCGCGACAGCCAGTCGCTGTTGGAACAGCTTCTGGCGTTTGCCCCGGGCAGGATCACGCTGGACGACGTCCACGGGATGCTGGGCACCGCGGGCGATCAACGGTTGGCCGCGATGGCCGGTCACCTGGTCGATCGCAACGCGGCCGCCGTGCTGGCCGAGTTGGACGGCGCGGTCAACGAAGGCGTCGACGTGGCGTTGCTGCTGGAGCAACTCTTCGGATACTTCCGCGATTGCACGGCGGCGGCCGTAGGCTGCCCGGCCGAGTCATTCCTGTACGCTTCGTCGGGCAGCCGGGCGCAAGTCTCCGAGTTGGGCAACCGGTTGGGACTGGCGAGCCTGCTGGCGGTGATGCAGATCCTCGAACAGACGCTCTCGCGGCTGCGATACAGCACCCAGGGACGCATCCTGGCGGAGCTGGCGTTGGTGCGGATCTGTTGCCTGGAAGAACTGGACGAGCTGCGCGAGTTGATCGCCGAGCTGAGGTCGGGCGTGGCCGTTGCCGATCCGCCCGGCGCGTCCGGCAAGGTTGCCGCAAGATCGCCGGCGAAGCCGCCGGCCGAGAGGAACCCACGTACTGCCCCGCCGCCCCCTTCGTCAGCGGGGGCAACTCCGGCAAAGCCGGCTCCCCAAACCTTGGAGATCACGCCGGAAAACGCCGTGGAGATTTGGAACCGGGTTCTGTCGAAGATGTCGGGCATGGTGGTGGATCAGGCAAAGGAGTTCGATCAGGTTACGCTTGACGAGCCGGGGCATCTGGTCGTTACCTTCAAGCCGATGTATTATGATTTGGCAAAGTCGCGTCTGGAACGGCCCGAGGTGTTGTCCCAGTTCCAGCGAGCGTTGGCCGAGGTGACGGGAGCACGGGTCCGGGTCAGTTTTGCCGTCAGCGAGGAGGAATCCGGCGAAGCTCCGCCGGCCGCAGCGTCGGCCCCGCGCAGTTCGCCGCAACAGCGTCTGCTGGAAATCGCCAAACACCCCATGGTACACCGGGCAGGCGAATTGTTCGGTGCTGAGCCAACGAAGGTGGATCCACCCAACTGAGAGCGAATCGAAATGTTCAAGAAGCTTTCCAATTTGGCCTCGATGCTCAAACAGGCCCAGCAACTCGGCGGCCAGTTGCAGAACCTCAGCGAGGAGTTGAGAGAGCGTCGCGCCACCGGCACCGGCGGTGCCGGGATGGTGGAGATCGAAATCAACGGCGTGCTGGAGGTGTTGCGGTGCCGGATCGACGAGCAACTGATCGCGGGCGGCGACCGCGAATTGATCGAAGATCTGGTCGTGGCCGCCGTGAACCAGGCCATCCTCAAAGGCAAACAGCTTCACGCCGAAGCCATGAAGGAACTCACCGGCGGTCTGGAACTGCCCGGTTTGCAGGAGGTGTTGGACAAAGTCACCGGCCCGGAACCGTCCGACGCGCCGGAGGAGGAGAAGAGCGAGGAGTCGTAGAACACGTCGTAGAACACATTGTTGGGATCTGCGAAGCCGCGAGCGGCTCAGGAGGGGTTTGGGAATCCGTCCTGCAGAAGGAAGTCTTTGCACTCACACGCAACGCACGGGGACCCGCGATCGTGACGGAGCTAACCCAATCGGTCACCCATCTGATCGACGAGTTCGCCAAGCTGCCCGGCATCGGCAAGAAATCGGCCGAGCGGTTGGCGTACCACGTGCTGCGCGTGCCCACCGTGGAGGCGCTGGCCCTGGCCGACGCCATCCGTGACGTGAAGCAGAACGTTCGCTACTGCCAAGTCTGCTGCAACCTGGCGGAGGAAGACCGCTGCACGATCTGCCGGGATGCCGGCCGGCAGCAAGACGTCCTCTGCGTGGTCGAACAGCCTCGCGACCTGATGGCGTTGGAACAGTCGGGTACGTACCGCGGATTGTACCACGTTCTGCTGGGCAGGATAGCACCGCTGGAGGGTATTTCGCCCTCGCGCCTCACGATCGATGCCCTGGTGGAACGGGTCCGCGGAGGCTCTTTCAAGGAAGTGATCATGGCGACCAATCCGACCGTCGAAGGCGACGGCACGGCGCTGCACATCTCGAACCTGCTGGCGGATTTCCCGGTCCGGATTACCCGGCTGGCCCGGGGGATTACCACCGGCAGCGTGCTCGAGTTTGCCAACAAAGAGATGCTGGCCGACGCATTGGCCGGCCGCCAGGAGTTTTAGCGCGGTATAATTGTACGTTTGATGAAAGAAACTCGAATCGTTGACCTCTGACTGACAAACGTTATGCGACTCTCCCTCGGCCAAGACCTCCGAATGGTCCAGAAGCAGGTGCTGGCTCCGCGGATGATCCAGTCGATGGAGATCCTGCAGTTGCCGATTCTGGCCCTTCAGGAGCGGATCGAGCAGGAGTTGCAGGAAAACCCGGTCCTGGAATTGCAGGAAAATGATCCGGATCTTCCGGCGGAGGCCGATGATTCCGACCAGCGCGATTCGCCCGACGCACCGAGCGAGGAAGAACGCGAGTTGGTCATCGACGAGACCAAGGACAACGAGGACGATTTCGAGCGGCTGCTGAACATGGACGAGCAGTGGCCGGACCACTTCGAGGAGTCGTCGCGTCCTTCCCGGGCCGAAGCCGAGCAGGCCGGCGAGCGCAAGCACGACGCGATGGCCAATATGACGGCCCGCCCTCAATCGCTCCAGGATTATCTGCACGACCAGTTGGGATGGTTCGATCTGCAGCCGGAGCTTCGTGCGATGGCCGATCGGATCATCTACAACCTCGACGCCAACGGCTATCTGCAGGGCCGCTTGGAGGACGTGCTGGCACCGGACGCCAAAGAAGAGGACTTGGAGTTGGCGCGTCAAGCCTTGGCGTTGGTCCAGCGGCTCGATCCGCCCGGCGTGGGCGCTCGGGATCTCAAAGAGTGCCTCCTGCTGCAATTGACGCCCGGCATGCCGTTTCACGAAGAACTGCAGACACTGGTCTCCAGCCATCTGGAAGACCTCGAACAGAACCGCCTGCCGGTGATTCAGCGCAAGACGGGCTACTCGATCGAGATGATCCAGCAGGCGTGGCGGGAGCTTCGCAAGCTGAACCCCAAACCGGGCGCCGATTTCAACGAGGTGTTGGCCCCGCCGGTCACTCCGGACGTGTTCGTCGAGCAGGGAGACGACGGGCGGTACAAAGTCCGGCTGGAAGACGGCCGCACGCCCAGTCTGTTCATCAGCCGTTTCTATCGCAAGCTCTTCCAGAGCGGCCAGGCCAACGAAGAAACCCGCGAGTACATCAAGCGGAAGATCAACTCGGCCCAATGGCTGATCGAGTCGATCGAGCAGCGCCGCGGCACGCTGACTCGCGTGTCCCAAGCCATCGTCGACCACCAGACCGAGTTCCTCAACAAGGGACCCGAGTCGATCGAACCGCTCAAGATGCAGCAGATCGCCGACAAAGTGGGCGTCCACGTGACTACGGTCAGCCGGGCCGTGGACGACAAGTGGATTCAGACCCCGCGGGGTATCTTTCCGCTCAAACGCTTCTTCGTCGGCGGCACGATGAGCGCCGACGGGGAAGAGGTCGCCTGGGACGCGGTGCGGCTGAAGCTCCAGGAGATCGTCGACAACGAAGACAAGCGACACCCCAAAAGCGACGAACAACTCGTCCAGGACCTGGCCGCCGAAGGGATCACCGTCGCCCGGCGCACCGTGACGAAGTATCGCAAGGCCATGAACATCCCCAGCTCGCGACAAAGGCGGGAATGGGGCGGCTGAGCGGCCGTCATTCAGCTACGATGCTGTCATTCTGAAAACCTGCCCAACTCCGGCCGTTCTACCCGGACGTAGTCTTCGTACCGCATGCTGACCGAGACGCAATGGTCGCCGGCGTTGAAGTTGATCGTCTCGTTTTCGGCCAAGCGCCGGTCGCATAGCGTGGGCAGATCGAACAGGCTGCCCAACGGCGGGATCGAGCCGGGCTCGAGACCGGTCAGTTCGAGCACTTCGTCGCGGTTGGCGAATCGCAGCTTCCGCCATCCGCGGCTGCGGCGGACCTCTTTGCTGGCCAGCTTCCGATCGGCCGGCATGACGAACATCACCAAGCGGTCGTCGCCCTTGCAGATCAACGCCTTGGCACCGCTGGCCAGCGACGTCCCCCGCACGGCCGCCGCCTGCTGGCTCGTATACACCGGCTCGTGCCGCAGCACGTCGAACTCGACGCCGTGCTCCCGAAGCAGACGTTCGACGCGGCGGAAAATCGATTCGTCCAAGATTGGCACTCACGGCGGGAGCTTTCTTGGGGGTCCTTCGGGCAATTTCGTGGCTGCCGGGTGAAACAGCGGATTCAATTGCCGGAAGAGTACGGGATCCTCTTCTATTCACGGCGCTCGAAGACGTGGAAAGAGGGTTCCGATGGAACGCGGATGAGCGGCGGAAGAAGACCCCGGGGAACGCAGTCCCCGGGCGTTATGCAAGCAACAACCAACCATCAATCACGCCACCCTCCACTCACCACTACCCACTACCCACTACCCACTGCCCACTACCCACTACCCACTGCCCACTACCCACTACCCACTACCCACTCTCAATACCGCCCGCGATACGTCTTTGCCTCTCGCAGAGGATCGCCGGCAGCCGAGGACGTCTGGCCGGTCTTGCCCTTGGACTCGACGAACACCAACAGGTCGGCCCGGGCCGGCGACTTGCTGAACGGCAGCGGGACGCCGGGGATGAGTTCCTGCAATTTCGGCTCGACGGGAACCGGCACGGCCACCACGCCCATGCCCACCAGCAGCACCCGATCGGCCGGCCAGCGAAAACGCTGCTCGAAGCGGAAGTGCGCCATCTGCGGAACCTGGATCTGGGTGCGTTGACGCGGCGCCGCCACCGAGGGAACGTCCACGCTCACGGGAATCATCTTCTCCACCTGGTTGATCTCGCATTTGATCATCGCGTCGATCATCTGCCGGTCGATCGACAGCAACGGGCTGAATTCCAGCGAGAACCCCTCGTCGACCTGCGCCGTCTCGGACTCGTAGCCCGGCCAGACGTCGCCGCGCGGCACCACGTCGGCGATATAGTTTCGGCTCCGCATCGTGGAGACCAGGGTCGATTGGCCGTTGTTGATCATGAAATGGGGCGAGTGGTGTTCGCGGTAGTCGGTTCTGCGGCGCAGTTCGGCCGACAGGATCGCGGCGTCTTCCTTCTGCAACAGCCAAGCGGAAACGCCCGGCGTGGGCACGTCGACCGGCTGCATCAGCCGCCGCACTCTCGCCCGCCAGTCGGGACTGTCGAGCGTCACCACGCGGAGACTGAACGTGGAGGTCTCTGCCTGGCTGCCGACGAACCGGTCGACCAACTCGGCCACGGCCTCTTGCATGTCGGGCGTATGATAGACCCGTAGCGTACGGGGCGTGGCGCTGAGGATCCCCAGCGGCTCCGAATGCCACACCTCGTAGCCGGTCTCTTGCAGAATCCAGTCGACGATCGCCTGTTCCGGACGCTTCGTCGAGGTGACCCGAAGCGTATAAGGGCTGATGTCGTACTCCCGCCAGACCTGGCCGTACTTGTTCGGCAAGGTCCCGGTTCCGCTGGTAACCCGGGCGATGGGCTGGCGGGAATCGTCGGTGGTCAGCCGCGACACTTCCGCAACGGTGTCTGGGGCGTCAGTCCGCGGGGTATTCTCCCCGGCCGGCCGCCAAGCGGAGGCCGTGGTGGTCGAGGAATTGGTGTTCGGGAGATCGGTGGTTAGGACCTGGCCGAGGGATAATGTGCCCACCAATAGGATGCAAGCGGTCACCAAAGAGCATTTTGCCAACATGCTTCAGCCTCCTTGCCGAAGTCAGTGAGAATACGGGGTCTGCGCGAAAACGGGTAGGTAGTATAGAGGCGTTACCCGCCTGGAGCAATAGCGATTTGGAAATGGGCCGCGGCGGCCGATCGCCAGTTCAGGAGTCTTCGCGCGGGTCTTCCTTCTTCTCGGCCTCTTTTTTCTCCTTGGACTTCCGCCGCCGTTCTTGGATGTCCTCGACGATCTCCTCATTGAACCAGACGATTGAATCGCCAATAACGCGGATGACGAACCAGACCAGTACGATGCCGATCAGAAGGGCGAGAATGATCACCCACACACTGCGAACGGCGAATAGGGGGGCCAACATGGGTACGAAGACTCCTCTTGCCCGACCAAATCAGCGCGGCCGGAACGATTGCCGAAGCCCTTGCTTTGTCTTCGGCAAGGGGTTGAATGTCCGCGGAACTACTAATTGAAGATCGGCACAGGCCGGGAAAAGCGTCAGATCGCGGCGGGGGTGTCGAAGAATTACGCCGATCGGCAGAGCCGGTGCAATTGCCACGACCGCCGCGATACCCTCGCAGAATGAGACGTTATCCATAACATAGCTGGAATACCCATCTACGGATGGAACGAAGCCATCTGCGAGAAGTATTTCCGGCGGTTGTGTGAATTCTGTTTCATTTGCATTCGAGTTGCGTTGTTTGCGATTCTTAGCACAATATGAACGTAGAGAAGCTGGCCATTCTCTGCGCGGTTGCAGACGCGTGGCCGAATGGGCCGCGGCAAACCGCACGGAACACTCATCTCACGTCGCTCGTCGGAGGCTGTCATGACGCACGATTCCAGGAAGAGGTCTGGCATGTTCGGCAGGCGAACGCTCCCTCGCAGGGCCGCCACCGGCCGCCGCAAGGGTCCGGGCCGCGAGCAACTCTTGTTCGAGCGCCTCGAGGCGCGGGTGGTGCTCAACGGCACGGTGTTGATCAGTGAATTCATGGCGATCAACCGTGAAGGGCTTCAGGACTTCAAAGACGAGTACTCCGACTGGCTCGAGGTCAACAATCCGGGCATCGAGGCGGTCGACCTGACCGGCTGGAAACTGCAGGACAGCGGCAACGAGTGGATCTTTCCCGCCATGTCGTTGGGTCCCGGCGAGTTTCGCGTGATTTTCGCTTCCGGAAAGAACCTCCGCGATCCGGCCGCCGAACTGCACACGAACTTCGCTCTCTCCGGCAGCGGCGAATACCTCGGCCTGCTGGACGACACGGGCATGGTGGTCCACGAGTACAACGAGTATCCCGAACAGAAGCCCGATATCTCGTTCGGTATCGCCCAAGACATCCAGACCACGTACTTCGTTGCCGGCGGTGACATCGCGAAGTACCTGATTCCGGACCACGACCAGGGCGGCTGGACGGCGGTCGGCCACGACGACGGCGAATGGGACACGGGACGAACCGCCCTGGGCTTTGCGGACACCGTGCCCGGCTTCGCCGTGTGGAACTACATGGCCAACACGACCGTCGGCAGCCTGGACGTGGCGTTGCAGGTGATCGACAACACCAACCTGCAAAGTGCCGTCCACTCAGAGAACGCCGGTTTCATCGATTATTACAACAGCGGCAACGGCCACGGACATTTCACGGCCGACGAGGACAGTTATCCCGGCCTGACCGCTCTGGCCGACGACTTCGTGATCGAGGCCACGGCCGTGGTGACGATCCCCACGGCGGGCGAGTGGACGTTCGGGGTCAACAGCGACGACGGGTTCCGCCTGGACGTCGGCACGCACCGGATCGAGTACCCCGGCATCCGAGGGGCGAGCGATACGCTGGGTACGTTCACCCTGGCGGCCGGGCAGTACGACGTGACCCTGGTCGTCTACGAACGGGGCGGCGGTGCCGAAGCGGAACTGTTCGCTGCGCAGGGCAGCTACGCGGCCTTCGACTCGGCCGCGTTCCGGTTGGTCGGCGACGTGGCCACCGGTGGGCTGGAGGTCTTCGCCGAACCGGTCACCGGCGGCTTGGGCGGGTCTGCCTTCGCCGGATTGATCGAGACGGACGTGGAAGTCGCCATGAAGGACGTCAACGGATCGATGTACGTCCGCATGCCGTTTACGGTCGACGATCCGAGCCAACTCGAGTCGCTCACGCTGAAGATGAAGTACGACGACGGCTACGTCGCCTATCTCAACGGCCAGGAGATCGCCCGCCGCAATGCGCCCGCTTCGCCGACGTGGAACTCCACGGCCACGGACGAGCGGACCAGCGCGGAAGCCGTCGTGTGGGAGAACGTGAACGTTTCGGAGCACCTCGACAAGCTGGTGGCCGGAGACAACGTGCTGGCGATTCAGGTGATGAACTACACGGTCGACGACGGGGACTTGCTGGTTCTGCCGGAGCTGGTCCAGAACGTCTACTTCGGTTTGGGCGAGCACTACTTCGCCACCGCCACGCCGGGTGACGTCAATGCCGAGGAATATCGGCTTTTCGTGGAAGACACGAAGTTTTCGCAAGACCGCGGGTTTTACGAGGATCCGTTCCAGGTGGAGATCACTACCGATACGGAAGACGCGCAGATCTACTATACGACCAACGGCACGGCACCCGGCCCGACCAACGGCACGCTCTATTCGGCGCCGATCCTGATCGCGACGACGACCATTCTGCGCGCGGCGGCCTACAAGGCGAACTACGGGCCCAGCGACGTCGACACGCAGACGTATCTTTTCCTCGACGACGTGATCCATCAGTCGGCCAACCCGGCGGGCTTTCCCGGCACGTGGGGAAGCACGGCCGCCGATTACGAGATGGACCCGCTGATTACGGGCGACCCCTTCTACGCCGACACGCTGAAGGACGACCTGCTGTCGCTGCCCACCATGTCGCTGGTGATGGACCCGGACGACGTCTTCGGAAGCGGCGGCATCTACGCCAAACCCACCACGGATGGCCTGGAGCGGGCGGCGTCGCTGGAGTACTTCGACCCGAACACGTCCGAACAGTTCCAGGTCAACGCCGGCGCGCGGATATACGGCGGGGTGGGACGTCAGCCGCAATACAAGAAGCACTCGTTCCGCATCCTGTTCAAGGGCGACTACGGGCCGACCACGCTGAAGTTTCCGCTGTTCGAGGGCGCGGTGGAGGAGTTCGACACGATCGTCCTGCGGTCGAACTTCAACGATGCCTGGGTCTGGGGCGGGGCCCCCACGCAGTTCGTTCGCGACGAATTCGCCGCCCGGCTGCAGAACGCCATGGGCGATCCCGCGCGGCACGGCACGTTCGTCCATCTGTACATCAACGGACTGTATTGGGGACTGTACAATCCCGTCGAACGGCCCGACACGTCCTTCTCGGCCGCCTATTTCGGCGGCGACAGGGCGGACTGGGACGGCATCAACTCCGGCGCCGCCGTGAATACCGGCGGGGTGAACCTGAAGGAGGCCTGGGACACGCTGATGGCCATGGCGCCCGGGCTGGCCGACGACGACGAGTATCAGCGCGTTCAGGGCAACAATCCCGACGGCACCAACAACCCCGACTACGAAGACTACCTCGACATCGACAACTACATCAATTACCTCCTTATGAACCAGTGGGGGGGCAACAGGGACTGGACAAGCCACAACTGGTACGCCGGCCGGCTCCGCGGACCGGAGAGCACCGGGTTCAAGTCCTACTCGTGGGACGCCGAGTGGATCGTGCACATGCAGTCCGGATTGAACCAAAACTCGGTCAGCAACGCCCCCACGGACAATTATCTGCTGAAGCCCTATACGTACCTTCGCAACAACGCCGAATTCCGACTGCGTTACGCGGACCACGTCCACGAGCATTTCTTCAACGGCGGCCTGTTGACTCCGGAGTACACCATCCCGCTCTATCAGTCCCTGGCCGACGGGATCGAGCAGGCCGTCAAGGCCGAGACGGCCCGTTGGGGCGACGTGGTCCGCGACCCGGCCTTCGATCTGGACGACTGGACCAACGAACGCGCCTATATTCTCAACACCTACCTGCCGCAGCGCACCGGCATCGTGCTCAATCAGTTGAAGTCCGCCGGTCTTTATCCCGACGTCGTCGCGCCCTCGTTCAACGTCAACGGCGCGTATCGACACGGCGGGATCATCGACCTGGGCGACTTGCTGACGATCGCCGCGCCGGCCGGGACGATCTACTACACGACCGACGGCACCGATCCCCGGGAGCTTTACGGCGCCGTCTCCCCCGCGGCCAACGTCTATTCGGCCGCCGTCCCGCTGGATGAGAGCGTACACGTGAAGTCGCGCGTCTATACGGCGGCCGGCGAGTGGAGCGCGCTGAACGAGGCCGCCTTCTACGTCGACCTGGCGCCGAGCATTCGCATCACCGAGATCATGTACAACCCTGCGGACCCGACGCCCGCGGAAGAGGTCGCCGGCCACGACAATAACGACGATTTCGAGTTCATCGAGATCCATAACATTTCGGCCGACCACACGTTGCCCTTGGAAGGCTTGCGTTTCAGCAACGGGATCGACTTCGTCTTCCCGGCGGTTACTGTTGCGCCGGGCGAGTACGTCCTGGTGGTGAAGGATCAGGCGGCTTTCAACTTCCGGTATCCGACCTTCACGGGCACCATCGCCGGCGAGTACACCGGCTCGCTGAACAACGCCGGCGAGAAGATCGAACTGGACGCGCCCGTGGGCGGCTCGATCCACAGTTTCGACTACAAGGACGGCTGGTACGGCCATACGGACGGGGACGGCTTCTCGCTGAGCATCCGCGACCCGGAAGGCGAGTTGGAGCTTTGGGACCAGAAGGAAGGCTGGCGGACCAGCGCCGGACCGCTGGGAACGCCGGGCTACAGCGACACGCTCATCCCGCCCGGCGCGGTCGTCATCTCCGAGGTGCTGGCCCACAGCGATGGCAACGCGGTCGACGTGATCGAGTTGCACAACGTTACCGATTCGCCCTCGTTCAACGGTGATCCGACGGCCGTCGACGTGAGCGGGTGGTTCCTCAGCGACGAGAAGACCGACGACCAGGGCAACGACGTGTTGACCAAGTACCAGATCCCCGCGATGCCGACGATCCAGCCCGGAGGGTACCTGGTCCTGTACCAGGACGTCCACTTCGGCGCGGCGTTCGCGCTGAGCGAACTGGGCGAAGACGTGTATCTCTCGTCGAACTTCGGCGGCGTGGCGGGCGGGTATCGCGAGCACGTGGATTTCGGGGCCTCGCCGCCGAACGTTCCCATCGGCCTCTACACCAAGAGCACCGGCGGCACGGACTTCACGTTCCTCTCCGCCGCCACCTTCGGATCGGACAACGCCGATCCGTATCTCGAAGACCTGGTGATCAACGAGGTGATGTACCATTCGGCCGATCCGACCGACGACGAGCAGGCCGCCGGCTTCCTCAACGACGACGATTTCGAGTTCGTCGAGATCTACAACCGCTCGGCCGACACTTCATACACGCTGACCGACTACCAGCTCGGCAGCGGCATCGGGTTCACCTTCGGCTGGTACGACGCGGACGCGACGGGCAACGAGTCGTGGACGCTCGAAGCCGGCGCCACGGCCGCCTGGAACGCGACGCTGCCGGCCGGTTCGGGCACGTACGAAGTCTTCGCCCGATGGAATCTGCTCGACGCCCAGGGAGACGAGCGCAACCTGGACGGACGGGCCGTATACACGATCACCCACGCCGCCGGATCGACCGACGTGATCCGCGACCAGAAGCCCGAGGACGACGACGAAGGTCCCGGCTACATGGACGCAGGCGGCTGGGTCTCGCTGGGAACGTACGACTTCGGCGGCAGCGGGCAGGTCGTGCTCACTCGCGGAACCAACAACCCGGACAATTGGACCATCGCCGACCAGGTCAAGTTCGTGCGGCCCGGCTTTGCGGACGTGGTGGTCGACGACCCGGCGCTGGATTCCTGGTACACGGGCAACGGCCCGGCGGTGCTCGGACCGGGCGAGTACCTGGTCCTGGTGAGCAACTACGCCGCCTTCGATGAGCGTTACGACGTCGCCGGCAACGGAATTCCGGTCGCCGGCCAGTATACGGGCAGCCTCTCCAACGACGGCGACAGCCTCAAGCTCATGCGGCAAGGCATCCCGGAAGCCAACGGGTTCATCTCCTACTACCGCATCGATTACGTCAACTACAACGACGTGGCCCCTTGGCCGACGGAGCCCGACGGGCAGGGGTCGGCGATGAACCGCATCGACACGGCGGCCTACGGCAACGACCCGATCAACTGGGAGGCCAGCACGGTGCGGGGAACGCCCGGTGCGGCGAATCTCTCCATCGATCGCACGCCGCCTACCGTGCCGCAGAATCTCGCCGGGGAGGTCCGCGTCGATCCGAACACGATCGCCCTGACGTGGGACGCCTCGGTCGACACGGAGACCCACGTCGATCATTACCTCGTCTGTCGCGACGGCGAGCTGCTGGGCACGGCCCCCACGGCCTCTTATGACGATCTCGGCGCGTCGCCGGCCGTGGCGTATTCCTACCAGGTTGCGGCGGTCAATCGCGACGGGTATGCGAGCGATCTTTCGGCGCCGACGACGGTGACGATCCCCGGCATCGCTTCCTACGGGGTTACGGACAAGACGCACGTGGAAATCAGCTTCAGCGAGCCGCTCGATCCGGCCACGGCTGATGTGCTCGGCAACTATCTCTTCGCCGGAGGGACGCTGCTGGACGTGACGCTTGCCCCGGGCGGGTCCACGGTGACCCTGACGACTGAAGAGCTGGTCATCGCCGAAACCTATACGGTCACGGTCTCGGGCGTCACCACGCTTTCCGGCACGCCCATGCCCGACGGACAGCAGATCGAGTTCTCTTACGAGCCGCAGGGATCGGGGCTGATTCTGCGGGAATACTGGACCGGCATCGGCGGAGGCGCGATTGCCGATCTGACCAACGACCCCAACTATCCGGACAACCCCAGCGGCTGGGATTATCTGACCTCGTTCGACGGACCAGTAGGCTGGGCGGACAACTACGGCACGCGGATCCGCGGATATGTCCACCCGCCCGTCAGCGGCGACTACATCCTCTGGATCTCCGGCGACGACAACAGCGAACTCTACCTTTCCAGCGACGCCGACCCGGCCAATGCGGTGTCGATCGCCTCGGTACCGGGTTATTCGAACTGGCTCCAGTGGGACAAGTACGCCGAGCAGCAGTCGCAGCCGGTCACCCTGGTGGCCGGGCGGAAGTACTACGTGGAAGTTCTTCAAAAGGAAGGCACCGGCGGCGACGGCATCTCCGTCCGCTGGCAATTGCCCGACGTGAGTTGGGAGGACCCCAGCCGGCCCGGCGATCCCATTCCCGGCATCCGGCTGTCGCCGTTCCCGGCCGACGTCGAACTTCCCACGGCCAATATCGTCGACGTGGCTCCCGATCCGCGGACCATGCCGGTCGAGAGCATCGACGTCGTCTTCAGCGAGCAGGTCAGCGGGTTCGACCTGGGCGACCTGAGTCTGACGCGCAACGGCGGAGCCATTCAGCTTTCCGGTGCCCAATCCATCAGCACCAACGACTACGTCACCTGGACGATAAGCGGCCTGACGGACGTCACCGCGGGTGCCGGGACTTATCTCTTGACGTTGCACGCCGACGGCTCCGGCATCGCCGACGTGATCGGCAATTTGCTGCAAGTGGACGCCTCGGAGACCTGGGTCAACGAGATCCCGGGCCCTGCGGCCGACATCGTCAACGTAAGCCCCGATCCGCGCCGCACGTCGGTCGGCCAGATCGAAATCATCTTCAGCGAAGCGGTGACCGGTTTCGAGGTGGACGACCTGATCCTTTCCCGCGACGGCGGTGCGAACCTGCTGGTCGGAAACGAATCGTTGACCACCGGCGACAACGTCGCGTGGACTCTCGGCGATCTGGAGGGCTTGACCGCCGCCGACGGCACCTACACGCTGGCACTTCCCGCCGCCACGTCCGGGGTCGTCAACGCCGCGCAAGCCCTTCTGGAATTCGACGCCTCGGATACCTGGGTCGTGGACACCACGCCTCCGATGGCCGATATCATCGACGTCGTCCCCGATCCCCGGGCCGGCGGCGTGGACAGCATCGACATCGTCTTCAGCGAGCCGGTCATTCTCCTGGACATCGCCGACCTGAACCTCTCGCACAACTTCGGCCCCAATCTGCTGACCGGAAACGAGACGCTGACCACCGAGGACAACGTCACGTGGACCCTCAGCGGACTGGCCCCGCTGACTTCCACGGGCGAGGGAGCCACAGGGTTCGTCGCGTATAACGACCACTCGACGGACTACGGCGGCGGCACCCACGTGAACACCACGCCCTATTCGGCCCTGACCGGACGAACGGCCTCGGGTCTGCTGAAGGACATCGCCACGGGAGCGGATACGGGCGTTACCCTGTTGGTTACGCAGGCCGGCGTCCGCTTCGCCGGTTCCCAGGCCAACCCGGCCGCCGGAACCGACGCCTACGAGATCTTTAACGGCTACGTCGATCTCTCCGGCGACGGCGGCAGCGCCAGCATCGAAATCGCCGCTAGCGACCATTACACATATGCTTTCTCCGGCCTGGATACGGGCGGCGCCGCGACCTACGACTTCCACGGCACGGCCATTCGCGGCGATAGCGATTATACCAACCGGTGGACACTGGTCACGCTGGAAGACGCCGTCTCGTTTACCCCCAACCACAGCAGCGGCATCGGCGTGGTGACCGCCGGGCTGGCGCCGAACCAGGCGGCCATCTGGACCGGACACAACAGCACGGCCCAACAGGGCTTCGTGGCCGGCTGGACCGAGATCGATCCGGGACCCGACGGCCAGTTCGCGGTGAAGTCGGAACAGTACAAAGGTCCGACGCCCGGCGTGGGCACGGGAGATTCCAGCGGAGGCTCCAAGGGCTACGGCATCGGCGGCATTCGGCTGGTCGAAGTCGCCTTCAACGGACTGCCCGGACGTTACACGCTGGGCCTTTCGGTGGAAGGATCCCACATCATCGATTACGCCGGCAACCCGCTGACCGCGGACGCCTCCGACACGTGGCTGATCGAGACCGGGGAACCGGACACCGTGATTCCCACGGCCGATATCCTCGACGTCGATCCCGATCCCCGCGATTCGGCCGTGGATCAGATCGAGATCGTCTTCAGCGAGGCGGTCACGGGCCTCGATATCGCCGACTTGAGTCTTGCCCGCGACGGCGGCGGAAACCTGCTCACCGGCGACGAGCCGTTGACGACCACCGACCACGTCACCTGGACGCTCGCCGGGCTGAGCACGCTGACCGCCGCGTCCGGCCATTACACGCTTCAGTTGACGGCGGCCGGGTCCGGGATCGAGGACGTCAGCTTCAATCCGCTGCAGGCCGACGCCTCGGATTCCTGGCAGACCATCGTCATCGGCCCCACGCCCGAAATCGTCGGCCGGTACGTCTTCTACAACCAGTCGACCTTCGACGGAAACGATCCCGCCGTCAACGCGGCCGACGATGGGGCCATCGCCACCGACAAGACGCCCCTGTTGCCGGGCAACCCGGACAGCTCGGCCGGCTTCGCCAACTACACCAGCTACCACCGCGGCATCAACGGGATCATGGTCGACGTGGCCGACGCACCGGGCGCGATCACCGCCGGCGATTTTCTCTTCCACGTCGGCAACCAGACCGATCCGAGCAACTGGGCAGAGGCCCCAACGCCGCAGT
>DATLAN010000015.1:0-8021 GCA_035527455.1 Thermoguttaceae bacterium
AGCCCCGTGCTGAGCGTGCAGACCTTCGGGCCGCAGCGGATCTCGGTCGGGAAAGAGTCGGCTTACGAAGTGGTGATGGAAAACGCCGGCGACGTGGCGGCCGACGAGGTGGTCGTCTTCGTCGAGCTTCCCCAGTGGACCGACGTGGTCGGGGCGGAGCCCCAAGCGGGCACGGCAGGCCCGGCGGCCGGCGGACCGGTGCAGTGGAAGATCGGACACCTTCCGGCCAAGAGCCGGCAACGATTGAGCTTGAGAATCGTGCCGCGCGAGAGCCGCCCGTTCGACCTGGCCGTCCGCTGGGACTATCGGCCGGTCACCTCCCAGGCAATGATCGAGGTGCAAGAGCCCAAGCTGGTCTTGAACCTGGACGGCCCCTCGGAAGTCCTCTACGGCGAGAAGGAAGTCTATCGGATGAAGATTTCCAATACGGGCACCGGGCCGGCCGAAAACGTGATGGTCCGCCTGTTGCCGGTCGGGTCGGGAACGAACCAGCCGATCTCGCACAACCTGGGCAACATCGCCGCCGGAGACGACAAGGCCATCGAGGTCGAGCTGATCGCCCGGCAGGTCGGAAACCTGACCATTCGCGTCGAGGTCCAGGGCGACGCCGGCGTGCAAGCCGAGTTGGCCCACGAAGTGCTGGTCCGCCGGGCCGCACTGCAGGTCAGCGTCGAGGGGCCGAAGGTCCTTTACGTGGGCACGATGGCCGGCTACCTTGTCCGCGTGGGCAATCCGGGCACGGCCCCGGCCAAGAACGTGACCCTGGTGGCCGGCATTCCGCCGGGAGCCAAATATCTGACCGGAATCGACGGCGCCCAACTCGTGGCCAACGGCACCAAGCTGCAGTGGACGCTGCCGAACCTCAATCCCGGAAACGAGCAAAGCTACCTGATGAAGTGCCATCTGGGCCTGCCCGGCTCGAGCCAACTGGAGATCCGCGCCACGGCCGAAGGCGATCTGAGCGACACGGCGGCCATCTTGACGCGCGTGGAAGCGATCGCCGATCTGATGCTCGAGGTGAAGGATCCGGCCGGGCCGGTGGCGGTGGGCGACGAGGCGGTCTACGAGTTGCGCATCCGCAACCGCGGGACCAAAAGCGCCCAAAACGTGGAGGTCGTCACGTTCTTCTCCGACGGGATTGAACCGACGAAGGTCGAAGGCAGTCCGTACCAGGTCAACTTGGGGCAAATCGCCTTCAGCCCGATCACCAGCGTGGCCGCTGGCGAAGACGTCGTGCTGAAGGTCCACGCGAAGGCGGGAAAGCCCGGCAACCACATCTTCCGCGCCGAGGTCCACTGCAAAACGCTGGGAACGCGGCTGGTCAGCGAGGAGACGACGCACTTCTACCAGAACGAACCTTCAACGGGATTCGCTCCGGCGGAAGGCCCGGTCGAGAAGCGCGAGTCGCCGGCGGCCGAGGCGGTGCGCACGGCGGAGCGGCCTATTCCGCGGCCGGCGGCCTATCCTTTGCGACCCGGCGAGCCGACCCCGGCAGTGCGACCGTAATAAGATGCAGTTCCGGGCCATCCTGCCGCCGCGTGCTCGCACGCACGCGAAGGGGTTGAGGAGTGGGCAGGATTGCGGCTTTGCGGCTTCGTAGGACGGACCTCCGGTCCGTCACGACGGACTGGAAGTCCGTCCTACCTGGCGCGACGGGCGGGAAGTCCGTCTGAATGGCGCGCTCCACCGCGGCGAAAGCTGGCGAGTCCGCTACTGATGCGCGTCTGCCGGCGGCGGGGCGGCCAACGGTTCCGCATCGGCCGGGAGTGGCGCCGCGGCTGAAGACTCGACTTGTTCGGCCATCCTGGCGGCCGATTGTCCCGCCGCCACGTCCCCCGTCGAGAATTCCGACCCGACCAGACGCAAGACGAAAAACGCGCGGACCTTCGCCGCCGCCGGCTCGGATTTCTCCGCATAGGCGAAACCGAGGTGGCCCTGCGTTCCGAATTCTTCCCCTTCCGTCTCCACCGGCGGGGGAAGCATCTCCGTGCGCGGCGGCTCCGGATCGGCAAACGGATCGGACTGCGGTTCCCCCGGTTCATTCAGCGGCGCGTCGGGTTGGTGATCTTGCGTCTTATCCTCAGGCTCCGACTTCTTCGGCAGGTCGACGGGCGAAGGAGATTCATCTGCAAGGTCGCTCCCCGGTACAGTCCGTCGCATCGCGCCGGCATCCGGTGCCTCAGGCGCGGGCGCCTTCGGCAGGGCGGGCTCGGTCGCCGGAGCGTCCTTTTGCACGTCCGGGAGCGAAGGGGGCGCCGGTTCCGGTTCACTCGGCGGCACAGCAGGCTCCGCTGCCGGAGCGGGAGGCTCAACTACCGGACCGGGAATTCGCCCGGCGGTCTGTACGGGCGAATCCGCAACCGGCCCCGCCGGCGGCGGAACGGACGGCGGCAGAACGGCTGGCGGCGGAACGGCCGGCGGCGGAATGGGTTGCGTCGGAACCTGGCTGCCTCGGACGGCGGCGCCGCCGCTCGAACGACTCTCCGACGCCGGCACATCGAAAAACCCGGCAGCATCTCGAGCCTCCCGGTCCCCGGCCTTGGCAAATCCACCGGGAATTTCCAGCCGCCAGACGTATCCGGCGGGCAGGTCTTCGCGGCGTTTCAGGGCATCGTTCTTCTGCTCGAGAGTCCCGGCAACGACTCCGTCGCCGACGCCCGTCGCACCGTCCGAGGGACGCGCGTCCGCGCGCCCGCCGTATCGCGTCCCCGAGGCCGGCTCAGCCTCCGCGGTTTCTTTCTTCTGTCCGACCGAGTCGTCGTAGTGATCGACACGCCGACTTCGTGCGGCCGGGATCGATGCGATCTCGTCGATCGAGGCCAACCGGAGCTGTTTTAGCAAACGAAACTGGTCGGGTTGCCTGGTCAGTTCGTCGACCGTGGCCTGGATCTGCTCGGGCGTGGCCTCGACGTAGAACAGGGCCAATTCGCCATGGTTGCCCAAGTCTTCGAGCAACCCCTCGATGACGTCGACTTGCCGCGTTCCGTCGAGCCGTTGCGGCCTGAGGCCGGCCGATTCCAACTCCGCGGCGTTCTCTTCGGTCCCGTTCTCCCGGGCCGCCGAGAGGATCTTGTTCTTGCCCAGCGCCTGGTCGAACGCCCGATTGGCCACGGCCGACGAACGGACGTCGAGACAAACGACCGTGTAGGCCGAATCGATCGGCTCCAGACGGGAGGCGTAGTCCGAAATGGCGTCCTCAACGGTCTGCGCCCCATGGATCGTGGCCAGACCGCCGAGTTGCGTTTCCAGCGACACGCCTTTTTCTCTTGTATGTTCATACGGACCGGCGCCTTTGCCGGGTAGCCCCGGGCCGTTGTCGGTCGTGCGGAGTCCCGCGGCGTCCTGGTCATGAGCCCCCGCGCCACCACCAGCGCCACCACCGGCGCCAGGCCCGGGCACCGGGAAGGGGCGTGCCGGTTGGTGAACCTGCGCGACCTGCGGCCCTGTCGGCCCCGGCGCTTCTTCCCCCGGCTTCTTCATTTCGAACGTGGTGGGATCGGCCGTCTTGCCCGCCACGTGACGGGCCAGATCGTGGGGATCCTCCGGTATTGCGCCGCGCTTGGCCATCAGGTCGGGCGCACCGGCGTACAGGCCATTCCCGGTCGGCAGGTTGCCCACTGCTTCGGCGATTTCCGCCTTCTTATCCGTCAGCAGCGTATCGTCGTGCCCCGCGGCAAGATCCTCTTCTCCCCCCACCGCCCGGACCACCGGGCCCGCATTGTCCTTGTCCCGCTCCGCTTCGGGCTCGGCGGTTTCCGGCGCCATAGCCACGCCGCCGCCGTCTTTCTCCGGTGGTTGGCTGAGCATGAACATCACGGCGATCGCCACGGCCAGCCCCGACCAGACCAACGCCCGGGCGTTGAGCAGGCGGCCCAGGTGCGACGGCCACATTTTCCCGTTGCCACCCGGTCGGCTCAAGCGTTCCGAATCGGTGAGCATGCGGCGTTCGGCCGTCCGTAACACGCGATCACTGAGGTCTTCGTCCAGCGCGTACTGGGGCATGCTCTGCAGCGTGGAACTCAGCGCGCGGAATTCGTCGAGCAGTTGCCGGGCGGCCGGACTCTCGGCCAGCAACTGTTCCACCTCCGCCTGCTCGGTGGCGGTCAATTCGCCGTCGAGGTAGGCGCTGAACAGTTCATTTTCCGGCAGGTCTTTCATCGCACCACCCTAACGCCCCGATCCCCACTGAATTCTACTCTTCGACGATCAACACTTCCCGAAGTTGTTCCCTCAGTTGCAGCCGGCCCCGGTGCAACCGGCTGCGTACCGTGCCGATGGGCAGGTCGAGGATTTCGGCAATCGTTTCGTAGCAACATCCGTCGATCTCCCGCAATACCAACACGTCGCGATGTTCTTCGCTGAGTTGGTCGATCGCTTCTCGAACCTGCCGGCAGCGCTCCTGCCGCTCCAGCAACTCGGTCGGTCCGTCATTGTGGTCCATCGGTTCCTGGCCGCTGGCTTCCCGGGCCTGTTCGACCGACAGGGTCGGCCGTCTGCGTCGCCGGTGGGTGGCGGCCACGTTGAAAGCGATACGGTACAACCAGGTGTAAAATGCACTGGAGTGCTGGAACGTGTCCAACTTCAGAAACGCCTGGACAAAGGCATCCTGAACGATATCCCTGGCGTCCTCGGCGTTGCCGGCCACGTGGGCGACGGTGTTGAACAGCCGGTCCTGGTATTTTTGCACCAGTCGGCCGAACGCCGCCGAGTGGCCCGCCAGGGTCTCGTGGATCAGTTGGGCGTCGTCGTTCACAGCAGGCTCATAATGTCAGATGCGCGGGCGTGGGCGAAAGTTCCCGGCGGAGTTGCGACAATCGGCGAAGAGAATGCCTCCCCCCCCCATCATCACTGTTTTTCGGGGGGCTGTCAAACCCGGATTACCGCTTGTTACAATTCTGTTGCGCAAGGACCTTTTATTCCCTCTAGTGGGGGCAGCGCCGATTCGGGGGGCATAAGGCCATGTTTCTTGGCTGTGGTTGCCCGAGTATTGAGGTCCCTTGAATACTACCATCCCTATATGAGAGGAGCCCTCGAAATGTTCGGCCGATTCTGCGTGTCTGTGGTCGTGGTAGCGATTTTCGCCTTCTCCACAACGGGGCAGGCCGACGAAGCCTTCCCGCTGCGCCTCGTCCCCTTCCCCAAGAACATCCAAATGGAAAAGGACACTTTGGCCCTCGAAGAAGGACTCGTCCTGGAGGTCCCGGCGAAACACGCCGATCTGCTCGCCGAACTGATCGCCGCGGAACTGAAACTCGCCGGACTGCCGGTGCCGGAGGTGCAAAACTTCGAAGCCGAGCTTCCCGCTTTGCGGCTCTCCAAGCAGCCCGGTGACCGGTTCGATGCCGACAACCTCCCGCTGAGCGATACGCCGGGCGCTTACGTGCTGGATGTCTCGCCCGAGGGGATCGCCTGCGTCGGACGCGGCGACGAGGGATTGTTTCACGCCGTGCAGACCCTGCGGCAGTTGATCCGTGCCAATCGCCGCGGGAATGCCCTGCCGTGCGTGACCATCCGCGACTGGCCGTCGATCCGCTGGCGGTGTTTTCAGGACGATCTCACCCGCGGGCCGAGTTCGACGCTGGCCACGCTCAAGCAGCACGTCGATCTGGGCGCCGCGCTGAAGATGAATCTGTTCACCTACTACATGGAGTATCAATACGCCTTCGAGAAACACCCGGCCATCGGACCCGAAAACGGTTCGCTCACGCCCGAGGAGTTGAAGGCGCTGGTGGCCTACGCCAAGCCGCGGCAGGTCGACGTGCTGGGCAACCAGCAGTCGTTCGGCCATTTCGAGGATATCCTCAAGCACGAGCAATACGCCGATCTGCGGGAAACGTCCTATATCCTCTGCCCGGTCCAAGAGGAAAGCTACAAGCTGCTGGACGACCTCTACAGCGAGGTCTGTCCGCTGCTGCCGTTTGCGATGTTCAACGTCTGCTGCGACGAGACCTACGGCCTGGGCAAGGGCCCGTCGAAGGAGCTGGCCGAGAAGATCGGCACCGGCGGCGTCTACGTGCAGCATCTCCGCCGCGTACACGACTTGCTCGAGGACAAGTACCGGAAGCGGATGATGATGTGGGGCGACATCATTCTCCAGCATCCCGACAAGCTCGAGCAGATCCCTAAGGACACCGTGATGCTCACCTGGGGCTACGGCGCCGCCGAGAGCTTCGAGGACCAGATCGTCCCCTTCGCCAGGTCCGGTTACGAGTTCTTCGTTTGCCCGGGCATCAGCAACTGGAGCCGGATTCTGCCCGACTTCGGCGTGGCCACGACCAACATCCGCAACTTCGTCCGCGACGGGGCCAGGCACGGGGCGATCGGCGTGCTCAACACGGCCTGGGAAGACGACGGCGAGGCCCTGCAGGGCTACAAGTGGCACGGCTACGCCTGGGGCGCCGAATGTGCCTGGAACGCCTCGGCCACCACGCCGGAGGACTTCAACCGCCGCATCGGCGCCGTGCTCTTCGGCGAGAAGGGCGACCATTTCGGCCGGGCGATCGAGCTGCTCGCCCAAACGCATCGTCTGCCGGCCATGCACGGGATGAACAATCGGCGGTTCTGGCAGGACGATTTCCAGCCGCAGGGGGAGCCGGCCGAGATCGAAGCTTCCGCCAAGGCTTTGCTGGAGATTGCCCGACCGGCGATCGAGCATCTCGAAGCGTGCAAGCAGGAGGCCGTGGTCAACGCGGAGTTGTTGGACTATTTTCTGTTCGGTGCCCGGCGGATGGAACGGATCGGCCAGCGGATGCTCGACGGGCTGGAATTCACCCGGCTGGTCGCCGAGGCCGAGAAACTCGACGCTCAGGCCGCGTTACCACTACTGGCCAAGGCCGAAACGCTGGCCCTCGCCAATCGCGACGCCCACGAATCGCTCGGCCGCGAGTTCCAGCGGCTCTGGCTCGCCGAGAGCAAACCCTACGCCCTCGATTGGACGCTCCAGCGTTATGCCGCCTGCGTCCAACGCTACGACGATCTGGCCGCCCGCCGCAAGTAGGTCAGGGCTTGCCCTGACGCACTGCCGGGATGCGGCGCGCCCTATTGTTTCTCGGTTGGAGCGTCGCGCGACAACAATGGGCATCTCTCGAATCCGCGCGGGTCGGCGCAAGCTGATTTCCCGCAGACGGTTACGTAAACGGGGGTGGATGCCGCGAAGGCGCCCGGCGCGATTGTTTTCCGCCCCACGCCTACCGGGTTGCCGACGGCCGTCGGTCGTGTCGATGCGCAAGTCGTTCTCCGCACAAGACTTGCATCGTTCGAAGGCCCATTGACAAACCGGCGTCGATCGGTTCGGTTGGGCCTTTGTTTCCTCGGCGCAAGACGTTACACCAAAGCACCTTACGGCATTGTTATCCACTTTTTCGAGATTTCGCTTTTCCAAAGAAAACAATTCGAACACCTCCTCACCACCCGACCGCATGAAGAGGTGCAGGCCGGGTCGAGCGGGCTGTTGAAGACGCCGTTGCCCGGCGGAATCGGCGATCCCACGGGGAAGACTTCCAAAGGCCGTTGTGCCGAATTATCAAAGAGCCCGCCCGCACGGCGGATAGACACATGGTTATGTGTACACCATCGCCGTCCGAAAATCCACATCGCATTTTGTGCCACCTCCCGCCACCTCCCCTTGCCGCACAGCGTCTCCACAGCCCGCAGCATCATAATCCGCGTGAAGTGCGAATGGGGTCGGAGCGTGAATAGTGAATAGACTCCTTTCGGAAAGGACATCGGCCGATCGGTCTTGTGGAGCCTATTCACTATTCAAGCTCCGACCCCATTCGCACTGTGCGGCAAGGGGAAGCGTTGGCAGGTGGCCCAAAATGCGGCGTGGATTTTTGGTCGGCAATGGTGTACACATAACCATGTGTCTATCCGCCTTGCGGGCGGGCGGGCTCTTTGATAATTCGGCACAACGGCCTTTGGAAGTCTTCCCCGTGGGATCGCCGATTCCGCCCGGCAACGGCCTCTTCAACAGCCCGCTCGACCCGGCCTGCACCTCTTCATGCGGTCGGGCGGCGAGGTGG
>DATLAN010000016.1:0-7217 GCA_035527455.1 Thermoguttaceae bacterium
GGCGCCGGCGATCCGGGCGGAGAACCCGGAGAGCCCGGCGAGGAGGATTGGCCCAAGGAAGAAGAGGAAGGCGACAAGAAGGTCGACCTCGACTCGAGATACCGTCCTCAAGGATCGCTGTTCATCGAATTGTTCAATCCCTGGTCGGCGATGAATTCACCCTCGGGCGAGTTCTACCCCTACGACTCCGGGGCCAGGACGTTCGGCAACGGGGTGGACCTCAGGCTTACTTCGCCCGACGGCAATTCGCCCGTCTGGCGGCTGGTCATCGTCGACGAAACCGACGGAGCCAACCCCGCCCAGCCCACGCCCACGGATGATGGTGAGTACCTCGATCCGGACGATCCCGATCCGGCCCGCCGGCCGCGGATCGATCGGGCGGCGTATTTCGTCGCCACCGGTGACTGCGTGGTGCCGAGCGACGTTTCGTCGGCTTCCAGCTTCTTCGCCTCATCGGCGAACGGGCTGGTCGTGCCCGGGGGCTACGCGGTGATCGGACCGGGCGACTCGAATCAGGCAAAGACCTTCATTGGCTTCCGAAACGGTCAAACGGCCGGCGACGACACGACCCGCCGCATCGAGCTTACCGGCAACCTGCCGCACGTGGTCCTCAGCGACGGCGACCAGCAGCCGGAAACCGGCCGCGTGAAGCCGCCCGCGGTGGTCGTCGTCAATCAGCCCCGCCGCCTGAGCGTATCGGAGCCTCACGGAGGATACCCGACGGAGGAATACGACGCGGCGACCGAGCAGTATACCACGGTACACGATGTCCCGCTCGACGAGCAGCGGACCGACGAGGGCATGTGGCAGTTGCTGAGGACAGACCAGACCGTCACAGGCTTCCGCGTGGTGCACCTCCAACGGCTGGCCGACCCGACGCAGCCGTACGACGCCAAGACCAACCCGTATCGGACGATCGACTCGATGCCGATCGATCTGACCAGCTTCAACGGCGTCTCGACGGCCGTCGAGCGCGACGAGGACGGCAATCCGGTCGAGCCCGGCCGGATCGCCTTCGCTTCCCGCCAGCGCGGCGAGGAAGACTATCGCCGCTTTTCCGGCTCGCCGGCCAACCTCAGCTTCTGGAAGCAGGAACCGCCGGATAAGGAGTTGGGCGCCGCGGCCGGGGGAACCCTCGCGGAGCCGCACTACTTCAACGAGCCGCTGGACCACAGCCTCGGCTACCTCAACTTCCGATACTTCGGCATGCCCTTGGACGCGGGTCAGGCCGGCAACTACCACCGCGGCGATCCGCCGAATCCGTTCCCCTGGCTGACCTGGAACAACCGCCCCTTCATCAGCCAGCTCGAACTCCTGCTGGTGCCCGTGCTGCGTTCCTCGAAGCTGTTGGTTCGCAATACGGATCCGTCGTACGGCGACGAGAAGTACTTCGGCATCGACCGGCCTTCTCAGTCGACCAATCCTTACGATCCGACCGGAGGCGATCCGACCGAACTGCCGCCCGGCCCCTTCCCGCATCTGTTGAACTTCTTCCACTCGACCTCGGGCAGCTCGAACGACTCGAACGGCTCGCCGCAGTTTCAGCGGATCTTCGATTTCATCCACGTTCCCTCGCGATTCGTGGGCACGGCGGTCTCGGCCGACCCGAACGCCTGCCTGGCCGGCGACCACCCGTTCCATCCGCCGTTCAACAACATCTCGCTCTACCGCGAGCCGGGCCGCATCAACCTCAACACGGTCTTCAACCGCGAGGTCTTCATGGGGCTGATGAATTTCTATCCGGACATGAACACGGAGGCCTTCTGGGAAAAGTTCGTGCGCAGCCGGCGCGGTTACGCGGGCGGCGCCTCGGGCGGAGGCGGCCCTCAGAGCCAGGCCGTCCAGGATATGCTGCAACTCAACGCCAGCTTCCCCACCCGATTCGCCCAGCCGTTCAAGTCGGCCTGTGCCGCCTCGATGGCGCCCGACGGCCTGCGCCCGCAACGCGAAATCGACGTCACCGTGTTGCGGCGCGATCCGGACAATCCCACGCAGCCGCTGTTCGAGACCGAGTCGTCGCAACCCTACAACGACACCGATCGCAATCCCTACTTCCGCTATCAGGGCATTCAGCGATTGGGCAACCTGGTCACTAATCGGTCGAACGTCTACGCCATGTGGATCACCGTCGGCTACTTCGAGGTCGAACCGGTGCCGGCCACCAACGCGATCCCCGACGGCTACATGCTCGGGCAGGAGATCGGGATCGACACCGGAGAGATCGAGCGGCACCGGGCGTTCTACCTGATCGACCGCTCCATTCCCGTCGGCTTCCAGCGCGGCGAAGACCTCAACGCCGAAAAGGCCATCCTACTGCGGCGGTTCATCGAGTAGCGACCTGGATCGTCGTGCTTCCCTTCGGCAGGTCGAAGCAGACCACCAGGCTCTCTTGCTCCCGCAACCACGTCCCCGGCTGC
Source organism: Thermoguttaceae bacterium (assembly GCA_035527455.1). Classification (GTDB taxonomy): domain Bacteria; phylum Planctomycetota; class Planctomycetia; order Pirellulales; family Thermoguttaceae; genus DATLAN01. The sequence goes on from DATLAN010000016.1 coordinate 2,418, forward strand.
AAATCGCGCATCCGCGGCACCTCCCGGACTTCCGCCGGCTTGCCGTCGAGCGAGAGTTTCGGCGGCGCGTTGCCCTGGGTGGTGATGCGGAGGGTGAACTGCGGACCGGCGAACGGTGCTTTCAGCGTTACTTGATTCCCGTTGTGCTCGATCCGCGTCAGTCCTTTGGCTGCCCAATAGCGGGCCAGTTCGCTGATCTTCATCCAGATAGTCTGATCGCGATAGCGGCCTTCCAGGGCCAGGGCCACCTGCTGGAACTGCTTGAAGCCCGCTTTCGTGCCCTGTCCGTACAGGCCCGGCCAGTGGCAGAGCATCACGGCCGGCTGGCCGCGCTGGATCAACTCGACCAGACGGCCCTCGGTGGCGTCCTGGTTGGCGTAGAGATGTCCTTCGGGCTGTCGGTCGCCGTCCCAGCCGCCGAACCAGTCGCCCGTGCCGGCCGGCAGGTTGACGGTCACCTTCGGGTCGTCGCCGTCGAGGTCGCGGACGTGCTCGAGCTTCGGCTCCGTGCTCTCGTTGCCGCCGGAAACGTACTTGAAGTAGTGGGGCAGTTCGCTGCCGTAGACGTCGCGCACCGCCTCGTGCACCGCCAGCGAAAGCTCCGACTTGACTGCGTTGCCGAATCCGCCCGGCGTGGTGATCCCGTCGCACGGCAGGTCGCAGTTTTTGAGGATCCGCAGCGCGTAGGCCAGGTAGGCGGTCAGTTCGTCGACGCTCTTGGGGGTCTGCGGATAGGAGTTCTCCATCGTCGCGGAACTGATCTCGGCCATCGGCCGGCCGGTCTTGATGTCGATCACCCGCGTGTGCGAGATCATCTCGGGATGGATGTCCCAGTTGGGCAGCATCTCCTCGCGGACCAGTTTCAGGCTCGCCAGCAGCTCCTCGCGCGACCAGCCGGGCAGCTCCCGATCCAGCCAGCCCACGCAGGCCGGATAGGGCACGATGCTGTACTTGCCCTTCACGCCGTGCTGGGCACAGAACCGGCTGAACTCGCGGACGAACGCGTCGGGGATCTCCCGCGGCCAGGTCTTCCACGGCTTCTTGTAGATTTCTCGATCCGGCAACGCGGCGGCGAACTGCGGCATGCAGAAGTGGCCCATGTTCACCAGGCAGGTGGAATCGTCGATGAAGAACGACAGCGGCACGCGACCCAGCGGGTTGAGCACCTCCACGCCTTCGTCCTGCCGTGGCCGGTCGCCCAAGGGCGCCTGCGCCAACGCCACGGCCGCCTTCCATCCCAGCGCCACGGCCGCCGTAGCGCCCGCCCCGACCCGCAAGAAGTCACGACGTGTTCCGCTCCACATGGTAACGCCCTCCTCGATAGAGATTCGCCCTGACGCAATCAAACAATCGTAGGTCAGGGCTTGCCCTGACGCAATCGATCCGAATCGAGCAGTCGACAGAAGAATCCGTCAGGGCAAGCCCTGACCTACGTGCCGTCAGGGCAAGCCCTGACCTACGTGTTTAGCCCAGCAGCATGCCCGCGTAGCCTACGACCCGGCTCGTATCGCCGCTGGTTTCGGCGCTGGTATTGTAGCCGACCGATTCGCAGCGGTGCAAGGAGCCCAACTCGCGGAGCGTTTCCATCACGATCACGGCCGGAAACATGCCGCACATGCTGATGCGGTTGTCTTGGACCGTCTGGTAGAGATTGGCCGGGTCGAGGCTCTCCATGGCGGCCAGGGCCAGGCGGTCCAGCCGCCGCGTCTCGGCGTCGTCGGCAAAATGGTTCATGTCGCTGGAGATGACCAGCAGCGGCCGCTCGGGCATGTTGCGGAGAACTCCAGCCATCTGCCGACCGAACCGGCGCAAGCTCTCCAGATCGCCGCCGCCGATGATGATCCCGACCACGCGCACCTCGGGAGCCAGCCGGGCCAGCAACGGCAGCAACACCTCGATCGCGTGTTCCTGACGATGGGCCGCCGCGTCCAGTTCCAGGCCCGAGACCTTCTCGGCCAACTCCCTTGCCAACTCCGGATCCGACGCGACCTGCCGGCCGGGCAACGACCACGTCCGGTGCGGGGCCACCGCCCATTCTGCCCCGCCGGCGCGATGCTTCGGACACAGAACAATCACCCGCTCGGGAATCTTCACCCGGCTGAAGACCTCGGCGGCCAGACGTCCGGAGTAGATCCAGCCGGCGTGCGGGACCATCACGGCCGCCCAGGATTCCGACGGCTGCTCTTCGGGCATCATGTCGTCGAGCATGGCGTCGATTTCCTCGGGCGTGTCGGGATAGAAGGTTCCGGCCACGCCGGCCGGCCGGACCTCCGGCCCGAGTTGCCCGCGCGGCACGTGGGCCACCACGACGCGCGGATCGGTCGAAACGACGGCCAGACTGACCACGCGTGTCCGGGCCGGGCTGGTGACGCCGGCCTCTTGCAGCGCTTCGTCGAGCAGTTGTTCGGCCGTTTTCTCCGGGTCGAACACCCAGGCCGACCGGGACCCGTCGTGGACCAGCACGGCCCGCCGCTGCGGGTCTACGCCTGCCAATTCCGGCCGATCCGCCGTGCCGTGCATGGCCGGATCGAACAGCACGCTGAGTCCGACCGGGGCCGTTTGCAGAAACGCCGGATCGGTCCGCCGGGCTTGCAGTGTCCTGGCCGTCGCCTCGGTCAGGGCGAACAACGTGGCTTGCAGCGGCATCTCCGGGCGCAGCGAAAGCTTGCTGCAGATCACCGCCTGGCTGGTGCCCGGCTTGCCCACACTGATCGCCAAGGCGCTGACGCCGCCGTCGAAGCCGCCGCTCATGTAGCAGTTGGGCGTGCTGCCGTAGAAGAGGGCCCAGACGTTGCTGCGGCAGAATTCGGCCAGGGCGGCGACTTGCTCCTGCGTGGGCCCGCCGGCGGGAATACCTGCTTCCCCCGCGGTCGGACTCAGCTTCCCGCGGATCGCGCGACCCTCGAACGTCATCAGCACCGTGTCGTCCTGCAGCCAGGCGTTGGTGGGCAGCCCGGCCTTCAGGCAGACCTGTTCCAGGAAGCCCTTCGCGTCGAGATTGTGGTCGACCGCCACGCCGGGCAGCAGCAGTCCGCGGGCAGTACCCCGGGTGATTTGCAGGCCGTGCTTGCCGATGGTCACCGCTTGGATACGGTCTTCGCCCCGGGCCGTGACCGGCTGCAGCCCCCACAGCAGCCAGACTTCCATGTCGAGGTGCTCCAATTCCGTGGGCGAGATGGGCGGGAAGCGGGGATCGTCCTTGGCCGCCCGCTCGGCCGCGCGGTCCACCGCCTCGGAAAGCGGGATCGACGGGCCCAAGAAGCCGCAACACGACCGCAATTGCCCGCCACGCTTCAGACTCACGAACGCTCCGTACAGCGGCACGGCGGCCACGTCTTCCAGCGCGGCGGCGAGCGACTCGGGCATCTGGGCACGCACCGTGGCCTCGACCCGACGCCCGGCTGCCTGGAAGATCCGGTCCTCCTGCTGATCCGTCAACTCCGGTTGCACCGTGCCGTCGGTCGGCGGTCCGGGCTGTTTCGCGGGTTGGCTCTCCACTTCGGCCTCCTGTCTGGTTGTGGGGGCAACGGGTTTGGGTCGGGCATATCGGGCAATGCGGACCGGCAGCCGCTTGCCGCCCCAGTCGCCCGGGGCCCGATCGTACCGGCCGGCAATCGGCGCCCCGCAATGCCCGCAACGACCGTCTCGAAGGTGATACGCGCCGAGCACGTACCCGTCGCGCTCGATCACCATGCGGTCGCACTGCGGGCAGTACGTGCTCTGGTGACGCCGGTCGCTGACGTTGCCGGTGTAGACGTAACGCAATCCGACGCGCTTGGCCGTCTCGTGGGCCAGCAGCAGCGTCTCCAGCGGCGTCGGTCCGCGGTCGGTCACCTTGAAGTCGGGATGGAACGCGGAAAAGTGCAGCGGGACATCGGGACCCAACTCGTCGTGAACCCAACGGCACATCCGCTCCAATTCGTCCGGCGAGTCGTTCATCTGCGGAATGACCAGGTTGGTCACTTCGAGCCACACGTCCGTTTCCCGGGCCAGCCACCGCAACGTGTCGAGCACCGGTTCGAGCTGGCCGCCGGTCCACTTCCGGTAGAACTCCTCGGTAAAGCCTTTCAGGTCGACGTTGGCCGCGTCGATGTGCTCGTAGAAGGCGGTTCGTGCTTCGGGGGTGATGTATCCGGAGGTCACCGCCACCGTTTTGACGCCTACGTCGTGGCACGCCCGGGCGGTGTCGATGGCGTACTCGGCGAAGATGATCGGGTCGTTGTAGGTGAACGCGACGCTGCGGCAGGCGAGCTGTTCGGCGGCGTGGGCGACGGTTTCGGGATCGGCCACCTCGCAGGCGGCGTCGACGTCGCGGGAGCGGGACATCGACCAGTTTTGGCAGAACTTGCAGCCGAGATTGCAGCCGGCGGTGCCGAAGGAGAGGACCGCGGTGCCGGGATAGAACTGGCTGAGCGGCTTTTTTTCGATCGGATCGACGCAGAAGCCCGTGCTGCGGCCGTAGGTGGTCGAGACCAGTTCCCCGCCGCGATTCTGCCGGACGAAGCAGAACCCCCGATCGCCCGGCCCCAGGGCACACGCCCGGGGACACAATCCACACAGCACCCTGAGCCCATCATCCGACTCCCGCCACCAGCCGGCCGCTCTTGTCCCGTCGGCGTAAAGAGGTCGTTGCGGTGGTGTCGTCACGATGCGCGGCATGCGGATCGCTCCCTCAGAAACGGGCTTTCTCCAGGCTCCCCCTTGGTAAACATAGCAGTATCACCCGCCGACGGAAATCACACCGGAGGGTTGTTTTCCGGTTGGTCCGGATTATTCATAGGCTTGTAGCTACGTTCGCCA
>DATLAN010000017.1:0-12348 GCA_035527455.1 Thermoguttaceae bacterium
GAGAAAAGCCCTGGAAGCTTCAGCGCGAACCGTGCGCGCGAAAACCACCGGGAGACCCCTTGACAACGCAGGCTCTTTCAGGGACGGGGACACGTCCCTAATCTGGCTGTTTGAGTCATTTGGCCGGTCGGCCCGGTTTTCCGGGGCGGAGCAGGCGACCGGCGGCTTGCTCCAAGCGTTCGACACACGCGGCGCTGCCGAGAAAGCTACGCCAGTCGTCAATCATCGCCAGCACCGGGGCGACCCGTTACCCAGGGCGCTGCCCCGGGCTGCCACATTTTGCCCCTTCGGGGCTGAGACGGTCAAATGGAGTTTGGGAACGAGGAAAACGGAGTTTGGGAACGAGGAAAGGTTCCGCTTGGCGGAAACCGGGTTTCGTCTCGCGGAGCGAGACGACTACAATGCGCTTCGCAGCGGCCTACAATGCACTTCGCAGCGGCCTACAATGCGCTTCGCAGCGGCCGGACGGCGGGGCTGCTGCCGGACATGACTTGGGTCAAGCGTTGCCAATTCTGCGGAGAGCCGGGCGTGAGTCGGCCAAGGAGGCGGGGGATCGACGTCCCCGTGATCGACGTCTGGTTGGCCGGAACCTGGTCGAGATAGAACAGGGCCAGCACCGCGATGCCGGCCGGGCCGAGCGCTTCGGCCGGAAGGCCCAACTCGCTGATCCGTACCAGGGATCGCTGCGTCGTGCGGGAGATTTCCCGCAGCAGCATCCCGTTCTGCTGACCGCCGCCGGTGATCACGAGTTGATCGACCCGGGCGTCTTCCGGCAGCCGCTTCTCGATGGCCAGCGCCACGGTCTCCGCGATGAAGTGCGTGGCCGTGCACAGCAGGTCGCGGACCGACCAGCCCGAATCCACCGCCATCTGCAAAGCATCGGCAAGAAACCGCTCGGGCCGCACGCCGCGAGGATGCCAACGCGGCAAAGGACGGGCGAAAGACGGATCGGAAAGCCAGTGCCCGACGAGCTTCTCGATCCGCCGCCCCTGGACCGCCAGCCGGCCGCCGGGGTCGTGGGACTGAACGCCGCCGGTCAGGCGTTGTGCCAGCGTATCGAGCAGGGCGGTGCCGGGTCCCACTTCGAACGAGAGCACGCGTGCCGCCGCCGCATGGCTCAACGAAGCCGGCAGGAAGCTCATGCGCACGGTACGGCCGAGTTCCAGCAGCACGCGACTGCAATGCGGGTCCTGCAGCAAGACCCATTGAGCCAGCGCGTCGATCGGCCCGCCCTGTCCGCCCTGGGCGAGATCCCGCGCCGGGAAGGCGTCGATGACGTTCAGCCCGGACGACTCGGCCAGTTCCGTCGCGGCACACAGCCCGAGGTAGTGCGTCGGTCCGTCGCCGGCAGAGACCCAGCAACCCGGGTCGTGGACCCCGACGGCCAACACGCGGCTCGGCGCCACGCCCAGTCCGGCCAAGAGTTCGGCGATGAGCGAGGCCTGGACTTCGGCCAAGCGGGTCCGCAGTTCGGCCAGTACGCCGGCCGGACTGGACTTGGAATCGGCCATGGCAGCGAACAGGGCCGACACTTGTGCGGAGGTATCGGCGGTAGCGGCCCCGGCGACGTGGACCCGGGCGTCGATCCCCCGTCCGGCGGCGGCCACCAATGCGGCCGCCACTCGAGTACACCGGGAAGACGCCAAGACGCCAACGGTCCAGCGGCGTCCCTGACCGGTGTGCGGCAGGTCGAGTTTGAGTAATCTGGTCACGATCGGGTCCCGATCTATGATTTCCGTATAGTAGCCATCTCGCTCCGCGAGATGCAGCCCGAAATGCTCTCGATCTTCAATGGCCACATCTCGCGGAGCGAGATGGCTACTATACGCGCCGAATTCGGGAAGCAATTCCTATACGACTCCTCAGGCCACCATGCGCATTTCGACGGGCTCGCCGGTGATCGCCACGACGAACTCCTCGAAGATCCGCAGATCGAGCGCCGACGCCGAATCGCTTTGCGGATGGAACTGGGTCCCCATGGCGATCCAATCGTCCATGGTGCTTTCGATCGCCTCGACCACGCCGTCGGGACAGCGGGCCGTGACGGCAAAACCGGGGGCAACCTCGTCGATCGCCATGTGGTGCATGCTGTTGACGCGGATCTCGCCTTCGCCATACACGCGGCCCATCAACGAGTCCAGCTCCACTTCCAAGGCGTGGCGGTGGGCCGGATCCATCGTGTCCAGGTGCGGCAGCGCCCGGGGAAGATCCTCGGGAATGTGCAAGTGCAGATTGCCGCCCTGAGAGAGGTTCAGCAGTTGCATCCCACAGCCGACGCCGAAGACGGGCACTCTTCGCCGGGCGATCAGCCGCACCAGCATTCTGTCGGAATCCTCCCGCCGGGGATCGAGCAGTCGCTGGGAAGGATGGACCATGAAACCGTCTCGGCGGGGGTCCAGGTCGGCACCGCCGCTGAGCACCACGCCGTCGAGGCGATCGAGCAGGCAGTGGAGATCCTCTTCTTCCGCGAGCGGCGGAATCAGAATGGGAATGGCGCCGGCTTTGGACAGCGAGTCGAAATAGCCGGCCGTTAGAAAGGCATAGGCGGGGCTGTTCGTGCGTGCCGACCGGTAGTCGGCGTTGATCCCAATCAGCGGTTTGGAACCCATTGGGCATTCCTCCTTGGACACGTCTTGTGCCTGCTTTGGGGTGAGAGCCGAGAGGGGGCTGGAGAACACCGACGCCAATCGGTCGAGCCGGAAAGAAAGGGGCTGGAGAAAGGGGCTTGCGTCGAGACTCCCGAGCGGTTTATCCAGGGGGTACCTCGCCACCAGCGGCGATTCCGTCCGTCAGTCCTTGAGGTCCGGATCGCAAACCTTTCCCGCCGTTCGGTCGTGTCCGGCCCGGACACGGCTGCGGGGCGATGTCCTTATCGTCTAGCCTTGAAACTCCTTCAGCTTTGGCGCGTCACCGCCGGTTGGAATGCAAGTGCCCGGGAGTTTAGGCCGACCACGCGGCGTTTGCAAGTAATTACCCTATTTTGGGCCCGTGAGCGTAGGAACCACAACATAATGTGGTGATAGCACAGCTAGCAATGTGGGTATCCGCATTTTTTCCCATTGCCGAGTCGGCTTTCCGAAATCGTGGAAAGTGGTATCCTCTATCCCGTCCGAATGATGTGATTACCCCCGCGCTCTTCGCGCGGCGCGTTACCCACTTTACCAATCTGTCGCCAGCGGCTATCGTGTCGATCTTTGCGGCCGGCTCAACGTCACCGATTACGGGATCCTCCAATGAGTAACCCGATACGATACAGCAGTGTCTGTCTTGAGGCCTTCGCTTATACGTTGCCCGAGCAGGTCGTCGGTTCCGAGGAGATCGAGTCGTCTCTTGAGCCGCTTTACCGCCGCCTGCGCCTGCCCGAGGGGCGACTGGAGTTGATGACCGGCATCCGGCAGCGGCGGTTTTGGCCGCCGGGGATGCTGCCGAGCGAGAAGAGCGTGGAGACGGCGGAGAAGGCGATACGCATCGCGGGTCTCGACAAGCGGCACGTCGGGGCACTGATTCACGGATCGGTCTGCCGCGACTTTCTGGAACCGGCCACCGCCTGCGGCGTGCATCACCGGCTCGGCCTGCCGGGCGACTGCCTCGTTTACGACGTTTCCAACGCCTGTCTCGGACTGCTCAACGGCATGATCCAGGTGGCCAACATGATCGAATTGGGCCAGATCCGCGCCGGGGTGGTCGTGGGAACGGAAAGCAGTCGGGCCCTGGTCGAGACGACCATCAAGCAGCTCAACGCGGACCGTTCGCTCTCGCGCCGCGACATCAAGTCGGCCTTCGCCTCGTTGACCATCGGTTCCGGCAGTGCGGCCGTGGTGCTGGTCCATCGCGAACTCAGCCGCACGGGCAACCGCATTCTCGGCGGCGTCGCCCGTGCGAACTCCGCCCATTGCGAACTGTGTCAAAGCGACCGCGACCAATCGGCCGATGCCGCGATGCGCCCGCTGATGGCCACCGACGCCGAGACGTTGATGCAGGAGGGAATCGCTGCGGCCAAGGAGACTCTCCCTCATTTTCTCGCTTGCCTGGATTGGGAAGTCGAACACATCGACAAGACCTTCTGCCACCAGGTCGGCCGTGCCCACCGCAAGTTGACGCTGGAGGCGTTCGGGCTGGATCCGGCCGTCGACTACGCGACGCTGGAGTGGCTCGGCAATACCGGCGCGGTCGCCTTGCCGATCACGGCCGCGCTGGGTATCGAGAACGGACACCTGCGGCCGAACGACCGCGTGGCGCTGATGGGCATCGGCTCGGGGATCAACGTGATCATGCTGGGAGTCGACTGGCAGCGAAGCCTGGTCGAAAACGAGGCGCGACCGCCCGCTCCTCACGCGAAGACGTTCGGGATTCCCAGCGTTCGGTAGCGGCAAGTGGCGGGTCTGATATCAAGACGGTTGTCTCAGCCCAGCGCGGCGTTGCCGCAGCCAATGGGGACAGCGGGGCTCGGGGCTCGGGGCTCGGGACTCGGGACTCGGGGCTCGGGGCTCGGGACTCGGGGCTCGGGAAGAATATCCGAGAATCCGAGCCTTGTTCCAAGAAGTCAACCGTATTGCCCCGAACCCCGAGTCCCCAGCCCCCAGTCCCGAACTGATTGTCACTTCACAGCTTACAGCCCCGTGCTCGAGAACTTTCAGGACGTTTCCTGAATCATGGAAGTTAATGGCCCACGAATTCCCCATAGACGAGCAAGAGGATGCGCAAGCATGATGCGTACGGGTACAAATGCCACGTCGAAAGCACTGACAACTGACAACTGACAACTGACAACTGACAACTGACAACTGAAAACTGAAAACTCCCCGTCACATCACCGCGAAGTAGATATCCACCGCGGTGTCGAAGTATTCTTCGGTCAGTTCCAGGGGACACTTCTTGTAGGCACAGAAACTGCGGATCTGCAGCAGGAGGTCGCGGGGATGGCAGCAGCGGAACGCGCGGCCCGGCCGGCGATAGTGCTTCTCGATCAGGTACTCGATCGGCTCCGGGCGGTACTCGAACCCCAACTGAGGCGCCATCATCTTGAAGAGACCTCGGAAATCGTCTTCCGTCGGGTCGATCACCTCGATCTTGTACGGAATTCGCCGCAGGAACGCTTCGTCGACCAGGTCGCGCGGCTCGAGGTTCGTGGAGAAAATGATCAGTTGATCGAAGGGGACTTCGATTTTCTTGCCGTTGGGCAGATTGAGGAAATCGTAGCGCATCTCCAACGGCACGATCCAGCGATTCAACAACTCGTCGATGCTCATCCGCTGTCGGCCGAAGTCGTCGATCACCAGCGTGCCGCAGTTGCTCTTCAGTTGCAGGGGGGCCTCGCTCACGCCGGTCGACGTGTTGATGGTTACCTCCAGGGCCGCCATGGTCAACTCGCCGCCGGAAATGATCGTCGGGCGCCGGATGCGGACCCACCGCTTGTCGATCTTCCGCTGGTCGATCAGTCCTTCATTGGCTGCCAACGGCAGCTCTTCATGGTTCGACGGATCGAACAGCCGGATGATCTCGCCGTCGATCCCCAGCGCCCGGGGAATCCAGATGTGCTGCCCGAAGGCCCTGGTGACGCGCCGGGCGATGCTGGTCTTTCCGTTTCCGGGGGCCCCGTAGAGGAACATTCCGCGGCCGGAATTGATCGCCGGCCCCAGTCGGTTGAACATCTTCTCGCTGAGCAGCAGGTCTTCGAATGCCCGGTGCAGGTTCTCGTTGGTCGGGTGCTGCCTGGTGAGCGACTGTTCGTCGACGCTGGTCAGATACTCCTTCAACGAGACGGGCGCGGCCCCGAAATAGGTGCAATGGGTCGCGTATCGTCGGCCGCGCTCGCGGCCGAGGTCGGTGAGTTGATACTGATAGTCGTTCATCGGCGCGGCGCCTTTGTGAACGACCAATTGGTCGTTCTTCAGCGTGCGCAACAACTGGTCGATCAGCACGAAGGGGAGTTTCACCTGGTCGGCGACGTCGCGGCCCGAGGCGTCGCCGCGAGCCAGGAGGAACTTCAAGGCCAGGGCTTCCACCTCGCTGTCGGTCAGATCGGCCTCGCGAAAGGTCTCCGGCTCGATGGGCAGGAACGTGTTCTCGACGCATTGGCCCGGCTCCTCCCCGAGCGGCCCTTTCGAGGTCGCTGCTTGGGCGGCGTCCGATTTCTGGGCCAGCTTGTTGATCCGATCGACCAGGGCCTCGAGCTTTTCGTCCTTCTTCTGGTCTTCGGCGTCGTGTTGCGGCACCGTCGCCGCGACCGACGCCCAGGGATCGATATCGTCACCCTGTCCGCCGTGTCCAGCCAAGCGGGCCAGAAGGTTGTCTTCCGATGTACCGGCCATCAATTCCTCGATTCCGCAATGTAGTCCAGGAACCCTATGCGCAAAGGTGTCAATAGAAATCTAGTTTCCCGCAGCAGAGGGGTCAAACCGGACGTGGTCCAACTTCCGACGGGTTTTCGGACAAAAGCGATCGGGAGGGCAAGTGTGCAGTCCCCTTCCGCTCCAATGCGTCAATCCGTATATTGAAAGGTTTACACTGGTTATGCGGAGAATAAGCTGTGGGAGAGTGTTCTGCCCCAACCGGCGAGGCTCGAATTCGCATCGGAGCGGTCGCCTACTTGAACGCCCGGCCGCTGACGTTCTGCCTGAGGGAGTTGGACTCGGCGGTGGAAGTCGCGGTCGATCTGCCGAGCCGACTGGCCGATCGATTGGCCGCGGGGCAACTCGACGTGGCGTTGGTTCCCTCGATCGAGTACTTCCGCAATCCCGGATATTCGATCGTCTCCGATGCCTGCGTGGCTTGCGAGGGACCGGTGCGAAGCGTGAGACTCTACGGCCGCGTGCCGGTCGAGCGGGTTCGGACGCTGGCCCTGGACGAAGGGTCGCGAACCAGCGCCGCCTTGGTACGAATTCTCCTGAAGGAGCGTTTCTCGATTCGCCCTCAAGTGCGGCAGCTTCCGATCGGTGTGCCCGTGGAAGATTCAACGGCGGATGCCACCATGGTGATTGGCGACCGGGGGATACAACTGCTCCCGGACCGTTTCGAGTTCGTCTGGGACCTGGGCGAGGAGTGGACGCATTGGACGGGCCTGCCGTTCGTGTTTGCCATGTGGGTTGCCCGAGAGGGCGTCGATTTGCACCAGGTGGCCTCGTTGCTCGCCTCCGCGCGTGACCGGGGCGTCACCCGACTGGCCGAAATCGCCCGGCTCGAGGCCCCGGCACTGGGGCTCTCGCAAGAGGAGTGTTTGTCATATCTCCGCGACAACTTGGGTTTTCACCTTGGCCACCGACAGCAGCAAGGGTTGGAGCGGTTCTACGAACTGGCCGCGCAGCACGGACTCGCACCTGCAGGAGCGGAACTTGTCTTCTGAGATCGACAGCCTGCTCGATGACGTGGTCGACGGCCGACGGCTCGCTCCCGATGAGGGCCTGAGACTGCTTCAGTCGCACGACCTGGCGGCACTCGGCCGCGCGGCCGACGCGGTCACCCGTCGGCTGCACCCCGAGCCTTATCGAACCTACAACATCGACCGCAACATCAACTACACCAACATCTGCACCAGCGGCTGCCGCTTCTGCGCCTTCTCCCGACGGCCGGACGATCGTGACGGATACGTCATCGCCCGCGACGAGCTGTACGCAAAAATCCGGGAGACGATCGAACTCGGCGGCGACCAGATCCTGCTGCAAGGCGGCCTGCACCCGGACTTCACGATCCAGTGGTATGAAGAGTTGCTCCGGGACGTGAAGGAACGATTCCCCCAGATCAACATCCACGGGTTCGGACCGGCGGAAATCGACCACATCGCGCGGCTTTCAGAACTTTCCCTGGAGGACGTGCTGCGGCGACTGAAGGAAGCCGGCTTGGGAAGCCTGCCGGGCGGCGGGGCCGAAATCCTGGTCGATCGGGTCCGTCAGGCCGTCAGCCCGCACAAGGTCTCGGCCCGGCGATGGCTCGAGGTCTGCCGCATCTGGCACGGCCTCGGCGGGCGTGGGTCGGCGACCATGATGTTCGGGCACGTCGAAACGCTCGCAGAGAGGATCGAGCACCTGGAGCAATTGCGTCGATTGCAGGACGAGACGGGCGGTTTTACGGCCTTTATCTGTTGGACATTTCAGTCGGGTCATACCGATTTGGCCGAGCAGCCCAAGGCCGGAGCGTGGGATTATCTCAAGACGCTGGCCGTCAGCCGCCTCTACCTCGACAACTTCGCCAATCTCCAGGCCAGTTGGGTCACCCAGGGGCTGAAGATTGGCCAATTGGCCCTGAAGTTCGGGGCCAACGACATGGGCAGCCTGATGATCGAGGAGAACGTCGTCGCCGCCGCCGGCACCAGCTACCGCACCAGCGAAGCGGCCATACGCCGGGCGATCACCGAATCGGGACATACCCCCCGCAGGAGAAACGTTTTTTACGAACTGGTGGACGGTCCGCGGCCAAACGCCATAAGCTAGGATTGGATAAGGGGTTCCGACGCCATGATTCACGTTGACGGACTTGTGAAGCACTATACGGATCTCCGCCACGGCCATGTCGTGGCGCTGGGCGGGATCAGCTTCCATGCGCGGCCGGGACAGATCTACGGTCTCTTGGGACCCAACGGGGCGGGCAAGACGACGGCGCTGAGGATCCTCAGCACGGTTCTGCGCCCGACCGCCGGCACGGTGACGATCAGCGGGTTCGACGTGCTGACGCAGCCCTCGCAGGTTCGCCACCAGATCGGCTTCATGTCGGCCAACACGGCCGTCTACGATCGCATGACCGGCTGGGAGATGGTCGAGTATTTCGGCCGGCTGCACCGGATTCCCCCGGATGAACTCGCCGAACGGATGGAGCAACTCTTCGAGCGGCTGAAGATGAACGACACCCGCGACGTGCTCGGCGCGAAAATGTCGACCGGCATGAAGCAGAAGGTTTCGATCGCCCGGGCCGTGGTCCACGATCCGCCGGTGTTGATCTTCGACGAAGCCACGGCCGGGCTCGACGTGCTGGTCGCCCGGGCGCTGTTGAACACCGTGGCCGAGTTGCGCGACCATGGCAAGTGCATCATCTTCTCCACGCACATCATGCGCGAAGCGGAGAAGCTCTGCGACCGGGTGGCAATCGTTCATCGAGGAAAGATCCTTGCGGAAGGGCCCCTGGAGGAACTGCGGGACCGGCATCACGAGCGAGATTTGGAGGAGTTGTTCTTCCAACTGATTTCCCAGCATGACAAGGCCCATCCCCCGGCCGCTCGCGGCTTCGCAGCCCAACCGGCCCCACAAAGAGCATAGATCGAACCGGCGCCGATGAGTTTCTCCAACATCAAGCTGATCCTCTTTCGCGAGATTCGCGACCAGGCGCGCGATCGGCGGACGTTGTTCATGGTGTTCGTTCTGCCGCTTCTGCTCTATCCGCTATTAGGGATGACCTTCCTGCAGGTCATGCAGTTCCGGCGGGAAAAGCCGTCGCAGATCCTCGTCGTCGGGGCCGGGGAACTGACCTCGCCGGACGGCGACACGGGCAGTGCCGACGCTGCGGAGGCCGAAGCCCCGCCGGACGCCTCCGAAGACGACGAGCTGGAACCGCGTCTTCCTCCGCTGGTCGAGAACGATCGGTTTTCTCGAGCGCTGTTCGTCGATCCGGAGAAGGCGAAACTCATGACACTGCATTTCGCACCGACCGAACCGCGAGGCGGCGCCCGGCAAGTGCCCGATCAGTTGGCCGAAGCACGACGTGCGGTCCAGGCGGGTGAATACGACGCGGCGCTTTATTTTCCCGCCGACTTTACCGACCGCTTGCAGACCTTCCGGCGGACCTTGGAGCAGCGCCGCGAGCGGGGCGCCCAGGCCGTGCAGGACGAGGTGCCTTTTCCCCAGATTCTCACCACGGCCACCGAGAAGTCGCAGATCGCCGCAGTGCGGCTCAACGACGTTGGGATGGCCTGGCGCGAGCAGGTCGTCGTCAGCATCCTCAAGGCCCGCGGCGTGCCGGAGACGGTCATCGCGCCGTTTCGGTTCGAGCAGCACGACGTGGCCGACAGCACGACCTACCAGGGCGTGCTCTTCTGGTCGAAGATCCTGCCCGTGCTGTTGTTGATTTGGGCGTTGACCGGGGCGTTCTATCCGGCCATCGACCTGTGTGCCGGCGAGAAGGAGCGCGGGACGCTCGAAACATTGCTCAGCAGTCCGGCCGAGCGGAGCGAAATCGTGCTGGGCAAATTGCTGACGGTGATGCTCTTCAGCATGATCACGGCCGTGTTGAACCTGGTGAGCGTGGCGGTGACCGGGTTGCTGGTCCTTCAGCATCAGCCCAACTTCGGTCCGCCGCCGCCGATGGCCGCCGTCTGGCTGGCGATCGCGCTGGTTCCCGTGGCGGCGTTGTTCAGCGCCTTGTGTCTGGCGTTGGCCGCCTTCGCCCGCAGCAGCAAGGAAGGGCAATACTACCTGATGCCGTTGCTGATGATCACCATGCCGCTGGTCGTGCTGCCGATGATGCCCGGCGTGGAGTTGAACCTCGGCAACAGCCTGATCCCGGTGACCGGCCTGGTGCTCTTGTTGCGGACCGTCTTGCAGGGAGCCTCTTGGGAAGCCTTGCAGTTTCTGCCGGTGGTGGTGGGCGTCACGCTCATCGCTTGCCTGTTGGCGATTCGTTGGGCGATCGATCAGTTCAATTCCGAGTCGGTCTTGTTTCACGCCAGCGATCGGTTGGCCATGGGCTACTGGTTGCGGCACCTGTGGCAGGATCGCCGACCGACGCCCAACGTGGCGGCGGCCGTCTTCTGCGGCGTCGTCATTCTGATGGTGAACTTCTACATGAACGTCGCCCTGAAGCGGCCGGAGATGGCGCTGAAGTGGCCGGAGACTTTTGGCGACGTTGCCCAAACGGCCCTCGTAACGCAGCTTGTGGTAATCCTCACGCCGGCGTTGCTGATGACCATCGTGCTGACCAATAGCCCGCGCCAAACCTTGCTGCTGAGGCGTCCGCCGTGGCGGGCCGTACCGGCTGCCGCGTTGTTGGCCGCCGCGCTGCACCCGGCCGTGACGGTCCTTCAATCGCTGGTGGTCCAGCTTTATCCGTACAGCGATCAGTCCGAGCCGGCATTGAGGAGAATCCAGGCGGCGATCAACGGTGCCCCGTTGTGGCAAGTGATTCTGGTCATCGCCGTGACGCCGGCGATCTGCGAAGAACTCGCCTTTCGCGGTTTCATTCTCTCCGGTTTTCGGCATCTGGGGCACAAATGGCGGGCGATCATCTACAGTGCCCTGTTCTTCGGCTTGACGCACATGATCCTGCAACAATCGCTGATCGTCTGCCTGGTGGGCACGGTGGTCGGCTACCTGGCCGTGCAAAGCGGCAGCCTGCTGCCCGGGATGATCTACCACCTGATCCACAACACGCTGGCCGTCTCGGTCGGCCGGATTCCCGCAGCATGGTTCGATCGCTGGCCGGCGGTGCGGGCGTGGATGAATCGGACCGAACAGGGCCTCGAATACTCCTGGTCGATGATCATCGCCGGAGGGCTGATCGCCCTGCTGATCCTTCTCTGGTTCAGGCGGCTTTCCTGCCCGAAATCGGCCGAGGAGGAGTTCCAGGAGGCGATTGATCGAGGATTGAATCCCGAAACCGAATACGCGAAAATGGCCGTTCAGCTTGAACAAGCGCCCCCGGCTTGAGAAGAATCGCAACGGCTTTCGGCCGACGAGTTTCGTTTAGCGGGCGGGTCTGGTTTAGCGGGCGGGTCTGGTTTAGCGGGCGGGCTTGCCCGCCGTTCAAGTAGCCGAATCGTCCTGCCGGGCCAACGACGGGCAAGCCCGTCCGCTAAACGGTTGCCCGTTGCCACATCGCCTTGTGACAGAAATGATTGGGACCGCGACAACAGTGATGCAGTCCTCTCGCCAAGAACCCTATTCCCTCAAAGCCCGTTACGTCTTTCCCGTCGCCGCCGACCCGATTCCCGACGGTGTGGTGACGATTCGCGGCGACCGGATACTCGCGGTGGGCAAGCAACCGCTCGGCGATCGGCCGGAAGACCTCGGCAACGTCGCCGTGGTGCCGGGCCTGGTCAACGCCCATACCCACTTGGAGTTCAGCGATCTGGCCGGTCCCCTGGGCGAGCCGGGAATCGACTTCGTCGAGTGGATCCGGCGGATCATCGAGAACTTCCGGCACCGCGACGGCTCGTCTCCCGAGGCCGTCCGGCGTGGACTGGAGGAGAGCGTCCGCGCGGGCACGACCACTTTGGGCGAGATTGCCCAGCCGGGCCGTTGCCTCGAACCCTTCGATGCCGTACCGACCGACACGACGGTGTTTCTTGAACTGATTGCCCCGACGGCCGATCGCGTCGCCCCCTTGCTGGAACTGGCCCCGCGACATGCCGGCTCGCGCAGCCCGTCG
>DATLAN010000018.1:0-22144 GCA_035527455.1 Thermoguttaceae bacterium
CGCAGTCGGCGGGCGTTCACGGAACGATCTCGATTCCCACGTGCCACGTTCTTCCGACGCTCCGATACTCCGACGCTCCGACGCTCCGATGCTTGGCCTCCCCTCTCGCGGAGCTTGAACCCCGTCAGACGGTCTCTAGAATTGAATTGGGGGTGGCCCGGCTCCTCGTCCAAAGCCTATCCGTCGGACTTTTCCTTTTGCTATTACTTCTCTCGTCAACAGGAGATCCGGACCATGATCAAGCGAATTCTCGTCGGCATCGGCGGGACGCCGTATACGCCGGTGGCGATCCGTCGGTCTGTGGAGCTTGCCCGATTGCACGGAGCCGAACTGACGGCCACCACGGTCTTCGACGTTCGCGAAATGGCGCACGTGGGGGCTGCGGCGATGGGTGTCAGCAGTGCGACCCAGGAACTCCGCGACTACCGCCTGAAAGTCGGCCGGAAGAAAATCGAGCAGTCGCTGGCCGATTTCGAGTCGGCCTGTACTGCGGCGGCCGTGTCGCACACGGTCTGCCACGAGACGGACGACCCGTTCACGCTGATGGCCTCGTTGTCGCGATACCACGATTTGATGGTTTTCGGGCTGCGAAAGATCTTCGACGTGGGCTTCGGGCTCGATCCCCCCGACGTGCTCGCCCGGCTCGTCGAACAAGGTGTCCGGCCCATTCTGGCGGTCCCGGACCAGTTCCGGCCGATCCATCGGGTGTTGATGGCCTACAGCGGTTCCGCCGAGTCGGCCAAGACGATCAAGCGGTTCGTCCAGATGCAACTGTGGCCCGATCTGACTTGCCAATTGGTCACCTGCAGCAATTCGGCCGAAGAGGCCAAGCGGCGGCTGACCGACATGAGCGCATATTGCCGGGCCCACGGCGTGGAAGTGGAGACCTTGCACCTGCCCGGCTCGCCCAGGCAGCGGATTCTCGCCCACGCCGAGCACTGGAACGCCGACCTGATCGTGTTGGGCAAGAGCGCCAGAAGCTACTTCATGAGGAAGATCTTCGGCGAGACGGCCCTGCACGTGATCGAACACTCGGACCGGACGCTGTTCCTGGCGTATTGAGGGGAAAAGGTGTCAGGAACCGTTTCCGGGTTTCTTGGGACGTCCTTGGGGGCGAAGCGTGCTTTCCAGGCCCAACTGACGCGCCATCCGGTCGCACCAGGACGGCTCGCCGAATGGGCAGCCGCGATTTACCGAGCGTCGTAGCGAGGATAACTCGGCCTGCGTCTGCGGCGCGTTGACCTGCTCCACCCAGCCTGGCAGACGCGGCAGCGGCCAGGACGCCAACAGCGACTTCTGCTGCGCGTTGCCATGCTTCCATCGGTAGAGACTGCCCCAACGCCACGCCTCCGCACGTTGCACGAGATTGGCCCGCAGAGCGTTCCGCTCGACGTAGCGGCAGACCGTGAGGAAATGTTCGTCGTCTTGAACGGGGAACGATTTGAACCGGCCTTGATACACATGACCGCTGCCGGTGCTCTGCCGATGGGCGTGCCAGCGCTGCGTGTGCGTCAGCGTGAGCCAGCCCGTGAATCGAGAGAGTTCGCCGTCTTTCCGCGGCCAGACCACCAGGTGCCAGTGATTGGGCATCGCGCAGTAGACCAACAACCGCATTTCCGTGCGCTCGACGGCTTCTTCCAGAACGCGCTCGAACGCGTCGTAGTCCTCGGGCTTTTCGAAGATCGTCATCCGGGCATTAGCCCGATTCAGAACGTGATAGACCAGACCGCCGTCGGCTGCTCGTTTTGGCCTTCCCATGCCGATAACCTACCAAAACGTCTCCATCCCGTCAAGAAACGGTTCCTGACACCTTTTTCCGAAGCCTAGTCGCGCTGGACGCTCACGACTTCTCCCGGCTTGGCCGCCTCCATGACCACCCGGAAGCCGACGTTGTAGACGTACTGCCACGGCTGGTAGTTCATGCGGAAGGCGCTGCGGGCACGCTGGGGTCGATCGTACCAGGAGCCGCCGCGGACGGATTTCGTGCCGGTGGCGTTGGGTTGGTCGCGGCCGTCGCCGGGATCGTACGGGTAGGGCCGGTAGGCGGTTCGGGTCCACTCGGCCACGTTGCCGTGCATGTCGCACAGACCCCAGGCGTTCGGCGCGTACTTGCCGACGTTGTCGCTGATGACCGAGCCGTCGCTTACCTGGGGAACGTTGGGAATCCACTTCGGCGAATTCCCCCGGCAAATGCTGTGGACGCGCTCGTCGGCCAGGTTGGCCAGCCGGCCGAAATCGGTGCTCAAGTCGCCGTAGTTCAGCGGCGTCGCCGTGCCGGCGCGGCAGGCGTATTCCCATTGGGCTTCCGTGGGCAGGTCGAACTTCTGCCCGGTCCGGTCGGAAAGCCACCGGCAGAAGTCCGTGGCCTGCTGCCAAGTGACTCGGATCACGGGCTGGGATCCACCATTGGCGGCCAACCCGCGGCTCGACTGGTCCTTGTTCAGCACGCTGATGTAGGCGCTGTCGTGCGAGGGATCGAACAGGGCGTACTGGGCGTTGGTTACCTCGAACCGGCCCAGGTAGAAGGGCTTGTCGATCTTCACCGCGGCCGGCGGATACTCGTCGACCTCGCCGTCGGCGTCGCCCATGGCGAACTCGCCGGCGGGGATCCGCACCATGTCGAGCGTGAGGCCCTCGGCCAGTTCGAGCTTCAACTCGGTCGGTTCGCCGGGGGCAAGCTGCCGCCGCTTGGCCTCTTCCGTATCGAACGGCCATCCGGCCACATGAAGACTCGGCGGATTCCGCTTGGGCATCGGCTCGGGTTGGACGAACTCGATCGGCGGGCCCTCGGCCTCCAGGATCTCTTCCGGATTGATGTCGATGTTGGCGTAGAGCTTGCGCATCTCCATTCGGCGCTTGTCGAACTCGCTGGCAATCGCGCGATGCTCGTGCCAGGTGCCGTGGTCGGGCACGTTCAGGTCGATCCACGTGATCAGCCGGTCCCAGGCCTCCGCGTCCAGCTTGACGTTGTGGTGGCCCTTCTCGAGCATCTGGATCAGTTCGCTGGTGCCGGCGTGGAACTCCAGCGGTTTCTGCATGAAATAGTCGCTTTCCGGGCCGGGACGCCGGACGTACGGGTGCAAGGCGACGTAGGAGGGCGTGAAGTTGTTGAACCGGCTCGACCCGTCCACACGGAAGTCGGGCCGATCCGCCTCCTCGCCGTTATGGCAGCCGACGCAGTACTCATCCAGCACCGGCTGCACCTCGCGCTTGAAGCCGAACCCACGGGCCGGTCCGTACCAGGGATCGATTTGCGAAGGCGCACGCTTCATCGCCAGGGTCGGCTTCGAGGGCGGCGAACTGTTCTGGCTCTCGTGGCAGCCGACGCAGGAGATCGTTTCGCCCGGCATCGCCGTGTACCAACTCCGCATCACCTGCAGCGATTTTTCGTCTTCGTCCAGCGGCTGCACCGCGATGGGCGTGTTGGCCGGCACGAAGAAACTGGCCGAGCCGTCCTTCTCCACGGGCACGGTGCCGAGAATCCGCCGTCCGTCCCACGGGCCATCGATGCCGATGTTGATGTGCCCGCCCATCCGCGGATAGGCGAAGTGGAACTCGTACACCCGCAGCTTCTTCACGGTCCCCTCCGGCACGTCCTGGAGCCCCTTGCCGAAGTAGACGTCCGACAGATAGACCAGGGCGTCCTTGCGGCGCGGATCGACCCGGTCGGGGATCGCCGGCGGCGTGGGCGTCTTGCGGAAGGGGAGCGGCTCGAGGTAGGCGTAGCCCGGCTCTTCCTGCAGCAGGAGCATGTTGTCGTAGATGTCGACCAGGTAGATCCCCCAGAGCGATTTCGAATCCGGCTGGCAGGAGACGAGGAAATACTTGTCGCTCAGAGGATAGGGGTGCAGGAACTTGGGCCAGGAGCCGTTGACCAGCCCGTCGGTGATCCGCGGCTCGACCTTCTTGCCGTATCCGGGGATCTGCTGCACGGCGCCGTCGGCCTGGTGGCGTCCCAAGGCCGGGTCGAAGATCAGCAACTCGCCCATCCGCGGCACGCCGTGGTGGCCGGAGATCACCGCCACCACCTTGGTCGGATGGTTGGGGATCGGCCGGGCGTAGAAGATCGAGTTCGGCCAGTGCGAGTTGCTGGCGTAATACTCCATCTGGTTCGTGCCGTCGGGATTCATGTGGAACAGCAGGCGGGTGAAATAGTGGGGCGAGTCGGAATACTCCCAGCGGGAATAGAGCACCCGGCCGTCGTTGAGTACCGTGGGGCACCAGTCGTGGTCCTGGTCGAAACAGAGCTGCCGGACGTTCTGGCCCTGGTCGTCCATGATGAACAGGTTGGCCACCGTATTGCCCCCGCCCACGCACGGAACGCCGTGGAAACAACGCGTCGAATCGAAGATGATCCGTCCGTCGGGCAGGTAGCAGGCGTCGTAGTCGTCCACGTCGGCGTGCTCGCCGGTGGTCATCTGGCGGAGTCCCTTGCCGTCGGCGCCGACCTCGAAGATCTGCCAGCGGCCGTTGCTGCCGGGCATCGAGAAGAGCATTCTGTCGGCGTCGAAGTGCAGGTCGACGTCGCCGACGAACTCGCCCTTGTCGGGTTTGAACAGCGTGGTGCGTTTACCCTGGGGGCTGACCGGCGAGAGGACGGCGATTTCGTTGTCGTAACCGTCCTTGGCGATGGCGCAATTGCCCTGCCAGTTCTGCGGCAGACCCAGCCGGCCGGCAGCGCGGCGGACGAACAGCAGCCGGTCGAATTCCAACAACGGGTTGGCCAGCAGGGCCTCTTCCCGCAGCTTGAGGAAACCGGCGATCAGGTCCGGGATCTGTCCGGTGGCGTTTTTGTCGCCTTGCGCCAGGGCCTGTTGGATCGCGCGGACGCGATGGTCGAATTCGTTGATCCGCCGCAGATACTCCTGTCCTTTGGCGTATCGGCTGCCGAAGGTCTCGACGAGATCTACGATCGCCAGCCGCGTTGCCTCGACGTTCAAGCGTTTCAGTTCGTCGGGAAGGTGCCGGACCAGGGAGGCCTTTTCGTACAGGTCGAGCCAGCGGCGATCGGTGGGGGCGACCCTCGACGCGACGAGTTGGCCGAGTTCCGCCTGTACCGTGCCGCCCGCGTTGCCGAGTTCCTGCGCCACGCGGCCGATCATCTCCTTCTCCAACTCCGCGTCTTCCGCGGCGTGGAACCACGCCAGGTGCCGGTTGTTGGGCAAATGCCCTTTCATCCATCCGCACTGCAGGGGAAAGTCCTGCTCGATCTGCTGCCAGAGTCCCAGGAGAGTATTGGATTGTTCCGGCGTGGCGGAGAAGTAGTATCCATGCCCGCCGCCGGAGTTGTAGATCTTCAGCAACAGTTGATTCTCGCCGGCGGCCAGTTCCAGGTCGGCCAGGTCGCTGTTGGCGCCGACGCCTCGCGCGGCGTCGACCGAAAGGATCTGCTTGCCGTTGAGCCACACGGCCAGTCCGTCGTCGCTGCCGAAGCCGGCGGGCAGGATGGTCTTGCGGTCCACGGTGATCGTGCGGAAGAGATAGGTCGACTCGGAGCCGCCGCCGGCGGTCAGGTTGATCACCTGTCCGTCGAGCAGTTCGGGCTTCTGCTGCCAAAGTGGTTGGTTGTCCGATCCCTTGGCGTCGAGGTCGACGCCTTGCTCGGGGAAGAGGGCATCGCTGAACCCGTTTGCCTTGAGCGGCCCGGTCGTGAACCAGGGTCCCAGCTTCGCCGGCGAGGGCTCCGGCTGCTCGGCCAGCTTCGCCCGAGAGGCCAGCATGGTCTCTTGCCAGGTTGCTTGCTTCAGATAGGACGATTCGTCTCCTTGCGCCACAGAAACGCAAGTGGCCAAGGCAAGCAGTCCAATCACCAAGAACGAAGACACCACGGATCGCCGGTCAGGCCAAGACTTCATGCTAAGCTCTCCAGAGTTAGGGGGGAAATTCGTCTCGTCCGCTTGGGAGTGTATTTCAGTGGGGGGAATATGGCAGGAACCCTATTCTAACACAACCGCAACGCTGTCCGCAACCCACGCCCCCCCAAAATGGGACTCGTAGTATTCATCCACGAAGGACACGAAGACACACGAAGAAGAAGGAAAGTAAGAGAAGAAAGGCAAGAGAGGAAAAGGAAAGGACGAGGAGAGGAAATCTAGGCAAGACAAAACAGCTAATTCGCACCATTTCTTTCAAAAATCTCCCAGGTACCTTCCTCCCTGTAACTCCTTCGTGTCCTTGGTGCTCTTCGTGGATCGATTCGAATCAGTGAACAAACCTCTTCCACTCCAGCTTTCCTTGACTGCCGAAATTCACGAGTAGACCAACTCGGAAACCGGTTGCCTTCAGGTAGTTCAGGAGCTGAGCCTCTTCGGTCCCGGACAGGCGAGTCAACGCCTTGATCTCGACGATGATCTGATCGTAACAAACGAAATCGGCGGCGTATTTCTTCTTCAACAGTCGCTTCTTGTAAAAGATCTCCAACTCTTGTTGGGGAACGAACGGAATGCCGCGGTCCTTCAATTCCATTTCCAGCGCCTCCTGATAGACCGGCTCCAGAAACCCGTGCGCCAGTTCCCGATGCACCTCGATGGCCGCTCCCATGATCGCATACACCTCGTCCTTCAAGATCAACTCGACCATAGCTTCCTCCCCCCGACTTGCACGGTAAGTGAACGAAGCCACAGAGCCGTCCATTGTAGTTGAAACCCCGACTGCCGCAACCAAACGGCGGGCAAGCCCGCCCGCTAAACGGTGTCGTCACGACTTGTCATGTCAAACACGCGCGCACCGTGGGCGGAACTTGTGACCCAAAACCCCATCTTCTATCAACCCCATCTTCTATCTTCGTGTCTCTTGGTGCCCTTCGTGGACGACTTTTCCTCGACCCGCGTTATTGCCGTTTCAACCCGATCGATCTACAATCACGCACATGAAACTCTCGTACCTCTTAATGCGATACGCCAAGTTCCGGCGATTCGCCAAGCCTTCGCTGATCTTCTTCGTCGCGGCCTTGCTGGGCGGAGTGCTGGTGGGACGGTACGTTCCTCCTACGTGGACCGTCGAGAAGACCAATCTCGACGTTCACCAGGCCGAAGACGGCAGGCTTTACTACATCCGGGAGAAGAATCGCGAGTTCATCGGCTCCGTCGTGCCGATGGCCGAGGCCGAGTTGAACCAACAACGCGTCGCCCATCTCAACGCGCGGGGCGAGTCGCCTACCGTCAAGGAGGAATACGCCTTTCAGATCGAGCCGGTCGACGGGCAGCCGACGAAACTCTATTACCGCCTTGCGGCCAAGTGTCATTGGGGATTCTGGTCGCTGCTGCCGGCCGTCGTGGCGGTCGCGCTTTGCTGGATGACCCGGGAGCCGATCGTCTCGCTCTTGGGCGGAATCGTCGTCGGCGGGTTCCTCTTGGGACAATACGACATCACCGGCGAGGTCCTGATCGCCAACCTGGCCAAGCCGCATGCCGCCGGCATTCTGCTGCTCTACCTGTGGCTCTTGGGCGGACTGCTTGGCGTGTGGTCACGGACCGGCGCCGCCCAGGCCTTCGCCGACATGATGACCCGGCGGTTCGTCCGCGGGCCGAAGACCGCCAAGCTGGTGGCCTGGTCGTTGGGCGTGATCTTCTTCCAGGGCGGCACGATCAGCACGGTGCTGGTCGGCACGACCGTCAAACCCGTGGCCGATAAGCAGCGCATCAGCCACGAGGAACTCTCGTACATCGTCGACTCGACCGCCTCGCCGATCGCCTCGCAGCTTGCGTTCAATGCGTGGCCCAGCTACATCCAGGCGTTCATCTTCGTGGCCGGCGTCCCCTGGCTGGCCACGGAGGCCAAGCGAATCACCTTCTTCTTCTGCAGCGTGCCGTTCTGCTTCTACGCGATCTTCGCGGTGACCTTCACGTTTCTGCTGAGCATCGACAAGGCGCCCTTTCTCGGCCGGCGGATGCGCAGGGCGATCAAGCGGGCGCGCGAAACGGGCCAGCTCGACCACCCCGACGCCGAGCCCCTAAGCGCGCCCGAACTCCAAGCCAGCCACGTGCCCGAGGGCTACGCGCCGCACGTGCTCGATTTCTTCCTCCCGCTGGGCCTGCTGATCGGCACGGCCATCGGCACGTTCATCGTCTTGGGCTCCCCGAAGGTCCATTGGGCGTTCGGCGCGGCGTTGGTGCTGGCGATCACCATGGCCTTGCTGCGTGGCATGAATCTGAAGAACTTGATGGAGGGCGTCGGCAACGGCCTGAAAGGCGTCGTGCTCGGCTCGGTGATCCTGCTCCTGGCGGTGACTATCGGCAACATCAGCAAGGAGACCGGCGGCGGAATCTACCTGGTCGATCTGCTGGGACAACAGATCCCCTACTGGCTCCTGCCGGTGATGCTCCAGGTGCTGACGATCATCATCTCCTTCTCCACCGGCACGAGCTGGGGCACCTACGCGGTGGCCTTCCCGCTGGCCATGCCGCTTTCCTGGGCGGTCGCCCAAGCCAACGGACTGGCCCATCCGATGTTCTTCATGACGATCTGTTTCGCCGCGGTGATGGACGGCAGCGTCTCGGGCGACCAGTGTTCGCCGATCTCCGACACCACGGTGTTAAGCTCGATGTGTACCGGCTGCGACCTGATGGACCACGTCAAGACCCAACTCCCCCAAGCCTCCGTCGCCGCCCTGTTAGCCGGCATCTGCTGGACCGTGGTGGCGGCGGTGTTTTGTTGAGGTTCAGAAAAGGAAGAGGGAAAGTGGGCAAAGGGCCGGGTGACCGCAGGTGAGAGATCACCCAGGGGCATACGCCCCCTTTTGTCTGACCCCTTTGGTTAGATCGCAGATGGGCATAGAATAATGACGGGCGTGGAAAGCGAAGAGAAAGGCGAAACGTTGCCCGAACCATGGAGAGAACGCTATGAAATCCGCATATCGACCATTCGCTCTTATCGGGCTTGCCGTCACCGGGATCGTGGCGGGCGCGGCACTGGGCGCATTGACCAACAGCATCAACGGCTGGGTCAGCCCCCTGTACTTCCGCAACATCCTCCGTTGGCACGATGTCGAGGACGTGTGGCGGGCCAGCATTGCGCAGGGCGTCTTCGAGGGCTTGCTCTTTGGGCTGTTCCTGTCATTGGTGTTCGTGATCGTGGCAGGGATCGTGTCCAAGGCCCGGTGCAGCTACCGCTTCGGTGCCACCGTTCTCCTGGTCGTCGTTGCTGCTGCGTTCGTGTGCTGGGTGATCGGCGGGCTTCTGGGAATGGGGCTGGCGATCCTCAGCCCCGAGTTCTACCGTCATGCTTTCATAGGCGTGCCAGAGGACTTCGGGGAAATGCTGCGCTACGCTTGGGTCGGCGGTTCGATCTGGGGCATCGAGTTCGGAGGATTTGGCCTGACGATCCTGGGTTCGTTTCTGTTCTATGCGAGGTGGCAGCGGCAGACTACGCCCGGCGATCAACAATGAGCGGTGCCGCAATCATCCCGAAGCAGAACCGCTTCATGCGGAACTTCCGTGCTGCCGGTGCGACCAGCCCGACAATTGCCAGAAAAGGGGTCAACATTGCCGAAAAGGCGTAGCTGGATCTGCAATGGCGAGTGCGTCCGGTATTCTCTGAATTTTGTGCAAATTCAGCTACAGATTAACGCGACTTTGGGCGGCGCCTGAGGTCACAGCCGACCCTCGATCGTACCCGGCGCCGTTGACCGGCGGACGAGTTGGAGATGTCGGGCAAACGCGGGCTCGGGGGCCAGGAACTCGACCACGCGGATTTTGCCCTGGGATGACCAGAACGGGCGGTCCGGCACGTAGAGGGTCACGAGGTAACGATACGCGATGCCGCGCGAGGCGACCTCGAAGTGCAGCTCCAGCCCGTCCAGGCCGCTGCCGTCTCGGACCGGGCGCTGCTCGATCAGCGTGTAACCTCGCCGATGAATCAGATGATTCTTCAAGGCCTCCGACCAGAAAACCAGGTCTGCGCGGTTGGTGGCGGGAAACTCTCGCAGCCACAGCTTGGACTCGTCCGGGGAAACCGCCTTGATCTGGTCCCGCTGCCTCTCGACGAGAACGAACCCCTCGGGAACGTCGAGGGAAACGCCGCCGGGCAGCAGCAGGGCCGGCGTCAGCGGGTTCTCCTCGGCCGACATCTCCAGCGAATCGAACGCCGCCAGCACGTATTCCACGCCGACTTGATTGACCCATGCGAACGGGCTGTGTGTGGAAGGGCCGCCCATGCTCGGCGTTACCGCCGCGTTTCGAAACAGCACTTCGATCGTCGAATAGGCGATCTGCTCGGACAGGCACCTCAAGTCGCCCTGAAGGCGTTCGATCTCCTCGGTGAGTCGACGCAGTTCTTCTTCCAGGCGGAGCACGTCTTCGATCTTCTCGGCCCGCTCCAGCAGGGCCAGGATGCGTCGCCGCGACCACTCCATGGTTTCCAGCCTCAGCCCCAGATCGCGGTGCGCCCGGGTGACGTCCTGGCTGCTGAGGGTCTGGTTGACGATGGCGCCGAGCGACGGCAGCGAATCGACCAGCTCGGAGAAGACCTCGGCGGGGACGCGGCACACGACCCGGGCGTTCTCCCGGCTCTCGACGTAGCCGCCCATCTGCCCGACCCGTGTGGCCAGTTGATCGACCGCCTCGTCGATGTTCGGCACGGAAAGCTCGAAGCGGGCGGAATAGACCATCAGCCGCGGCTGGTGCGCACTGGGATTGGTGGCCGGGGATGATGCAGCGTCGGCACCGTCCGTTGAACCGGAGCCCGAGAGGGCGCTGAGTTCCGACGAAGCGGCGTTGCCCGCAGGCTCTCCGGCCATGGGATCAACCGGCAGTACAAGCCCTGTCATGGGCCGCGAATAGTACGGTTCCATGCAACCGGTCAATACGGCCGCCCAGAGCAGGGCGACTGCGGCAGCGGCGCGTCCGACGGGGACAATCCTCATGGACATTGTGGATTCCCTTTCTCCGTTTGTGGTTTCGGGACAGTTCTCCCCCACTATGCTGGAAGCTCGACGTGTCAGAAGCGACGTGATCGGTAGCGCGGCGCCGAACACGAAAACAGCATGGGAGGAGCAGGTGCCGAGAGGCTGTGGGACAAGACGCCGATCAGGTAGGGTGGTTGCCGTGTCCGGCGAGACGAGGGCGGGATAGTATCAGAAACCGGCACCGGAGACAATGCCGGCTTGCCGAAAGAGCCAAGTAGGTCAGGGCTCGCCCTGACGCAATCTCCGTAGCTCGCCCTGACGCAATCGAGTAGCCGCCAGGAGAGTCCGTCAGGGCAAGCCCTGACCTACCGGGTCAATTGGGGGCCTCCATCCCCAATTGACGCATCTTGCGATAGAGGTTCGAGCGGTGCAGGCCCAGCCGGTCGGCCGCTCGACTCATGTTGCCGTCGGATTGCTCGATCGCGTGGCGGATGTACTCCACTTGAAACCGGGCCGTCGCGTCGGTCAGCGCCCCTTCGGAACCCAGCGCCAAGGACGCCTGGCCCTTCGGAGCGAGAATGAACGCCAGGTCTTCCGCTTCGATCTGATCCTCGGTGGAGAGGTAGGCCAGCCGCTCCATCAGGTTGCGCAACTCGCGGACGTTGCCCGGCCACGAGTGCTCGGCCAGTCGCTTGCGTGCGGCGGCGGAAAACCTCGGCACCTTGCGGCGGGCCTTCTTGCAGAAATCACCGAGGAAGTGCTCCGCCAACAGCAGCATGTCGCCCGGGCGGTCCCGCAACGGAGGCAGTTCCAACGTCACTACGTTGAGCCGGAAGAAGAGATCCTCGCGAAACCGCTTTTGGCGGACCATCTCGGCCAGGTCCTGATTCGTGGCGGTCACGACGCGAGCGTCCGTATGGATCGGCGTCGAGCCGCCCACGCGCACCAAGACCTTTTCTTCCAGCACCCGCAGCAGCTTGGCCTGACCGCTGAGGCTCAAGTCGCCGATCTCGTCGAGAAAGAGGGTCCCGCCGGCAGCCAGCTCGAACTTGCCATGTCGGGCCTCGTGCGCGTCGGTGAAGGCGCCTTTCTCGTGCCCGAACAGTTCGCTTTCGGCCAGGGTCTCGGGAATGGCCGCGCAATTGACCGGCACGAACGGCCGGTCGCGGCGGCGGCTGAGGTAATGGATCGATTGCGCGGCGACCTCCTTGCCCGTGCCGTTCTCGCCCAGGATCAGCACGGCCAGATCGGTGTCGGCCACGCGCCGGATGATCGACCGCAGGGCCTCGATGGCCGGGCTGTCCCCGATCATGCGGATACGCTCGGCGGCCTGGTCGGCGATCTGCCGGTTGGTCCGGAGAAGCTGCTGGCGGTCCTGGGCGTTTTCCAGCGCCACCGCGGCGTGGCCGGCCAATTCGATCAGGGCCTCCTGGTCCTCGTCGGTGAAGCTGCCCGATAGCTTGTTGATGATCTCGAACGCCCCGAACAGCTCGCCTCGGCTGCCGCGGAGCGGAACGCACAGCAGGGTCTTGGTTTGGTATTGAAGCTGGGTGTCGACGTCGTGGTCGATCTGGTTCGGCTCGGTCGAGGCATCCACGCGTCGCGGCTCTCCGGTTTGGATCACCTGGCCGACCACGCCGCGGTCGTCCGGGATGCGCAGCTCGCCGTCTTCGATCCCCAGGGCCGGCCGGCCGACCAGCGTATGGTTGGGCCGGTCCCAGAGGAAGATGCTCGCCCGATCGGCACCAAGGAGCCCCGTGGCGGCTTCGGCCATCTGGTTCAGCAACGGTTCGACCTCGTGCGTCTGGTTCCACTGGTTGGCGATGTCGAGGATCGCTTCCAGTCGACGGATGCGGCGCAGGTTGTGGCCACGCGACCGAACGCCGGCCAGCGCCTCGCAGAGCACGGGCACGAGGCGCTGAAGACGGGACAGGGCAGTGTCCGGCTCCTCGGCGTATACGGCCAGGACTTCGCCGGACGTGTTCCGCGGATCCAGAGGGACGGCAACCCACCGGTCGTCGGCTCGAGCCGTTTCCCGGTCGAGCACTTCGGCCATCAGCTCGTAGGGCAGCGAGCGCCGGCCGCCGTGGCGTGCCACGATGTTCCATCGCCCCGCCGTGGCGGCGGCCACCACCGCACACTCGCTGACGGCGGTCGTCGAGAGGGTCGGCAGTACGGCATTGAGGTACTCGGTCGGCTGATCGGTGCGGGATGCACGATAGAGTAGTTCCGCACCGGCCTCAAGAAGGGTTCCGTCGTCGCGGATGCGATCCAGCAGGTCGCCGTCGAGCCCCGGGCGTGTTGCAGGATTCATATTGTCCTCCGGATGACTGGGGCCGATCAGGTGCGGGTGCAGTTGTCAGATTGACGACATTCTAGGGGTGTCCCGATGATTCCGCAAGACTGCCGGCCGCTGCGAACCGACGTAAGGCAAAGGTTCTTTTGATATTGACAATCCTCAGGACCTATACTTCAATTACTGCAAAGCCTCGTCGACGGTTTTCTTCGACAGCGTCCTTTGTATCGATGCTGAAGTTGGCGGGCAAACGGAAATCTGGGCAAGTTGGAGAGTATGCTTAAAGTCAAGCTGCCCGACGGAAGTTTCCTCGACTACTCTTGTCGCGTTCGTCCCATCGACGTTGCCGGCGACATCGGACCGGGCCTGGCCAAAGCGACCTTGGCCGCCACGGTCGACGGCCGATTGGTCGGCGCCGACTCCCTCCTGCCCGAGGACGGCGAGGTCTCGCTGCGGCTGATCACCAAGAAAGACCCCGAAGCGCTGAACGTCATGCGGCATTCGGCCGCCCACGTAATGGCCAGGGCGGTGATGCGGCTCTTCGAGGGGGTGCAACTGGCCTTCGGCCCCACGGTCGAGAACGGTTTCTATTACGACTTCGATCTGAAACACGCGCTGAGCGGCGAGGATTTTCCCGCGATCGAGGCCGAAATGGCCAAGATCATCGCCGAGGACGAGCCGTTCGAGCGGGTGGAACTGGATCGGCGAGAGGCCATCCAGCTCTGCGAGGATCTCGGCCAGACACTGAAGGTCGAGCACCTGGAAGACGGCCTGGGGCAAGAGGCATCCGTTTCCTTCTACCGTCAGGGCGAGTTCGTCGATCTCTGCCGGGGTCCTCACGTGCCGAGTCCCAAGGCGATCGGGGCGGTGAAGTTGCTGTCGGTGGCCGGGGCCTATTGGAAAGGCGACGCCTCGAACAGGCAGCTTCAGCGTCTCTACGGCACGGCCTGGTTCAGCAAGGCGGACCTCGAGGCCCATCTCGAACAGGTGGAAGAGGCCAAGCGGCGGGACCACCGGCTGCTGGGACGCAAACTGAGACTGTTCGAGATCGACGAGCAGGTCGGGCAAGGGTTGGTGCTCTGGAAGCCCCGAGGGGCGATCATTCGAGGCGAGTTGCAGCAGTTCATCGGCGAGCATCTTCGCCGGCAGAAATACCAGACGGTCTTCACGCCGCACATCGGAAAGCTCGATCTGTTTCGGACCTCCGGGCACTTTCCCTACTACCGGGACAGCCAGTATCCGCCCATGGTCCTGCACGAGCAGATGAAGCTCTTGGCCGACGAGAACTGTTCCTGCGGCGACCTGGCCAACCGGCTCGAGGAAGGCAACATCGACGGGTACTTGCTCAAGCCGATGAATTGCCCTTTCCACATCAAAATCTACCAGTCCGAGCCGCGAAGTTACCGCGATCTTCCGATCCGGTTCGCTGAGTTCGGGACCGTCTACCGCTGGGAACAATCGGGCGAACTGGGCGGGATGACTCGCGTCCGCGGCTTCACCCAGGACGACGCCCACCTCTTCGTGACCGAAGAGCAGTTGGACGCGGAGGTCGCCGGTTGCCTGGAACTGGTGAAGATCATCTTCGGCACGCTGGGGATGACCGACTATCGGGTCCGCGTCGGCATGCGGGGCGAGGATTCGGACAAGTACGTCGGCAGCCCGCAACAGTGGCAGCAGGCCGAAGCCGCGTGCCGCCGGGCGGCCGAGTTGCTGGAGGTGCCGTTTTCGGCCGAGGAAGGGGAGGCGGCCTTTTACGGGCCGAAGATCGATTTCATCGTCAAGGACGTCATCGGCCGCGAGTGGCAATTGGGCACGGTCCAGGTCGATTACCAACTCCCGGAACGCTTCGAGCTGACCTACACGGGTGCCGACAATCGGCCCCATCGCCCGGTGATGATCCACCGCGCCCCGTTCGGCTCGATGGAGCGGTTCGTGGGCGTGCTGATCGAGCATTTCGCCGGGGCGTTCCCGCTTTGGCTGGCCCCGGAGCAGGTCCGCGTGATGGTCGTGAGCCAGAAGTTCGAGCCGTACGGCCGCCAGGTCGAGCAGCGATTGGCCGACGCCGGATTGCGTGTCTCGGGCGACTATCGGGCCGAAAAGATCGGGGCGAAGATCCGCGATGCCCAATTGGAACTGGTCCCCTACATGTTCGTCATCGGCGGACGCGAGATGGAGAATCAGACCGTCGCCGTCCGCGACCGGCTCCAAGGCGACCTCGGGGCCGTGCCCCTGGACGAGGCCTTGGGCCGGCTCGTAGCCGAAATCGAGGCCAAAACGGTACGCCAGGCGATCGAAGGCCGAAAATGGAAAAAGGCAGGGGAATAGCGGAAATGAGTATTCTACCGATCCGGGAAGATTTTCCACTGAAACAGGTTGACTCCGCGTGATCGGTTCTCCATACTCGATACTAATCGATAGTTTGGCCGACCCAGGGCATGTCCCGAGCGGGGCATCGGGGCTTGCCGGGGGTCTTTCCTGGGCACCGATAACAGGGAGTTGAATGCGGAAGACGACGACGACCAAACCGGAAGAAAAAAAACAGCGGGTCAACGATGAGATCCGCATCACACCGGTCCGCGTGATTACCGATGACGGGACCCAACTGGGTATCCTGGCAACGGCAGACGCCGTTGAACGGGCCCACAAAGCCGGCCTGGACCTGGTCGAAGTGGCACCCAACGAGGAACCACCTGTCTGCCGGATAATGGACTATGGTAAGTATAAGTACCACCAGAAGAAGAGGCAGCACCGCACCTACACCCACCAGACCAAGATCAAGGAGATCCGGGTTCGGCCCAAGACGGGCGATCACGACATCCTGGTCAAGGTCAACAAGGCCCGCGAGTTCCTCGGCCACAAGGACAAGGTGATTGTCACGGTCATCTTCCGGGGGCGCGAGATGGCCCACGTTGAGGAAGGGCACCGCGTGCTCAAGGAGGTGGTCGAACAGCTTGGAGACGTTTCCAAGGTCGAGGCCCCCGCGATGCAGCACGGGCGCCGGCTGGTTTGCACTTTGGCACCGAAATAGCGCGCCGCCTTCTGGGTGAAACGCTCTTTCATTTGGGGGGATTCCCTGTTTTCTTTGCAGCCGGCCGCCTTTTTCGTCGATCCCCTTTTGCCGGGACGAGATGTGGTTTACAATAATGGGTCTTCTTTTTTCGGGAGCCGGACAGGAAGGTAGTTGAAAGACCATGCCCAAGCAGAAAACCCATAAGGGGACGAAGAAGCGTTTTCGCCTCAGTGCCAAAGGGAAGGCGATGCACCGCCAGAGTGGGACCAGCCACCTGGCCGCCCGGATGAGCCAGAAGCGGAAGCGCAACCTCCGCGGCACCGGAGCCGCCGAGGAGATGGAAGCCAAGCGGGTCCGAGACGCGCTCCGCGGAAACAGCTATTGATCCCCACTGATTGCGCGGGACGGGCAGGACAACGCTTCCCCGACGAGGGAAGGGCCTTGATCCCGTTGAACCTGAAGGACTTGTCATGAGAACCACCAAGGGTGCGGCCCGAAATCAGGCCAAAAACCGCCTCTTTCGCAAGGCGAAAGGCTATCGCGGAGGACGCGGCGGTTTGCTGCGGAGCGTCAAGGAGACGTTGTTGCGGGCGGGGGCCTATGCTTTTCGCGATCGCCGCACGAGAAAGCGCGAGTTCCGCAAACTCTGGATCATTCGCATCAACGCCGCCGCTCGTCAGGGCGGGCTTCGCTACAGCGAATTCATCCGCGGATTGAAGCTGGCCAAGATCGAGTTGGACCGCAAGATGCTGGCCGAGATGGCCGTCAGCGATCCGGAGGCATTCGACCAACTCGTCAAGGCCGCCAAAGAGGCCCTCCCGGCCGCAGCGGTGGCTTCCTGAGAGGCCGTGACGGCGGCCTGTGGATCCCGTCACCGCCCCCCGAGTTCACCGTTGATCGGTCCGTCCCATGGCGCTGGCTGAATTCCTCAGAGAACTGGACGCCCTGGCCCAAGCGGCCGTGGCGGCCTTTCAGGCGGCTTCGAGTGCCGAGGCGTTGGAAGCCGCGCGGGTCGAGTTCCTCGGTGCCAAGAGCGGGCGGTTGAAGCAGGTCCAGAAAGGGCTCGGCAAGGTCGACAAACCGGACAAACCGGCCGCCGGCAAACGCTTCAACGAGGTGAAGCAACAGATCGAGGCCGCCCATCAACAGGCCGTCGACCGGCAGGCCCGCGGTGGCGGGCCTTCGCAGGAGGCCCGGCAGTTCGATCCGACCGTGCCCGGCGTCCGCCCCCGGCTGGGGCATCTCCACCCGATCACCCAGACGATCGAGGAGTTGAAGGACATCATGGGCCGGCTGGGCTTCACCGTGGCCGAGGGGCCGGAGGTCGAGGACCAATGGCACAACTTCGAGGCGTTGAACATCCCCGCGGCACATCCGGCCCGGGATCCGTTGGACAATTTCTATCTGGCCACGGCACGGGTGGTTGCCGGCGGGCCGCCGTCGCAGCCGCCTCCCACAAAATCATCGCCGTCGCAGCCGCCTTCCACCAAGGGAAGTGACCGGGGCTGGCTGTTGCGGAGCCAGACCTCCACCGTGCAGATTCGCGTGATGGAGAAGACGAAGCCGCCGGTGCGGATCATCTCGCTGGGACGGGTGTATCGTCCCGACACGGCCGACGCCACGCACTACCCGATGTTCCACCAGATCGAGGGCCTGCTGATCGATCGGCAGGTCACCATGGCCGACCTGAAAAGCGTGCTGCGGTTGTTCGCCAAGGGATTCTTCGAGGACGACGTCCACATCCGTTTCCGGCCGTCCTTCTTCCCCTTCACCGAGCCCAGCGTGGAGGTCGACATGAGCTGGCGGGGCGGCTGGATCGAAATCGCCGGCGCCGGGATGGTCGATCCGAACGTCCTGCGGGCGGTGGGATACGACCCGGAGGAAGTCACCGGTTTCGCCTTCGGCGTGGGCATCGAACGCATCTGCATGGGCCGCCACGCCATCGACGACATCCGCGAGTTCTTCAAGAACGACGTGAGGTTCTTGCAGCAGTTCTAGGAAGCGTAAGGTTCACCGTTTAGCGGGGCCGCTTGCGGCCCGTGTCCGACAGGGGGGCCACCCCTTTTCTTGCCAACGAAACGGGCCGCAAGCGGCCCCGCTAAACACAACAACTCGATTGCCGCGTTTGCGCTCGGCTCCCCAATCCCCAACCCCCAGCCCCCAACCCCCAGACGCCAACCCCCAGCCCCCAACCCCCAATCCACCATGATCGTTTCCTGGAACTGGCTGAAACAATACGTGCCGCTGACTATGACGCTGGCCGAGTTGGAACGGCGGCTGATGATGTCGGGCTTGAACCACGAGGGCACCGAGGAGGTCGGCGGCGATCTGGCCATCGATCTGGAGGTGACCAGCAACCGGCCCGACTGCCTGGGGCATATCGGCGTCGCCCGGGAAGTGGCCGTGCTGTGGAACTCGGGGTTGACGATTCCGGCCGCCCTGCCGCCTGAGGGAAAGACGCTGGTCGACCAACTGGTCAAGGTGCGGATCGATTGCCCCGATCTTTGCTCCCGTTATACGGCCCGGGTGATCCGCGGGGTGAAGGTCGGGCCCAGTCCGCCCTGGATGGTCCGGCGGCTGGCCACGCTGGGGATCGCCGCGATCAACAACGTGGTCGATATCAGCAACTACGTCCTGATGGAGTGCGGCCAGCCGCTGCACACGTTCGATTACGGCAAGCTGCAGGGCGCGGAGATCATCGTCCGCCGGCCGCTCCCGGGAGAGACCATCGAGGCGATCGATCACAAGACCTACGTGCTGGGGCCCGACACGTGCCTGATCGCCGACGCCCGGGACCCGGTGGCCATTGGCGGCGTGATGGGCGGGGCCAAGACCGAAATCTCCCAGGCCACCGCCGACGTGCTGATCGAAGCGGCCGAGTTCGACCCGGTCTCGATCCGCAACACGGCCCGGGCGCTGAACCTGCACAGCGATTCGTCCTATCGCTTCGAGCGTGCGGTCGATTCGGAGAACATCGATTGGGCCAGCCGGCGGTGCGCCGAACTGATCCTGGAGTTGGCCGGCGGCGAACTGGCCCGGGGCGTGGTCGACGTGGGCCAACCGCTGCCCGAACGCAAACCGATCGTCTTGCGATTCTCGCAGTTAAAGCGGATCCTGGGTATCGAGGTGCCGTGCGAGCGGGTGGTCGGGATTCTGACGGCACTTGGCTGCGTGCAGTGCCCTCACCCTAACCCTCTCCCAAAGGGAGAGGGGACCGAAGGCGAGCCCGAGTCCGTCGAGGTGATCCCGCCCGGTTGGCGACGCGACTTGACCCGCGAGGTCGACCTGGTCGAAGAGGTCGCCCGAATCCACGGGTACGACCAGATCCCCGAGGACGTGAGCGTGCCGATGGCCTCCTCATCGCGGCGGCGGGAAGATCGCGTGGCGGGGAAGGTGCGCGAGGTACTCACGGCCGCCGGGTTCGACGAGGCGATC
This sequence comes from Thermoguttaceae bacterium, assembly GCA_035527455.1. GTDB lineage: Bacteria > Planctomycetota > Planctomycetia > Pirellulales > Thermoguttaceae > DATLAN01. The sequence goes on from DATLAN010000018.1 coordinate 19,585, forward strand.
ACTTTGAGCGTCGTGGACGAGCAGACGGCCGCGGCGCTGAGCCCTTGGACCGACGCCCCGCCGCTTCGGAGCCTCGCGCCCGTGTTGCGTGGGGCCGACCGGTTGCGCACCAGCCTGGTCCCCAGCCTGCTTTCCGCCCGGCGGACCAACGAGGCGCTGGCCAATGCAGAGATCGAGCTGTTCGAGATCGCCCGGGCGTACCTGCCGCGCGGCAAGAAGTTGCCCGACGAACAGTTGATGTTGGGCGTCACCAGCGGGCGGGATTATCTGACCGTCCGCGGCGTGATCGAGGGAATTCTCGGCGTGCTCAATCCGGCCGTTCAGCCGGAATCCGCCGACGCGGGGCTGCCGCTGCTGGACCCGGCCGAGTCGTGTCGATTGCTGCTCGACGGCGAGCTGCTCGGCTACGTGGGCCGATTGACCGAGGAAGGACTCAAGCGGTTCGACTTGCGGGCGGCGACGACCGTGGCCGAAGTGAAGATGTCGCAGTTGGTGGCCGCGGCGAACCTGATCCCGCGTTACGTCGCCCAGCCGCCCTATCCGGCCGTCACCCGCGACCTGAACCTCGTGGTCGATGAAGCGATCCGCTGGGCCGACGTGGCGGCGACCGTTCGGGTGAACTGCGGCGAGTACTTCGAGGACCTCCAGTACCGCGACACCTATCGCGACGCCAAACGGCTCGGCGAGGCGAGGAAGAGTCTGTTGCTGGCGTTCGCCCTGCGTTCCAAGGAAGGCACCATGACCAACCAGCAGGCCGACGAAATCCGCGACCGGATCGTGGCCGCCTGCGGGAAGGAGCACGGGGCCGAGTTGCGATAGCCGTCATAGTAGCCGTCATAGTAGCCGTCTCGCTCCGCGAGACGAAGCTGCACGAGATAGGGCTTCATCTCGCGGAGCGAGATGGCTACTTTGGGCTGTTTGGCAACACGGCAACCCGTGCCACCGGCTGCTCTTCTGCCGAAAAGGGGCCCCGCTGGATCACGCCGCCGGGCAAGTCGGCGGAGAACTCGGCCAGATTTTCGGCCAGCCTGCGGCGTTGATCCGCCTTGACCGCATAGAACGACACGCAGCGGCCTCCGCAGACCAGGTTGTCGGCGATTTCCCATTCGGCGACCTTCTGCCACGTCGGCGGCAGTCCTCCGTAATATCGCTCGAACCAATGATCGTAGACCATCGCCACGTCGATCCGGTTCGCTTCCGCCAGGCGGTCGATGATTTCGGGGCCGTACTGTTGGGCGAGCCGGGCGTCGGCCACCTCGAGACTGCACAGCCCCCAGAGATCGAGATTATGGATGTCCACGTAGTAGTTGATCGCCCCCACGTCGTTGGCGGCCACGCCTCGGCCGGCGTAGTACCGGGCGACGAACCGGGCCATTTGGAAATGCTGTTGGTAGATGTTGCTCGACGCAAGGGGGATCGACGCCGTGGATTGCACGCCCCGAATCGCGGACGCCACGACGACCAGCAGCATCGCGACGCGCAGCACGTGCGGCCTCCAGGAGAAGACCGGCCGGCCGGCGCGGGCGAGTTGTTCATAGGCAACCGTCAACACGGCGAACAGCCCGCAGGCCATCAAGTAGGCTTCGTATCGAAAGAACCAGCCCGTCTTGGCGAACTGCACGTGCAGCGCGGCGATCAGCAGCAGAATCCAGAGCATGTTCTTGTCAACCGTCCACCGACGCCGATCCGTGCGATGGAGCACGACCAGCAACAGGATCGCGGCGGCCAGCATGGCGGGAAGGTGCGGCTGGCGGTAGAGCGTGGCGGCCGTCGCATGAAGCGACCGGTACACCTGCTCGAGCGACGAGCCCGGCGGCATGCGGCCTTTGAGCAGCACGGAGTTCGGCAGGAAGTGCCAACCGTGGGCGAGGGAAATCAGCCCGCTCAGGATGATCGGCAGCGCGGCGAGCGCGCCCAGGACGACCGCGTGCCGAATCCGCCCGCGGATGACCCATAACAGGCAGACGACCGCGATCATCAGCGCGCTCTCGTAGCGGGTCATGGTCAACAGCACGGGCAGGGCAAAGTAGAGCGCCCGAAGACCGCGAGGCGAGGTTTCCGAAGCGACGGAGCCTTGTGCGAGAAATTTCGCGGCCACGAAGAGAAACGCGACGGCCAGCAAAACGTGCAGCGTGTGTTCCAGCCCGGTGAAAATGATCGCCGGCAGGGGCGTGCCGAACGAAATGATCAAGAGAAAGGCGAAGTTCAGCCGAGGCGGGACGCCCTGTTTCTTCAGCAGAGCGTAGATCAACGACACGGCGGCGGTGGCGAATCCCACGTTCCACGCCAGCGGCCCGATCGTGTTGGGCCCGCAGATCAGATGCGTCAGCCAAAGCAGCCACGGCCAAACGATCGAGGAGGTGGAATACGAGAAGCCATGGGGCGTCACGCCGTAGACGCCGTGTTCGGCGAGGTTCTTGGCCACCGCCATGTGGATATACGGATCGTCCAGCGCGTAGACGAAATGGCCGTCGTTCTGCGCCAGCGACGCTGCCAGCGACACGCCCAGAACCGCATAGAGCACCGCCAGCGCCGCCGGCAACGGCCAGTGTTTCTTCAG
>DATLAN010000019.1:0-4570 GCA_035527455.1 Thermoguttaceae bacterium
GGCCGACGCCGGTCCGCCGGGCTGGGCGTCGTAAGGTACGAAACCCGGATCGGTGTAGTAAGGAAAAAGCCACAGATCGTCCGCCCATTGAAGGACGTCCTTCGGCTCCAGGCCGCCGGCCTGGATGTTGGTCAGGTAGTACCGCTCGCCGGGGTGCAGCTTCTGGAAGAGCTTGGTGGTCAGTGGAAGGCGATAGGCCATGCTCTTGAGAAACACGTCGTGCTGCGGGGCGGAATAGGCCTTGCCTGCGTCCGGCTCGCACTCCGACGTGTCCCAGTCGCGGTACTTCCGCCGGAAGCCGCGGTACTCGTAGCCGAACTTGGAGAGGTGGTCGTTCACCCATTTGCCGTAGAAGATGTAGAGATTCACGTCGAACGGCTGCTGCTGCAGGCCGGTCAGCTTCATGGGGAAGTACATCCCGTCGCGTCCGCCGGGCTGGAACGAGAACCGCAACGGGTGGACGTCCACCGGCGCGTCCTTCTGCAACTCGGCCTCGCTGACCTTGATGCAGGCGAAGACGTACTGCTTGTCGCGATAGAACGCCAGCACCTCGTCGGCGTCGTCGCCGGTGAGCGTCTGGTAGCCCTCCTTTTCCAGCCACTCGTTCAGCGCCCCGGCGGCTTTCTCGCGGACGATCGCCACGTCGAACTTGCCCACCACCTTTCGCGAGAGGACTTCGACGCCCGGCTGCTTTGCCTCCGGTTCCGCGGCGGTCTTGGCGTCGGACGGATACTTGGACCCGCCACGGAGGCCGGCCAGCCGGGCCTCGACGTAGTCGAACAGCTCGTTGAACAGCTCGGGGTCCTCTTGTGCCACCTTCGGCACGTTGGGAAACGGGACGATCCAGGCGAACTGGTCCGCTTCGCCCTCCACCTGGATCTTCAGGATCAGGTCCTCCCGCGATCCGCCGGGCTCCTGCGAGGTGTGAAAGATGAGGATCGCCTCCTGGGCCCGTTCCTCCAGCGAGCCCTGATAGTCGGCCGGCGGCATCACCTTGCCGTCGGCCAGGGCGGGCGACGCCGAAAGAACGGTGAAAAACGCCGCAACCAGAATCATCGCCGCGACGTAACGCGCAGATTGCAGTGGGGGAGTATGCATCGCCAGTCTCCTTGCCGTTTTCTTCCGGACAATGGGCCCTCGCCGACTACACGTCGATTATACTGCTGTGAATGGATTTCGACAACAGAAGACCCCGCCGAACGCAGTCGGCGGGCGTTTGGCAAGAAACCCGTTTTTCTTGGTGATCCGCCGGGAAGTTGTGCGTCACGGCAATTTGGACTATCTTGAAGCGGCGTTGCACAACAAAAAAAATCACGGGAGGAAAGAAGCCATGAACGACTCCAAGACGGCGGTCTTCTGCATTTGCGTCGTGTGTTTCGGGACGTTGCGGGTCGTTTCGGCCGCCGCCGGGGATCAAGTTCTCTTTCGCTTCGGCCCGGAGATGGACCTCGCCGCCGTCGAGGCCCGTGATGCGACCGTCACCCGAAGCGGCGACGCCTTGCGTGTGACGACCGGCCACGAGTACGCATGGCCGGGCATCACGCTCAAGGCACCTGAGGGCCGCTGGGACCTTTCGGCCTTCGAGTTCCTGGCCATCGACGTCAAGAACGTGGGGACCGACGAGGTCGGCGTCTCCTGCCGCGTCGACAACCCCGGGGCCGACGGCTCGAAGAACTGCGTCACCGAGCGGATCGAACTCAAGCCCGGCGAAAAACAGACGTTGCGAGTCCCGCTCGACGCCAGGCTGCCGGACGAACTCCGCTCGAAACTGTTCGGCATGCGCGGCTATCCCGGCGGGTGGAACGAACGAGGCGGCATCGATCCCGGCAACGTCACCCAGTTGCTCGTGTTCGTCACCAAGCCGGCGGTGGATCACGCCTTCGAGATCGCCGACGTCCGTTGCGGCGGTTCCCGCCCAGCGGTCACGCCGGCCGATATCGACGGGTTCTTCCCGCTGATCGACGCCAACGGGCAATACCTCCACAAGGACTGGCCCGGCAAGACGAAATCGGCCGAAGACTTCGCCAAGAACATGGAGCAAGAGGCCGCCGATCTGGCCGCCCGGCCGGGGCCGGAAGATTGGAACCGGTACGGCGGATGGAAAGCCGGGCCGCAACTCGACGCGACCGGCCGCTTCCGCGTGGAGCGGCGCGGCGGCAAGTGGTGGCTGGTCGATCCCGAGGGCCGGCTGTTCTTCTCGCACGGCACCGACTGCGTCCGCTCGACCACCGGCTACACGCCGATCACCGACCGCGAGCACTGGTTCGTCGATCTGCCCGGGCGCGATTCGCCGCTGGGCGCGTTCTACGGCAGCGGCCGCTGGGCCCCGCACGGCTACTATCAAGACAAGGGCAATTATGAGACCTACAACTTCACCGGCGCCAATCTCTTGCGGAAATACGGCGACGATTGGCAGCGGCAGTTTGCCGAACTGGCGCACCGGCGGCTGAGAAGCTGGGGGATGAACACCATCGCCAACTGGTCCGACCCGGAGATCTACCTGCTGCGCAAGACGGCCTACACGGCCAACGTCTCCGCCGGCGGGAAGACGCTCGAAGGCAGCAGCGGCTACTGGGGCAAGTTTCCCGACGTGTTCGATCCCGGTTTCGCCGAGAGCCTACGGCAGGGAATGGCCGCGCAGCAGGGCCAGGCGGTCGGCGACCCGTGGTGCGTGGGCTACTTCGTCAGCAACGAGTTGAGCTGGGGCGACGAACTCTCGCTGGCCGTCGCCGCGTTGGCCTCGCCGCCGGACCAGGCCGCCAAAGGGGTCTTTCTCGAAGATCTCCGCACGAAGTACGAGACGATCGACCGGCTCAACGCGGCCTGGGGCACCGGGCACGCCTCGTGGGACGCCCTGCGGCAAAACACCACGCCGCCGGACAAGCAACGGGCCTACGACGATCTGGCCGCCTTCTACACCAAGACGGCCGAGCAGTATTTCCGCGCCTGCCGCGACGCGATCAAGGCGGCCGATCCCGAGGGGCTTTACCTCGGCTGCCGGTTCGCCTGGGTGAACGATCGGGCGGTCCACGCGGCGGCCAAGTACTGCGACGTGATCAGCTTCAATCGCTACCGCCGCAGCGTGGCCGATTTCCGGCTGCCCGACGGCGTCGACCAGCCCGTGGTCATCGGCGAGTTCCACTTCGGCGCGTTGGATCGCGGCATGTTCCACACGGGCCTGGTCCCGACGGCCGATCAGCAGCAGCGGGCGGCGGCCTACAAGGATTACGTCCGCGGCGCGTTGGCCAATCCGTGGATCGTCGGCACGCACTGGTTCCAATACGGCGACCAGGCCACCACCGGCCGCGGCGACGGCGAGAACTACCAGATCGGCCTGCTGGACATCTGCGACACGCCCTACCCGGAGACGATCGCCGCCGTGCGCGAAGTCGGGTACGCGATGTATGAGGATCGGCAAGAAGAGTAGGTTCTGCTTCAGCATATCGCGCCGCAGCCGCAGCCAACAGGGGCTCGGGACTGGGGAAGACAATCCGAGAATCTTCAGGTGGCAACAGGGCGCGGACTCCAAATCGTCCGTATTCCATCAGGCACAGCCTGACCTACTCGGCTGGATAACCCTCTCGATCTCGATCACGAAATGCCGAAAGGACGAAAGCACGAAAACCAAGGCAAGGCGGACGAAGCGACTTTTCATCTTCGTTTCCCATTTTCGCGTTTTCGTCCTTTCGCGTTTTCGCGGTCCTCTTCTCGTTGGAAATTCCTGGGACGGGAACACTATCCCTATTTCCGGAATTCTCCGGAATTCCCCGCCATCGCTGCCGTCGTCGGGAGCCGCGATGTGCGGGATCAGTAGACGACCAGGTAATAACACGTCTTGTCCCGCGCGCCGTCGATCTCGAATGTGCCGGCGGTTACCGACAACTTCGCCTCGGTCCGGCAGCCGTCGTGGTCGAGTAGATAGACCGTGGGATTTCCCGGGCGGCGGATCGTGATCGTGGCTCGGACCGGCTCCATCAAGACCGGGGGGCCGCCGCGCTCCAGCAGCCGGCTGTCGCCCATGACCTTCATGCCCGTATTGCGGGCGCGGGCGACGGCCACAACCAGCAGGCGACTGGAGGACGCCAGCGTTCGGTCTTTCTCCGCGGCGGTCACGTAGACGGCGCCGTAACGGCACTTCGGCGCGATGGTCACGCTGCCCAGCTCGCAGCGGCGTCCTTCGGCGAACCCGACCACGGCCTTGGTGGCCTCGGCGTCGATGGTGAAGAAGCCGTCCAGCTTGGAGCGTCCCGGCTGCCAGTGCAGTTGGCCGGTCGTCGAGACCAGGGTGTCCGCTTGCCGATAAGGGGCCAGGTCGAACGGCGGCGTGTCGCGATAGGCGTCGGTGAACTCGACGACGCTCCGCGCCACGGCCAAGGTCTGGGCCGGGACCTTGTCGCTGTCGAACGTCTTCACGTCGTATTGCTGCGCGACCTGGTCGTCGAAGCCCAGTTTGCCCTCCTGCAGCGAAGGCACGTGAACGTATCGCGTGGCCGTCACGTCGGACTCGCGGACGTCGCCGCGGAGCACCTGCCGGGCGACGGCGGGAAAGACGCCCCAGACCTGCGGCGTG
>DATLAN010000020.1:0-11654 GCA_035527455.1 Thermoguttaceae bacterium
ATAACAGGGTTAGCCAGGTGAAGCGGTGGCTCATCGACTCAAGGTTAGAAAAGGAGGCGATTATGGCCACGAAGAACCAACCCGTGAAAGAAGTCCGTCTCGGCCGAATCAAGGCCGTGATTTGGAAGAACCCGGGTTCCAACGGAAACGGCCCGTTGTTCAACACAACGCTGGCCCGACTCTACAAGGAACCCGAATCGGACACGTGGAAAGAGTCCCAGAGCCTCGGCCGCGACGACCTGTTGCTGGCAGCCAAGGTTCTGGGAGAGGCACATACGTGGATCTATTGTCACGCCAACGAGGAGGAGCGTTAGTTCAGTGTAGGTTCCCATACAACATCTGCATTTCGGGCCGACGCGGTTGCAACGACACGCCGGCCACCCGATGCCCGAGAGCTTACCCACTTCGGGCCAATATGACCAGCACCCCCCTACCTAATTCGGGAAAATGCGTGTCCGGGCGGCATGGTTGTCAGTTCTCCTGGGAGCATGGGGCTCCTGCGGTTCTTGGCCATAGAGGTCAATCCCCCAGCGATTTCACCAGCGCCTCCTTCGAGTCGAGGTAAAACTGAATGTCGATCTTAGTGGCTAAATCGTCGGGCAGGCTGAAAAGTTGCTTGCGGGATGACACCGGCATCAACAATGCGGTGGCCCCCTTGTCGATCGCCAGTTCGGCGATCTCGACGGCGTTGTGGATCGGGTCAATCGAGCCACCAAGGTTCAGGGCACCCGCGACGACCAAGCCACCCTTGATGCTCTTCTGAAGCAGGGCACCGCAAAGCCCTAACAGAACGGAGAGGCCCAGCCCAGAGCCGCTCCGCGGGGCATCAAACGCCCGGAGTTGCACCGAGAACTCGTGGCCCCGCGGGTCCCGGTCGCCGACCAGTTCCCTTGCCCGTGTGTAGAGATTCTGCTCGCCGTATCGGGTGCTCTCCACAAACGCCGGCGGCTGCGGACGGTTGAGGATCTTCACCCCGGAGCCCGGGCCGGACGTGACTTCGATCCGATAAAGTCCAGGATGCTCGTCCACGTTGCCTGGACTGATCGACCAGACTTGCCCCGGCGGGAGCGGATCGGTGCCAATCTCGTTCTCGCTCTGAAGTTCGGTGGTCACCACGAACTTCTCCACACCGTCAGGTCCGATCGTATAGCTGAAATGCGTGTTGCGATATTCTGCCGGGACGATCCGCTTCTGTTGCTCCTTCACACGCCGGCGGCACTCCATCGCCAGCCGAATCATCCATTCAAGGTCTTCTTCGGGGATTGTCGCGTGTGGATCCGGGTAGATCAGCTTCGCCAGCCCGCTGACGGTCTTCTGGACCGCCCACGTGTCGCGTCCGCTGAGCGCCCCGCCAATGAATACGCGGTCCTGGAGCACTGCGGCCCGTCCCACGGGGCGTAACTGGGTCCAGCACTCCGACAGAAAATCGCTGACGAGACCGAAATGATCCGTGAACAACTCCTTCGCCATCTTGGGCACGTCCCAGCCGGGAACATAGGCATGGATACGATCCATCAGCGCGGTGTCGTGCCGCATCTCCGGTGGCAGAGGCTCGAACAGGTGGCCGATCCTTTGCTGGTGCTCTACGTCGACGTCGAAGTTACCCACCATCGCGACGCAGCCATCGGCGCGGATGCTCTCCTTCCCGCGGCTGAACTCGCCCGACTCCATGTAGCCTTTCACAATGTTAATGCCGTCCTTCTTGTCGAAGGAGATCCCCGAAATCTCATCGAAGCACACGACGTCGTACTGGCAGACAAGGCCGCGCTGTCCGTTGGCGTTGTTCACGAACATCTGGGCGACAGTGGCTTTTCCGCCGGACACGAGGTGGGAATACGGCGAAATCTGCTGGAACAGGTGGCTCTTACCTGTGCCCCGTGGCCCCAGTTCGACCATGTTGTAGTTCCGCTCCACGAACGGGACGATCCGCAAGAGCATGACGTCCTGCGTCCGCTCCGAAAGCCTATCGGGTTCCAGACCGATGCTTCGCAGCAGGAACCGCTTCCAGTCCTTGGTGGTAAACTTCTCCCGACCGCGGATAAGCGTCTCCAGTGCGTCCCGTTTCGATAGCTGGATTGGACGCAGGCTCTCGACCCCAAAAGGCCGACCACCCCGCTCCTGCGCCATCGACGCATCGTACGAGAGGCTGATCTCCGCGTAGAAGCCGCCCGTCAGCATCCGCTCGTTGTCCTGGACGAGTTCCTCCGAGATGCGGATGCCTGTCAGTTGCAGGCTGGGCAACTGGACTTCGTAGGAGTCGGTCTTGTCGTTCAGGCGAGCCTTGACCAGGTCGATGATCTTCACTTCGCCCCGCTCGCGGGCCCTTGACTTAAACAATTCCTCGTCGCCGGCCTTTACGGTCCGCTGACTCATCTGTCGATCGACGATCTTCAAACCCTCGTTGATTTCCTCTTCGTCAACGCTGGCACAGTACCGCCCCAGCAGGAACTCGGCCACGTAGGTCGGCACCGGGTACTGTCCCTTGAAGCGCTGCACGAGGTCCTTGCGGACAATGAACCCATCGAACGCCTCTGCTGCCAGTCGGTCGATTGCATCAAGTTCCATGATCAGTCTTCACCACCAACTAATGTTGAACGCTTGTTTGTAACCTGACCATCCGGTGAAATGAGCACCACCACCGCCGGGTGGCCGATCTTGTCGTCATGTTTGTCTTTCACAAGCACCGACACACGCCCCTCCTCGTCCACGGGATGGGGAGTCACGAGCGAGCTAGTGACATCGGCGGCCGATGCCCGCAGGTCCACTTGCCATCCCGGTCCACCCCCCGTAACTTCGATCCTACACCGAAGGCCACGCCAGGCGATCGACTCGATCTTCGCAAGCTCCTGGACAACACCGCTGTGGACCGTGAAGCTCGGCACCAGGCACTCTTGCAGACTCAAGCCCCCGTGGTCGTATTCCAGGCCGGCCCGGAAGGCTCCGATGCCCGTCGGCACCGCCACGTGCAGGTCTCCACACCAGCCCCAGGGTACCATGGGCACGTCGACCTTGGACCCTTCGCGGACGATAGCGCACCGGCCCCACTGCGTCGCAGTCAGGTACTTGGGCATCGCGACCTTCGGCAGGCCGCCCGGCAGCAGCAGCCAGCCGTGGTCCGTGGCGATCCGAACCTCCTTCCAGCCGGCATCCAAGAGTTGTCGGATGCGATCGACGAGGCCGCGCAACTCCTCCCCGATACGGCGGGCAAGCTTGATGCCTTCTTTGTGCCCTGTTCGGTCAATGCTTCCACACTCCGTCCACGCACGGCCTGCCGGGTCGCCCGTCTCGCCCTCGGCCAGGAACTGCACTCCTTGATCCTGCAATAGGCGCTTGAAGCGATCGTGGGTGAGTGGCTTGCCGTCGGCATGAACCCGGGGTCGAAACTGTTCTTCTTGCGCATCCCCGTCGAGCTGGTCGGCCACGGGTGAGACCGCCGGCTTGGCCGTTGCCGTCACCGTAGGCATCCGAGCCCAGCCCCATGATGCCTCCGACTCCCAGCCGCGCGATTGAATCTCCGCCAGGAGTTTCTGGCCGAGGTCGAACCGCAGGCCGTCGGCGAACAGCAGGCAGCAGCCGGAGGCGATCTCCGTGACGGGCGTGGTTGCGGGATACACTGCGGCCACCAGTTTCTGGAATTGAGCCGCACCATCGGCCAGCCAGGGCTGGTAGATTGCCGCGACCGCCCCGGAGACGGCCGCCACGTCTTCAGCCCGCTCCGCGCACGCAAGGGCATCCAGCACGGTTGCATCGGCCCTCCATCCGTCCTCCACGTAGACTCTCGCAATCGTCTCAACATCGGGGCCGGTCAGTGGTCTCTTTGTTGCCTCGGCCGCAACCGCCAGATGTTCGATCGCCCGCGCCAATGGCGACCAGCCGAACTTGGCCCAGGGCCACCCGCGCCGTTCCCTGTGGCTATTCTCCAGTTCCTCGATAGCCTCCCGGGCCTTGGCATCCGACTTGTCGCCCACCCGCACAATCGCTTCGCGAAGCTCTCCTTCGAGCTTCTCGTTGTCCTGCGGCCAAGGTTCGCTATCCTCCATGAACGGCAACGTGCCCTCCTTGGCCGGTGGCCGGGCGCGTCGGAGCCAGTCTGGGATTCCCGGATAGAGCGTGGGCGCTTCGGCAAACCGGCTCCAGACGGACTGCCACGCGCCTTCCCGCCGGCCGAGCTTCTCTGCGGCGGCCAAGGCTCCTTCCTTTTTGAGATCAACGGCGTACGTCTGCCGGCACCCGATGCAGAAGGCCGACCACTTCTCGGCTTCCCAACGCCGCTGGGTTTCCTCGGGACCGTTGAGCCATTCGAGCAGATCCCGGACCGGATCGGGCGTGAGCAGGCCGTTGAGGAAACCGGCGTCGATTCGATGAACGCGCAGCCGCTCGACCGGCTCTTCAACCAGGCGGTTTAGTGCCCGGAGAATCGCCTCCTTGGTCGCCTTGTCCCGCGCGACATCCAACCCCAAACCACCGTGCTGCGATTTGAGGAAGGCGCAGATCGTCCAGTCCTTGGCGCTCACCTGTGTCCAGAAGACGCCTCGGTATTGAAGTTCGGCCAGGGGCTGGAGTTCCTCAGCGCAGTCTTCCACCGCCCGAAGCTCCTGCCGGCTGATCCCCGGCAGGTACAGGATGGGCACCGCGTCGTCGGGAATCTCCGGCTCGGGGAGCTTGCGGGCAATCACGCAGCGAAGCCAAATGGCCGGCCCGCTCCGCTTGTCTGGGGCGTAGTCACCCAGCACGAGGAGTTGCGGCAAACGATCCTGGATGCGGGACACCAGCGGTTCCCACAGCCGGTCGTTGTCGGTCCACAGGATCACCGTGGGCTGGACCTGGTCGTTTGGGTTGTAACGCGCCGCGTGGATCAACGATGCCACGATGGCGTCGAAGACCGTGCCGCTGTTCGTCGTGCCGCCGTCAGGCATGGTGTGTGTCACTCCTATTCTCACTTGGCGGATCGGGCAGCGCGCTTCACTTCGTTGGAATAGTGGCAGTCGTTCCAGCGGTTGCCGTCGAAGGCGGGGCCGCCTGTGAAGTCTGGGGTTTTTTCGTCCCAGACCCAGAACCAGGGGTATTGATCTTTGGGACGTTCGGGCTCCTTGCCGCGGTCTTTCTTCCACTTGATCTTGGGGTTCTTGCGCAGGACGCCGGCGGTGACGAAGGGGCGGATGTTGACCCGGACGCCGTCGTTGAGGTCGGGGTCCCAGCCGATGGGCTGCTCTTCCAGCGGTTTCCAGCGGACGAAGATGTCGTAGGGTGGCTCACCCGCGAGGATCAGCTTGAGGCGGTCTTGGAGTTTCTCGGCGTCCTGTCGACGGCCTTCGGCGCCGCTCTCGTTGCGGCTCTCGCCCGCCTTCTGCCGGGCGATCCAGTCGCCGAGGTGCGTGTAGATCAGCTTCTCCAGGAGCCTGCGGTCGAGCTTGTGGTAGTTGACCAGGGCGTGGAAACCGTCCTTCTTCCGCCCGTCCCAGATATGCCAAACGAATGGACGCTGGTGGAAGAGTTTGCAGTGCTCGTCGAAGAAACCGTCGCGGAGCCAATCGTCGAGGTTGCAGTCGGGCTTGACGCCGCAAGCAGCCAGCAGCGCCAACAGGCGGTCGGCCGCGGGCTCCTCGCCACTTACGGCAGGGATGCAAACGATGCCGTCTGCATCCGCCAGCTTTTCCAGACCATCCGGGCCGAGAGCCGGGCAATCGGGAAAACTTGAACCGGTCTGGCGCGGCCACTGGTAGCCGAGCAACCGGGCCACCGCCACGTGCAAGGGCTGGTCTGAACCTTTGGGCTGCCCGTTGAACAGCCATTGCGTCGGGTCGCTGGAAAACGGCTTCGGCAAGCCGTTCGGATATTTCTCCGCCGCCACCTTCTGCCAGTGCGCCAGGTCGAAGGGGACTTCAGCCAGGACCGCAGTGGAGAGAGCCAGCGCAGGATTATTCTTGCGAACATCCTCCCGAAATTGCCCCGATAGACAGTAGCAGACTGTCGGGAGCAGATGTTCGTCTTTGCTCGGCATCAGCACAGAAACGGACTGGTCGAAGATAGTCCCCAAAAACAAATGTGAATGAAGGTCGCTCATTCGACTAACCGCGACACCAACTCTTCCCCATGCTTCTTCGCCGCGTCTCCAACTTCCTCCAAGCCTTCCATCAAGCGATTCGACGAACTCAAAGAACTGCCCTTTGCCGTCTTCCCACAGAAAGACAGAGTCCAATCCGTCAAATAGCTTTCCACCCAACCCGGCGGTCTGTTGGAGAACCCATCCATTCTTTACTGACGGCAACTCCCAGAACTTGATAAGAAACCGCATTGAGTCCCCACAGTTAATTCCTGCGTATGGGTGAAGATAAGTTTCGAGAAGTGGATGGTCAGCCAAATGTTCTGTGATAATTCTACTGCCCGGATTCCTCTCTTGTGCTTTCTGTGAAACTAACTGCACCTCTCCATCGCGTAGACAATCTGCCTTAGCTGTAGTTGAATTAGCTTTCGACGCGTCGACCGCAGCAAAGCAACGCTCCTTTTCCGGCTGACTCAAACTGTGAGTCACGAGCGCTACGTTTACGACTTCGCCACCAATAGTCTCAAATGCTCCAGCCCCTAATTTAGCCACACTGTTCCATTCCGTGGCCTTCAGGAGACTCAAGCGTAGTCCCTTGTATGTCGGCAAGTGAAACCAGTTCTGCGGTGTAACGAGTGCAGTGCTACAACCTGTGGCACAGACTTCGAGACAGCGTTCCACGAAGCACGTCGCAAGGTCAGCTTTCGCTTCAGGGTGAACGTGCGCGCAGTAATCTTGTAGCACTTCGTCCTGCTTGGCGCGCCCGAGGTAAGGCACGTTGGTGGCGACGAGCGTGAACTGGCCGGCGAGAATTTCCGCCGCCTTGGCCAGGCCGCGCGCGGTCACGGCCATTTCATGCGCGGTGTCGTCCTGGGTCTCCTGCGCCAGCGCCTTTTCCAGCAGCGGCTGGAGTTCATGGAACGCGGCCTCCAGCAAATCGCCCTCGCCGGCGCGCGGGTTGATGAGGCTGCCCAGCACCGCCGCCTTTTGGAACAGCCGGTAAAGCCGCTCCATGCCGTTCTTGAGCTTCTCGTCTTTGCCGGCCATCGCCAGCCAGTCGGCTTCGCGGGTGTTCGGCGCGAGGCCGGAGCAGGCCAGGTTCATCGCCGGCAGCGGGCGATGGCCCACGCGCCGCCACGCGGCCAGCGCCAGGTTGAACGCGCCAATCTGCGTGCAGCGTGGGTCAATCTCCAAACCGAACAGGTTGTCGCGGATGACCGCCGCCACCGCCGCCGCTTCGTCCAGCGTTTCCTCCGCCATGCGCAAGGCCACGAGCCGCTCGAACATCGCCACCACGAAATGCCCGCTCCCCATGCACGGGTCGAGGCATTTGAGTTCCTGCGCCGTCTTCGGCCATCCGTCGAACGTGCCGGCGGCGGGTGTCCACTTGCCGTCCTTGCCTTGGATAAAGCGGAGATATTTCCACGACACACACGGTAGCGCCACCGCCTCGCGGAGGTCGTCTTCGCTCTGGGCGTTTTCATCCACCTTGGGATTCGCGGCGAGGACTTTACCGGCGTGCCACGCGCCGAGCGTGTTGTCCAAGAGGAAGTCCACCATGTAATCTTCGGTGAACAGTTGCGTGACCGCCGGGAGTTCGTCCGCGCCAATCTTGTTGCCGGACTTATTAACCCGCTCCTTCTCCTTGCTTTGCCAGAATTGGTAACACCAGCCCAGGCTGTCGCTCGCCGTAAAGACCTCGGCCGGGAGCCCGGCCAAGAGTTTCTCCATCGCCTGCTTGTCCTCGGGTGCGTACACAACTTGCAGGAGCGGATCGTCTGCCCGGAAAACCTGCGGTAGCATCCGCGAGGCGTAGCGGGCGGCCAGCGTCCAGCCGTTCGTGCCTTCCTCCGCGGCCAACTCCTCACACTCCTCCAGCGTCACGGCGACACCGTCGGGGTGCATCAAGAGTTGGTTTTCGGCCAGGAAGCGGGCAAACAGCATCTCGTGCCAATACTCGTAGGCACACTCGCTCAGCAGACGGTCAATCTCCTGTTCACCGTTCTGTTGTCGCTTGTCACCAAGCTGACGCCCTTTTGCCCGCAGCTTGACGCGCAGTTCTCGCTGCTCGGCCGTCATGTGCGAGAGCGGCTCGGCCTTGTTCACCGCCAGACGCTCCAGCGCCATCCAAGCACCCTCTTCTGAACGATCCCGGGCCTCGATGACCGTTCGCTCCAGTTGGCTTCGCAACGTGCTGCTGAGGGCTTGCATGATGCCGATCTCCTGACCTTTGGCCGACGCGCGAGTCGTCTAGCCGATGATGACAGGTCCCTTCTTGAGCTTCTCGACGATTTCCGCACGCGCGCCCTCCCACCACAGATCCACGTCTTCCTCCGTCTTCAGCGTGGCGGGTGGGAGCTTCATCGAAACGGCCTTCGGCTCCAGGCGTCGCGCCGCTTCGATGCAGGCGTTCTCGAACCGCGTGGGCAGCGCGTCTCGCTGGTCGCGCCATGCGGACAGAGGACGATTCTGCAAGGTCGTCAGCACTTCCTGTTGCGTTCCCACCTTGATCTCGGGCACGTCGCCAAGCTCCTGCTTGCGGAGAATCCGCCCCCGATCGTCGTCGGGCAGCTTCTGCCACGCCTCCGATCCCGCCAGCCGCCCGGTCTGGTCCTCGTGGGTCCGCTCGTACGCCTGATGGGCCTCTTGCAGGGCTCCCCGCAAACCCTGCGTCAGCCGGTCGCACAGCGGCGGCACAGGGTCCGGTTCATCCAAAAGTGCCCGCTGCTCCCTGATTGCCTGGACCTGGGGGCCCACCTCGTCGGCGACCGGTAGACTGCCTGCGTGGTCCAACAGCAGCCCGAGGTCTTTCCACCGCGGCATCCGGCTGCAAGCCAGCTTGGCGGCCTGCTCCCAGGCTTGAGCCTCCTCGGTCAACCGGTCCTCGGCAGCCAGGATCGAGGCGAGCTGTTCGTTGCCCGACTGTTGGGTCAGGTCGTCCAGATGCTTGGTGTCGGGTCGGGCCGGCAACGGCGGTTCGCCGCCAGCGGGATAGAAGCTCCTGCAACAACCTGCCGGCGGCCAATGCCTCTTCGTTGGGCTTGCAAGGAATGCCGACCGTTTGGAACAGCGTACGCAGCCGGATCTTTTCCTTGGCCGTCAACGGCCGACTCTCAACCCGGAAGCTCGCCGGGCCGATCTTCGTGTGATCGAGCTGACGGGCCAGCACCGGTTTCTCGTTCTGCGCGGCCTGGAGGTTCTCGGTCAGCGTAAGCAGGACCAGGGAGGCGTCGATGGCCTCCTGGGGCCAGCCGTACGGATCGCCGGCAAACTCGCCGCGGACCTCACGCCCCTTCTTTCCGCTGCCCACGTAGCCGAGGATCGCCGAGCAGACCGGATGCTTGGCGACCTCGCCCTGATAGTCGACCGTCTCCAAGGCGTTGGCGTCGCCGCCGTGGGCCTTCTTCAAAACCTGGTCCCAGCGGGCGTCGTCGGCGTCGTTGAACTTGGGAAAGAGCCGGGCCAGTGAGAACCCGGCCGCAGCCTCAACCTTCTCGGCCAACGTGGAACCGTCGATCTCGCTGCCGCCGCCCTGAAGGACACGGGTTTGCTTGAAAATCGTGCCGAGCACCAACTCCAGGTTGCTTTCGGCGTTGGCCCTTCGTGTCTCCATGGCGCGGCGGGCTTCTTTCCCCGGGCCACTTGTAGGTTCGCCCCGCACGTCTATCGTGTCTTGGGCTGCCTTCAACTCGGCTAGCCGTTGCTTCAAGTCGTCAGCCTGCCGACGCTCGACGAAAACAAAGACTGTGGGGCTCTCCACGCCGGCCTGATGGGCGTCCTCTTGGACGGACTTGAGCGAGTCGGACCATCCGTCGCGGATCCACACCGGTACGACGGGCCCCTTCGGCTTGGGCGGCTCGGGGCCGTAGTGGAACTCGACGGTGCGGTGCTCCTCGATGGCCTCGTGAATCTCGCGCAAGAGGACGCTAGACTGAAGTAGGTCCTGAGCAATCTGGCCGTAGATGAAGTCGCCCGAGATCACCGTGCCCACCGGTGCATCGGCCGTCTCCTTGGCTGCCTCGAAGACGATTCTGAGCTGCGTGCGGAGTTGGGCGGCAGTCCCGCCGGGATCGACGGCCCGCAGGCAATTTTCCCAGAAACGGCGACGGACGGGCAACAGTGGGTAGTCGGCCACCAGGATGTCGCGATCTTCGGTACGGGGTCCGATGTCGGTTTCGCGGAGATGCCGGGAAACTTCGCCATCGCAGGTATCAAGGGTCTGCTTCACCGTGGGCACCCGATCGGGCTTCTTGAGCAAGATCATTTCCCGCGTGACTGTCTCTACGTCGGTGTCGGAGAGGTGGAGTTGTGTGGTGAACCGGGGGGCGATCTTTTGCAACAGCGGCGTGTCGTGCAGAGCACTCTGGCCCGTGCCGACCAGGAGCACGCGGCCGTCGAGATGCTTGGCCATAGCTTCGGCGAGTTCGTACACCTGCCGGCTGCGGTCGGGCTCGTCGGCGATGTACTGCTGGATCTCGTCGAAAGCCAACGGTGTGCTGGGGAGCTTTCCGTCGGAGCCGACCATCACGTCGCGCATGACGGCCAGCATCTCGTCGTCGGTGATGTCGTCGGGCGTGTGGAATTGCTCCTTGACCAGGGAGCGGACCTCTTTGGCCGAGGAGGCGAAATCGGGATCGGCCGCCAGCAGACCTTCGGCCAGGTGCGGGGAAACGTAGAGGTGGCGCAGCTCCTGATCCAACTGTTTGCCCGCTGCCTCGACGTGGGACCGGACCGTCTCATAGAAACCGTTCTGCTTGAGCCAGATGACGAAGCGGGCCTGGGCGTATTCCTTCGGCAGGCCGGCCGAGGGGAAGATGATCGAGAGGGCGGCCAGGCGGATGCTGTCGCCGGCCCCCGCGCCCAGCTTGCCCGATGCGGCATGCAAGCCTCCGAACTGTTTGCCGCGGGTGGAAAGCTCGGTGAGCAGGTCGTTCACCTCGGTGGACAGCGACGCGAGACCGCGGGCCGTGGCACCGTCCGGAAACTCGTAGTCGACCCACAGGTAGCGGAGCATCTTGATCAGGTGCGACTTTCCGCTGCCGTAGAACCCGCTAACCCAGACTGGCGGCTGCTCCGGCTGTCCGAGGTTGCCCAGGAAGGATTCCATGATTCTCACGAGCCCGCGCTGGTAC
The DNA here is from genome assembly GCA_035527455.1 of Thermoguttaceae bacterium. GTDB lineage: Bacteria > Planctomycetota > Planctomycetia > Pirellulales > Thermoguttaceae > DATLAN01. The sequence continues at coordinate 11,176 of DATLAN010000020.1, forward strand.
TCGCCTTTGCAGACGAAGGTCTCCAACTCGAATCGCAGGGTCTGGCGGAGGGCTTCGGTATCGACTTCGGCCACTTCGGCGACGCCGTTGTTGAGCAACCGCATCGCCCCGGGATCTTTGACATACAGCTCGCGGTTTTTCATGGGCTCTAGTTCCTTTCCGTCGCGGTGATAGGCGTCGCCAGATAGTTCCAGCCGTCTCTGGCGTCGAGCAGTCGATAATTGTTGGCTTCATATTCACCGGGGAAGAAGACCAGCAGCCGACCGACGATCGCGTCCTTCACGGCATCCATCAACTCGGAGACGCGGACAAAGCCAAACAGCGTGGCCGCGCCGAGAACGGCCACGACGGTGTTCGAGTCGGCCTGCTGGAGATCGTTGCGGAGTCGCCCGGCAGTGAACTCAAGGAACTCCGGCATCGCCGATTCGAGCGATTCCGGGTCCTCAAAATAAGACTCGCGGTATTCTTGGCCGGCCATC
>DATLAN010000021.1:0-6089 GCA_035527455.1 Thermoguttaceae bacterium
CCCAAGCCGGGCGTGATGGACCCGGTGGCCCAGAGCGCGCTGGCGGCCATCGCCGATTTCGACATCCAGGCCGACGCGGTCCGCACGCTCAAGAAGTATTGGATCGGCGGACTCTCCGACGAACAGCTCGAGCCGCTCTGCTCGAAGATCCTCGCCAACGACGCCATCGAACAGGTGATCGTCGGCCCGTTGGACTTCGATCGTCTGGAAGTCGGCTCGCCCTACGAGTTCAAGTTGCTGACCGTACCGATCCGGGTGATGGACGAAAAGGCGCTGGAGCGATTGGCCCTGGAAGGGCAACTCTACCTGTCGCCGGCGGAGATGCAGACCATCCAGGCCCATTATCGATCGCTGGGCCGCGATACGACCGACGTCGAGCTGGAGACGATCGCCCAGACCTGGAGCGAGCATTGCAGCCACAAGACGCTGGCCGGGCGGATCCGCTACCAGGACCCCGACGGCGAGCGGCGATTCGAGAACATGCTCAAGGAGACGATCTTTGCCGCCACCGTCGAGATCCGCGAAAAGGCCGGCCCGGCGGACTGGTGCGTGAGCGTTTTCTCCGATAACGCCGGCGTGATCCGCTTCGACGAGAAGTACAACGTCGTCTTCAAGGTCGAGACCCACAACCACCCCTCGGCCCTGGAGCCGTACGGCGGGGCCAATACGGGCATCGGCGGGGTGATCCGCGATCCGATGGGCACCGGCATGGGCGCCAAGCCGATCTGCAACACCGACGTCTTCTGTTTCGCCCCACCCGATACCAGGCCCGAAGACCTGCCGCCCGGCGTGCTCCACCCGCGGCGCGTAATGCGCGGCGTGGTCGAGGGCGTTCGCGACTACGGCAACCGGATGGGCATCCCCACGATCAACGGGGCGATCTATTTCGACCCGCGATACCTGGGCAACCCGTTGGTCTATTGCGGAAACGTGGGCCTGATTCCCCGCGAAAAGTCCTTCAAGCACCCCAAGCCCGGCGACCTGGCGGTGGCCGTCGGCGGGCGGACCGGACGCGACGGGATCCACGGGGCCACGTTCAGCTCGGCCGAACTGACCAGCCAAAGCGAAACCCTCTCCGGCGGGGCCGTGCAGATCGGCAACGCCATCACCGAGAAGATGCTCCTGGACGTGCTCATGGTCGCCCGCGATCGGGGCCTGTACAACGCGGTGACCGATTGCGGCGCCGGCGGGTTCTCCAGCGCCGTGGGCGAGATGGGCGAACAGATCGGGGCCGAAGTGTGGCTGGATCGCGTGCCGCTGAAATACGAGGGCCTCTCCTACACCGAGATCTGGATTTCCGAGGCCCAGGAACGCATGACCCTTTCGGTACCGGAGGAACACTGGGAGGAACTCTCCGCCCTGTGCGCTTCCGAGGGCGTCGAGGCCACGGTGATCGGCCGGTTCGTGCCCACCGGGCGGCTGGTCTTGAAATACAACGACCGGCAGGTGGCCGATCTTTCGATGGAGTTCCTGCACGGCGGCCGCCCGCCGGTGGTTCGCGATGCCGTCTACACTCCGCCCCCGATCGAGCCGCTGGTGCTGCCGGAGAGGGAAACCTGGGATCATACCGGCGAGTTGCTGCGGATCCTCGGCTCGCTGAACGTGGCCAGCAAGGAATGGGTGATCCGCCAGTACGACCACGAGGTGCAGGGCGGCAGCGTGATCAAGCCGCTGGTGGGCACCGAAAACGACGGGCCCGGCGACGCGGCCGTGGTGCGGCCCGTGCTCGACTCGCGGCGGGGGATCGTGATCTCCTGCGGCATGAACCCGCGGTACGGCGACCTGGACACCTACTGGATGGCGGCCGCCGCGATCGACGAGGCAATCCGCAACTGCGTGGCCGTGGGCGCCGATCCGCAGCGGATCGCGATCCTCGACAATTTTTGCTGGGGCAACACCGACCGGCCCGAGACGCTCGGTTCGCTGGTCCGTGCGGCGCTGGCCTGCCACGATCTGGCCACCGAGTTGGGCACCCCGTTCATCAGCGGCAAGGACAGCCTGAACAACGAGTTCCGCCCGGCCGGCGCCGACGAGCCGATTTCGATCCCGCCGTCGCTGTTGATCTCGGCCATCGGACAGGTCGACGACGTGGGGCGCTGCGTGACGATGGATCTCAAAGCGCCGGGCAACTACCTCTACCAGGTCGGGCCGACGAAAAACGAGCTGGGCGGCTCGCATTTCGCCCTGGTCGAGTCGCTCTCCGGCGGGCAGGTGCCCAAGGTCGATGTGGAACGGGCGAAAAAGACGTTCGCGGCCTTGCACGAGGCGATCGACGCCGGGCTGGTCCGTGCGTGTCACGATCTGAGCGAAGGCGGCCTGGCGGTGGCGGCGGCCGAGATGGCCTTCGCCGGCGACCTCGGCGCCCGAATCTCGCTGGCCGAGGTGCCCAAGTCGGCCGACGCGGAAGACGCCCCGGCGGCCGTACTGTTGTTCAGCGAGTCGAACACGCGATTCCTGGTGGAAGTCCCGCCCGAGAAGGCCGGGGCCTTCGAAGCGGCCCTGGCCGAGGTGCCGCACGCGCTGATCGGCGAGGTCATCGACACGGGCAAGCTGGAGATCTTCGGCCCACCGACAACCATCCCCGATGAAGGCGGCGAAACGGGCATCCCCTTAGTCATCGAGGCCGATCTGAAAACATTGAAAGAAGCGTGGCAAGAGCCATTGCGATGGTGAGCTGCCGATTCCGGGGTGTTTAGCGGGCGGGCTTGCCCGCCGTGAAGTCTGGACGTCGGCTTATGTGAGCATATCAACGGCGGGCAAGCCCGCCCGCTAAACGGTGAACGGAAACTCCCTCCATGCCCCAGCCCAACGTCCTCATCATCCGAGCCCCCGGCACGAACTGCGATCAGGAAACGGCGTTTGCCTTCGAGAAGGCCGGCGCCCGGACCGAACTCTTGCACATCAACCGGCTGCTGGAGAACCCCGATCTGTTCGGGCAGTTCCAGATTCTCTGCATCCCCGGCGGGTTCAGCTACGGCGACGACGTGGCCGCCGGACGTATCCTCGGCAACCAGATCCATCACCACCTGGCCGAGCCGTTGGCCCGGTTCAAGGCCGACGGCAAGCTGATCCTGGGCATCTGCAACGGCTTTCAGGTGCTCATGAAGTCGGGCGTGCTGCTGGACGGCGATGCGGAAAACGGGCCTGCGGCCACGCTGACCTACAACGACTCGGGCAAGTTCGAGGATCGCTGGGTGCGGCTTCACGTGCGGGGCTCCAAGTCGGTCTTTCTTACAGGCATCGAGTCGATGTACCTGCCGGTCGCTCACGCGGAAGGGAAGTTCGTCACCCGGGATGAAGAGGCATTGGCGGAATTGGATGCGGCAGGGCAGTTTGTGTTGCGGTACGTGTCGCAGCGCGGGGGTGGCGGTGGTGTGGCTTATCCGGACAATCCCAACGGCTCGGTGGCCGACGTGGCGGGGATCTGCGACACGACCGGCCGGGTGCTGGGATTGATGCCGCATCCCGAGCGGCACATCGACCCCACCCATCACCCCCGTTGGACCCGCGGCGAGGCCGGCCCGGTGGGCGACGGCCTGAAGGTTTTCGTCAACGCCGTGGAGTATTTCGCTTAGCCGGTGTTCGTTTGTTGACTGGCCGCGACGCAGCACCCGCGCGTAGACTTCACTAGAGTCTTACGTGGCAATTTCTGCGCGTGCAGCGCGCATATTCGACGAGTCAAGTTATGAAAACCGTTTAGCGGGCGGGCTTGCCCGCCGTGTGGGTGGCACGCCCTGAGGAACGAAGGGCGTGGCGAGCCGATCAATCACGCCCTTCGTTCCTCAGGGCGTGCCACCCGACTGGATACGTTACCTCTGTGCGACATCTCTGTGCGGCGGCAAAGGGGAATGGTACGATGGATAAGCGAAGCGAACTGTCTGAAGCGGAATGGGCGTTGGTGGTCGAGTTGCTCGAGCACGAGCGGAGCGAGTTGCCGTCGGAGATCCGCCGGACACGCACCGCCAGCGTACGGGATGAACTGCACCGCCGGGAAGACATGGTACAAAGTCTGCTGGACCGCCTGCGGCCTGCGATGCCGGTCTGAAACGGCTGCTGAAGGTGCCCACCAGTATCAAACGGTTCTTGGCATTGGTGCGGTGAATTCTGGGGGTGGCACGCCCTGAGGAACGAAGGGCGTGGTTCGCCGGGAAAAGACGCCCTTGGCGGATTCCCCAATAATCGCGATTTGCGTTCTTCGATCGAACCGAGTACCCTTGTTGGGTACTGTCCACTAAGGCCACGGCCCAGGCGGCTGCCGAACCTCCCCCCCTGCGACTTCCATTGCGTCCGTGTTTCATCCGTGTTTCATCCGTGGCCGACCTCCATCCACAATCACATGCGAGACGAACCATGCCGAAAACTCCCATCGCGGTTCTTTTCCTGCTGTCGGCGTCCGCCGCGGTAGTTGCGACCGGGGCGGAAACAGACGGCTCGCGCCCCAACATCCTCTGGATCACCTGCGAAGACATGAGCCCTCACCTGGGCTGTTACGGCGACGCGTACGCCGTCACGCCGAATCTCGATCGGTTGGCCGGGCAGGGCGTGCGATACACTGGGGCGTTCGCGGCCGCCAGCGTCTGCACGCCGGCCCGGTCCACGCTGATCACCGGTGTGTTCGCCAGTTCGCTGGGAACGCAGCACCTGCGAGGTCCCGTCCCGCTGCCGGCGGCAGTCCGGTGCTTCACGGAGTACCTGCGCGAGGCGGGTTACTATTGCAGCAACAACGTGAAGGAGGACTACAATTTCGCCACGCCGCCGGGCGCCTGGGACGAATCGTCGGGCGTGGCCCATTGGCGGAACGGAAAACCGGAGCAGCCCTTTTTCAGCGTGTTCAACTTCACCACCACGCACCAGGGGCAAATCCGTTATTCGAAGGAACAATTCGAGCGGATCAACGCGCAACTGCCGCCGGAAGAGCGCCATGATCCGAGGCTTGCCCCGCTGCCGCCGTACTATCCCGACACGCCGATCGTCCGCCGCAACGTGGCCCAGCTTTACACGCAAATCACCAAGATGGACAAGCAGGTGAAGCAACTGCTCGACCAGCTCGACGAGGACGGCCTGGCCGACGACACGATCGTCTTCTTCTACGCCGACCACGGAACCGGGTTGCCGCGCGGCAAACGATGGCTGCACGACTCGGGCATCCGCGTGCCGTTGATTGTCCGGTTTCCCGAGAAGCATCGACACCTCGCCCCGGGCGAGCCGGGGACCACGGTCGATCGGCTGGTCAGCTTCGTCGATTTCGCCCCCACGGTGTTGAGCCTGGCCGGCCTGCCGATTCCCGACGCGATGCAAGGAACGGCGTTCCTCGGCCCCCGAGCGGGCACGCCTCGCCAATACGTTTTTGCGATTCGCGATCGCGTGGACGAGGTCTGCGAGTTCAGCCGGACGGTCCGCGACGATCGCTACCAGTACATCCGCAACTACATGCCGCACCGGCCGGTGATGCAGCATAGCACCTATTCCGAACAGACGCCCATCCGCCGGGAACTGCGTCGCCTGGCGGCCGAAGGGGAACTCGAGGGATCGCAGGCGTGGCTGATGCGCCCGACCAAAGCGGCGGAAGAGCTTTATGATACGCAAAACGACCCCAATGAGATATGTAATCTGGCCGATTCCCCGGAACACCAGGAGATTCTCGAGCGGATGCGCGACGCCCTTCGCGCCTGGATGGTCGAAACGCGCGATACCGGCCTGCTGCCGGAGGCCGAAATGCACGCCCGGGCGCAAAACGGCTCGCCTTACGACATGACCCGGCGGGCGGACGCGTTTCCTTTGACGCGGATTCTCGATGCGGCCGAACGGATCGGGAAAGGGCCGGCCGAGTTCGAGAAACTCCGCGGGCTGTTGGCCGATTCCGACCCGGCCGTGCGTTATTGGGGGGCGACGGGGCTGGCGGCGCTGGGCGGCGAGGCTCGAGGGGCCCAGGCGGAACTGACGCTCGCACTTCGCGACGGCAGCCCCAATGTCCGCATCGCCGCGGCCGAGGTCCTTTGCACCCTGGGACACGAGAAGGATGCTTTGCCGGTGTTGGTGGGAGCCTTGCAGGACGCGGACCCGCGCGTCCGGCTCCACGCGGCGGCCGT
>DATLAN010000022.1:0-3913 GCA_035527455.1 Thermoguttaceae bacterium
TTGGAGCATCTGGCTGAAGGTCAGTCTGCCGGTTCCGGGAAGATCGGGAGGAGACGTTTGCTTGTACGTGTCGGGCACAAGTTGCACCACCGTGTACGTGCCCGGGGTTAGATTGGCGAACCGATAGGTTCCCGTTTCGTCGATGCCCGGCGTGGCCGGATCGTCTGCCGGCGTTACCGAGTTCGGTTCTCCCGGGTCGAGCCGGTTGTTCTCGTCGAGATCGAGGTAGACGGTCACGCCGGCCATTGCCGGCTCGCCGATGTCCCGCTGGCCGTCGCCGTCAAGGTCCTGCCACACGGTCCCATGGATCTCCGGCGGATCGATGAAGCCGCCGAAGTCTGCGTTGGTGATGATTTGTGCCGGAGTCAGTGAAACTGTATGGGTGCCTGCCGGCGGGGCCGTCTGCTGCCAGTCGGCTTGCGGGACCTCGGCCACGGTGTAGGTGCCGGCATGGATCTCCGTGAAGACATAACGGCCGTCCGCGTCCGTCACGGTCGATGGTTCGCCGGGATCGAGGCTGCCGTTGTCGTCGAGATCCACGTAGATCGTCCAGCCGTCGAGCCCTGCCTCGCCGGGGTCTTTGACACCGTCGGCGTCGAAGTCGTACCACTTCATCCCGTGGATTTCGCCCGGCGGAATCCGACTGCCGAAGTCGATGCCTGCGACGACCTGGCCGCGATCCACGGTCACTCGGTGGAACCCGTCCCTGGGCTTATCGCGGCGGAAGATCGTCAGCGCGTCGTCCGCGCCGCTGGCGGCATAGACTTGGTGGCCATCGGGGCTTACGGCGACGGAGAAAGTGTACAATCCTGCTAGTCCCAGAACGTTGCCGTGATCATCCCTGACCACTTGCGCGATACTCAATTGACCGCCGCTGCGGTCCGACTGAAGCGACATCAGACGCCCGCCGCCGGCGAGGTAGACGTGGTTACCGTCGGGGCTCACGCTGCTCCACTGTGCCCTGGCTATGTCTGGTAGACCGCCTTCGTCATCCCTTAGCACATGCACGAGAGCCAGTTCAGCGGTCAACGCGTCACGCTGAAACACGGTTACCGCGCCGTCGTGGGGACCGGTGGCATAAACATAGCTTCCTTCGGGGCTCACCGTCACCGAATTGGCTCCCCCCAACCCGTCGACGCCGTCTTGACCGTCTTGGAGCATTTGTACGAGGCTCAGTTCACCGCTGAGCGGATCCCGGCGGAAGACGGTCAATCGGCCCCAGACGACCGTGTAGAGATAGTCGCCTTCGGGGCTGATGGCGAGGCCCTGCACCTCATTCAGCCCCGTCACGCCGTTCTCGCCCTCCCTGAGCAGTTGCACGAAGGTCAGCTCACCGGTGACGGCATCGCGGCTGAAGACGCCCACCGTGTCGATGTCTCGGCTGGCCACGTAGATGTGACGGCCGTCCGGGCTGGCGATCATCAAGTAGGGCTTCTCCAGGCCGTCCCACTCTTTCCAAGCATGCCTGAGAACCTGCAGAAAGGTCAGTTCGCCGGAGGCCGGGTCCCGCCCAAACACGGTTATCGCACTGGCGTTGTAGCTGGCCACGTAGACATGGCTACCGTCGGGACTCACCGTCACCGAACGCGGAACCTCCAGCGCCGTCACGTCACCTTGAGCGTTTTCGATGACCTGAACCAACGACAATCCGCCCGTAACCGCGTCTCGGCGGAACACCACGACCGTGTCGTCCTCGACCCCTGTGGTATAGACATGGGCGCCGTCCGGACTGATTGCCACGGAATCGACCCCGCCGAGTCCCTCCACGCCGTCGCGGCCGTTCCACAGAGCCTGTTGGAAAGTCAACTCCCCGGCAGAGCAGTAGAAGGATGGGAAGGTCTGCTCGTTGCCCTCGGGCACGATCTCCGCCACGGTGTATTCGCCTGCGACCAGCCCGGTGAACTGGTAGGTGCCCGTTTCATCGACGCTGGGCGTGGCCGGATCATCGGCCCGGGTGACCGTGCTCAACTCACCCGGGTCGAGTTGCCCGTTGTCGTTCCGGTCCAGAAAGACGGTTACCCCCGCCATTCCCGGCTCGCCGGGATCTTGCTGGCCGTTGCCGTTTCGATCCTGCCATTTCAGGCCGCGGATCTCGCCCGGATCGGCGTGGTTGCCGAAATCGACACTCTCGATGATCTGGCCGGCGGTCAGCCAGATCGTGCGAGCCCCGGTAGCCGGGATTATGTGCTGCCATTGGCCTTGCAGCACTTCGGTTACCTTGTAGCCGCCGTCGCTCAAGCCCGTGAAGGCGTAAGTGCCGTCCCACTCGGTCGTTGTCGACGGTTCGCCGGGATCGAGGCAGCCGTTCTCGTTGACGTCGAGATAAATCGTCCATCCGCCGAGCGCCGCTTCACCGGGGTCCTGCAGACCGTCGGCGTTTTCGTCGTTCCACGCTCGACCGTGGATTTCGCCCGGCAGGGCCTGGCGGCCGAAGTCGATGTTTTCCACGGTCTCGTTCGGTGCGACCGTCACCGTGTGAAAGGCGGCCCTGGATTTATCGCGATGGAACACGGTCGTTGTGCCGTTCAACGTGTAGACCTGGTTACCGTCGGGGCTTACGGCAACCGAATCCACATTCGCCAGTCCTTCGATGCCGTCCTCCGCACGCGTGAGCACTTGCGCAAACGACAGTTCGCCGGTCACGGCGTTTCGGCGAAAGACGGTCAGCGCGCTATCTTGCCCACCGGTGGTGTAGACGTGGGTGCCGTCCGGACTCACTGCCACCGAATTCACCTGATCAAGTCCCTCCACGCCGCCTTGACCGTCTTTGAGCACTTGCACAAAGACCAGTTCGCCGGTGACTGCATCGCGGCGAAAGACCGCCACGGCATCGTCGAAGCACCCTGCGACGTAGACGTGGCATCCGTCGGGGCTGACGGCCACGTCTTTCGGTTCGTCCAACCCGTCGACCCCGTCCTCGCCGTCCTTGAGCATCTGCATCAGGGTCAATTCGCCGCTGAGGGGATTCCGCAGAAACACCGCCAAGGTGTCCCAGCGGATCGAGTAGACGTATCGACCATCCGGGCTCGTCGCGCGAATGCCGAAGAGGTACTGTTCGTCTCCCTCCGCCTGGTCGTTCCAGAACACTTGCGTCTGAGTCAATTGGCCGCTGAGTGCGTCCCGGCGAAAAATCGTCAACGCTTCCCGGCCAGATACGAAGACGTGACGGCCATCGGAGCTGATCCTCACGACGCTGGCTCGATCCAGCCCGACGATACCCGATTCACCGTCCCGAACGGTTTGCACGTGTGCCAATTCACCGGTCAGCGGATCCAGGCGATACGCGGAGACGGTGTCGCGGGCGTAGCCGGCTGCGTAGAGATGATTACCGTCGGGGCTGATGGTCAGCGAACGGGGACCGGTCACCGGCTGCACGTTAACCAAGGTCAACTCGTTGGTGATCGCGTGTCGGCGATAGACCCCGACCGCGGCCTCTCCATAGTTTGACACGTATACGTAAGTGCCGTCGGGACTCAGCGCGATTGAATCACCCGCCCCGAATCCCAACGGGTCCCCCGGATCATTTTGGAGCACTTGCATGGGAGTGAGTCCGCCGCTGCCGGTGGTGTTCGGCGGGAACGTCTGCCGGTAGCCTTCCGGCACGATCTCCGTGACGTCATTTGTTCCCGGGGCCACACCGGTAAGCCGGTAGGTTCCCGCTTCATCGACCGTGGGCGTTGCCGGATCGTCGAGTAGTGTCAGCGTGCTTGGTTCGCCGGGGTCGAGTTCTCCGTTTTCGTTGCGATCCAGATACACCGTCATGCCCGGCACCCCCGGCTCGCCCGGATCGCGAACGCCGTTGCCATTGAGGTCCTCCCAGTTCACGCCGCGGATCTCGCCTGATTGCAGAGGATCCTCCGCGGGAGCCAAACTGTGCCACGGATCGATCGAAAGCAGGCGCCGATCCTCTAAT
>DATLAN010000023.1:0-6461 GCA_035527455.1 Thermoguttaceae bacterium
ACTTGTGGAACGTGGTCCACGGCCATTTCGCCGGTGCGTCCACATACCCGTGCTTGACGGGATTGTAGTGGACGTAGTCGAAGTGACCTTCGAAGTCGCATTCGTCTCGGATCGTGTGTTCCATGAAACGCGGTTGCCACAGCCGCGACGCTCCTGTCTCCGCTGGCCCGCACTGACTCGGCCCTCCCGACCGCCGGAAGCCAGCCAGTCGCGGGTGAACTGAGCCTTGATCGCCGACCAGCGTATCGAATTATTCTCGTCGCCCTGCGGGAGTGTCCAGATCGTGTGCAGATGATCCGGGAGCAAGACCAGGGCACGGATCTCGAAAGGGCGATCTTCCCTCACCGTCTGCATCGACTCTCGCAGTAACCGCCGCGCCGTTTCCTCGCAGAGAAAAGGCGTCCGGCCGTACGTGACCAAGGTGAAGAAATACGTGCCGCCGGGAACGTACCATCGTCGATAGTCGGGCATCTCGGAAATATAGCCGATCGTACGGAAAAAAGGTAGGTCAGGGCTTGCCCTGACGAATATCGACGACGACACTGTGTCGGACCACAATTCGTCAGGGCAAGCCCTGACCTACGTCTTTTTCGTCAGGGCAAGCCCTGACCTACGGCCCTTCGATGGGGCGCAGTCCGCTGATGGACGTCTTCACCGACGCGTGTACACAGAGCATGTTCGCCGAGACGATGTTCGCGAATTCGTTGCGGGGATTGCCGAAGTAATTCGCCGGGTTGAACAGGCGCGGCAGGTGCCAGTACAAATGGTAGCCCAACGACGTGATGTACTCGATCAACGAGGCCGATCGGTCTTGCCGGTCGTTTTCCACGTAGAGAATCGGCCGGAATTGCTCGATCGTTTTCGCGGCGCCCTTCAAGACGCTCAGTTCCATGCCTTCCACGTCGACCTTCAGCAGATCGCAGCGCGGCAGCTCCAGGCCGTCGACGGTCGCCACGGGCGTTTTCTCGCCGGACTGATATTCCCCCAGGCCGAGACCGGCGAAGTTGTTTTCGACGTCGAAGTTCAAGGCGGGCACGAAGATCCAATCCGGCCGCTGGCCCACGGCTTCGCAGCGGCAGTGGACGTTCGTTCGGCTGTTCAGCGCCATGTTGGCACAGAGCGTCTGGAAGAGGACCCGTTGCGGCTCGAACGCGTACACGGCTCCCTTGTCGCCCACCAGTTTGGAGAGGGCCAGCGTGTGGGCACCGACGTTCGCGCCCGCCTCGACCACGACCTGGCCGGGACGAACGACCTGGCGGAACAGATCGGTTTCGCCTTCGGAGTATTCGCCGTATCGGTCGAGCGACCGGCCGACGTAGACGTCGTGGCGATTGTAGAGCATCAGTCCATGCCGCGTCCGTGCCAGCCGATTGAAGCCGCTCGAGGCAACGTGGTACTGTTCGGGACGCTTCGCCGCCACGGTGGCCGGGTGCTGCACTTTCAACTCCTCGGCAATCCGCCGGAAAACGCTCGGCCAGTCGTCCATCTCAGGTTGCCGAAACAGCCGCATCGTCGGGTACCAGGGCGTGTCTTCCCGTTCCAACTGCCAGGGCCAGTGCGGGACGTAGGACAAGACCAGCCAGACGGGCACGCCCAGCGCGCCGGCCACGTGTGCCAGCGCCATGTCCGGCGTGATCACCAGGTCGAGGTTCTTGAGGATCGCGGCCGTGTCCATGAAGGGCCCGGAATCCCTGTCGAGCCGGTCTCCCCAATCCACCACGTCCAGGCAGCCGGCCAACGCGTCGAGTTGTTCCACGCCGGCGCCTTTTTGCAGGCTCAGCAGCCGGATACCGCTGAGTTTTCCCAGCGGCGCAAATTCCGCCAACGGCACGCTGCGGAAGCAGTCGGCCTCGTAACCGGGATTCCCCTGCCAGGCGATGCCGATTTTCAACCCGCCGTAGCCGGCCAGCTCCGCTTTCCACTTTTCCACCAACCTGTCGTCGGGAAACAGATAGGGGACGTCGGCTGGAAACGTGTCGAGGTTGTCGTTGAAAATGCCCGGAATGCTCAGCAGCGGGACGTAGGTGTCGAAGGCCGGAGGATTGCTGCCGGTGGGGACCAGTTCGTCGATCGCCTGGAAGCTCTTCAATAGCGGAAGGAGCGGTTTGGGGCAGAGGGCGACGACCCGGCAGTCGAAGCGCTGCTTCAACACGGCGGCGTAGCGGATGAAATGGATGGTGTCGCCGAATCCCTGCTCGCCGACCAGGAGGATGGTTTTCCCGTCCAACGGCGACCCGTCCCAGGCCGGCTGGCCGGTGACGGGGCGAAAGGTCCGATGCATTTTCCGCCACCATTCATATTCCCGCCAACCTTCCTCGAACCGGCCCTGCAAGAGCCGGATCACGCCCAGGTTTTTGTGGGTTTCGGCGTCTTCCGGGCCGTGATCGAGCGCCTGCTGATAGCTTTGCACCGCTTCGTCGAGCCGCCCGGCCCAGGCCAGCGCCGTGCCCTTGTTCTTGTAGGCGTTGACGTAGTCGGGCTTGAGCTTCAAGGCCGCGTCGAGGCAGGCGATCGACTCGTCGAGCCGGCGTTGCATGCGCAGCGTGTTTCCCAGATTGTTGTACGCGATGGGAAAGTTGGGGCGGATGCGGATCGCGTTGCGGTAGGCGGCGACCGCCTCGTCCAGCCGATCCCGGTCGTGGCAGGCAAGACCCAAGTAGCACCAGGCGGTGGAGTCGTTCGGATGACTCGCCAGCACGCCGCGGTAGATCTCCTCGGCGGCGGCGACGTTGCCGGCCTGATGCAGTTGCCAGCCGTGCGCCAGGGTCTCGGGGGTCGTGGTCATGGTCTGGTGTCGAGTAGCCGTCTCGCTGCAGCGAGATGGCTACTGTTCGGGCGGTGAGTCTGGAACTCCGTGGAAAAGGGGGACAGGCACCGAGCCGGCAGCGCTTTTCCCTGACTTCCACACGATTTGCGGCTCGGAGCCAGTCCCCATTTTCCACTCGCCGCTTACAGTTTGAGCCGTCCCGCTCAGTCCGACTCCGGCTTCGGCGGTTCGGTCACGCCCGGGAACGTGTCGGTCCGAAACGGCGAGGCGGGCAGGCCCTCCTGGTTGCCGAAGTTCGGTTCCGCGTCGTCGCGCCAGGCATAGCGGAGCGCGATCGGTTTCTCTACGTCGTTGCTCTGCACCACCACGGCATCGCCGTCGATCGTCGCCGTGGCCGGATGGAACTCCCGGTCGGTTCCGGCGATGGTGAAGTGCGAAAGCGGCCGGCCGTCGCGCGACGCCAGCCCGCCGCCGACGTGGTCGAACTGCAGCCGGATCCGGTTGCCTTCAATCTCCATCGACTTGTAGATCGGGCCGGAGTAGACCAGGTCTTCCTTGCCGTAGACCGTAGCCAGTGCCCAGAGGCCCAGGCGGCGTCCGACCTCTTGCTTGTTGGTCGGGTGGATGTCGCTGACGTTGCCGATGTCCGTGGTCACGGCCAGGCCGGTGTTGGGAACGTTCTTGAGCGTGAGCAACTGGGCTTCCCAGAGTTCCGCACAGCAGGCCGGGTCGAGCCGGCCGTAACGGAACGGGGCAAGCTGGACGATGCCGAAGGGAAAGTCGCCCTGCCCCCAATCGGTCCGCCAGTTCCCGATCATCGCCGGCAGCAGCGTGCGGTACTGGTACGCCCGAGAACAGTTCGCTTCTCCCTGATACCAGATAGCGCCGCGGATGGCCAGCGGGATCAGCGGGGCGATCATGCCGTTGTAGAGTTCCGAGCCGCGCTGGGCCAGCGGTTCGAGCGCCGGATCGGCCGCGAGCACTTCGCGGCGGGTCCACAGCTCGGCCGGCGTTCCGCCCCAAGACGTCTTGATCAACCCGACCGGCACGTCCAACTCCCGGTGCAGATGGCGGCCGAAGAAATAGCCGACCGCCGAGAAGCCGGGCACCGAATCGGGGCTGCACTCGGCCCAGGAGCCGACACAATCCGTCTCGGGCTGGGGGGACTTCTTCCGCTGGACGATGAACAGGCGGATCTTCGGAAAGTTCGCCGCAGCGATTTCCTTCTCCGGTTCCAGAGCCCGGCTCACGGGGAATTCCATGTTCGATTGGCCCGAGCAGACCCAGACCTCGCCAACCAAAATGTCCTTGACGATGACCTTGCTCCCGGAGGAGCCGGTGACGGCCATGTCGAACGGAGCGCCCGGTTCGAGTTCGGCCAGTTTGACTTGCCACCGACCGTCTTCGGCTGCCTTGGCGGTCACGGATTGGCCGGGGATGGTGACAGCCACCATTTCGCCGGGATCGGCCCAACCCCAAATAGGCGGCGTCTGCTCCCGTTGTAGAACCATATGATCCCCCACGATCGCCGGGAGCCTTATCTCCGCAAGCACGACCGCGGCATTGGAGACGGCAAACAGGCAAAACACGGCCCCCCACAGAACACTCCTGCAACGCATGACGTTCTCCACCAAAAGGCATAGAAAACTTCGACTATCGAGCCCTGAGTTTACGACAGTTGGTACTGTCGTGCAAGCGGTTTGGCGTTCCTGCGTCATCGGAGCGGTCGAGTCGGGCTTCGTCGAACCCGCACGAACGTTGACAGAAGGATGGACCATCGATAAACTGGCTTTTTCTGGCAGACCGCCTTGTTTTTCCGGCCCGCCTGGTGTAACGTATAGTGAATGATCCGTCAGGGCCGGAAGCGAGGCGGCCTTTCTTGGCATCCCGTCCCCCCTCATTTGCGCTGGAAAGAAACCTATGAAAGCCGCTTACATCGAACGGACCGGCTCGCCTAAGAACATTGTCTTCGGGAAAGTGCCGAATCCGAAACCTTCCGAAAATCAAGTGCTCGTGAAGGTCGGGGCCGTGGCGGTCAATCCGGTCGACACGTACATCCGCGCCGGAACGATCGCGATGGACTTGCCGATGCCGTTCATCCTCGGTTGCGATCTGGCCGGAACGGTCGAGGCAGTGGGATCGAACGTAACGCGGTTTCAGCCGGGCGATCGAGTTTGGGGAAGCAACCAGGGATTGCTGGGACGGCAGGGCACCTTCGCCCAGTACGCCGCGGTCGATGAGTGTTGGCTCTATCCGACGCCCGAAGAAGTCATCGACCAGCAGGCCGCCGCCGTGGCGTTGGTCGGCATCACGGCCCATCTGGGTCTGTTCCGCGACGCCAAGCTGAAGATGGGCGAAAACATCTTCGTCAATGGCGGCACCGGGGGCGTGGGCTCCTGCGTGGTGCAGATGGCCAAGGCGATCGGTGCCCGAGTGGCCGCCTCGGCCGGAACCGACGAGAAGGCCAAGATCTGTCGCGAGCTGGGGGCCACCGCGGGGATCAATTACAAGGCCAGCAACGTCGACGACGCGATTCGCCGATTTGCGCCCGAGGGGGTCGACGTCTGGTTCGAAACGGTGCACCAGCACGATCTGAAGCGGGCCGTCGGCCATCTCGCCTTCGGCGGCCGGCTGATCCTGATTTCCGGACGCGACTCGTGTCCCGAGTTCCCCGTCGGCGAGTTCTACGTCAAAGACTGCCGGGTCTACGGCTTCGCCATGTTCAACTCCCCGCCGGAGGAACAACGCAAGTGCGCCGCGGAGATCAACCGCTGGATGGCCAAGGGAAAGCTGAAACCGCGGATCGACCGCGTGATGCCGCTGTCGGACACCGCCGCCGCCCATCGTCTGCAGGAGCAGAATACGCTGAAAGGGGCCGGCACGCTGGCGGGAAAAATCGTGTTGGAGCCTTAGCTCCCCTTGACAAGCCCCGGCCGGGGGGGTATTCTGGGTCTATTCTCCTGGGAGGCTCGACCCATGAAACTGGCCGTAATCTCCGACGACGGTGACGTGCTGCGATTGCACGCCAGCGAGCGCATCACGGAAAGCGACGTGGCCGCGCACCCCGATCCGATGCGCGAGTTGCTCGGCGAGGAAGGCTTCGCCCGACACGTGGTCTTGAGCCTCGAGGGCGTCGATTCGATCGATTCCAGCGGGATCGGATGGTTGGTCGCCTGCCACAAGAGTTTCCGCCAGGCCGACGGCAAGCTGGTCGTGCACTCGATCGATTCGGGCGTGATGGACCTGCTGAAGATCTTGAAGTTCCACCAGGTCCTCCATCTGGCCAAGGACGAGCGGGCCGCCCTGTCCGCAGCGCGGCGGAAATAGCCGGGACTTCTGCTCCGTCGATCTTCGATTGGCGGGTGCCACGGGCTGCTTGTCAGCCCGTGCGACCGCTCGTTTTCGGCGGTTTGGCGTTAGGTCTGGGATGTGAGGGTGGGTGGCACGCCCTGAGGAACGAAGGCGTGTTTTCCCGACGTACCACGCCCTTCGTTCCTCAGGGCGTGCCACCCCAGAGTTTACCGCAACGATTGTCAAAAACCGTTTGGTGCTGGGAGCGAGTTCTCTCGTCCTTGTCGATTGCCTGGCGAAGGAGAGATCGTGAAGCCTGGTCTTTGTGGGAGCTGCAGGAAGGGCGACCGATGCAGGTTCCGACAGCCGGGAACCTGGGTCGTCGATTGCGAGGAATTCGAGG
>DATLAN010000024.1:0-5791 GCA_035527455.1 Thermoguttaceae bacterium
GATGGTCCTGGAGGCCACGCGAATCCTTCAGGAGAGCAAGGTCCGCGATCCGCGCGACATCGACCTGGGCGTGCTTTTCGGGTTGGGATTTCCGGCCTCGCGCGGCGGGTTGCTCTGGTGGGCCGACACGTTGGGAGCGAATCGCATCGTCGAGATGCTCAGACCCTTGGCGAAACTGGGGATCCGATGCCGCCCCACGTCCCTGTTGCAGGAGATGGCGGAAACCGGCCGACGGTTCTACGGCGCCGAAGAGGCAACGGCAGGTGACATCCCTCGACCCGGGCAGGCTTCCACCTGACCGGTGCTTCAACAAGAACGCCCGCCCGCTAACCCGGATTATTCATAGGCTTGTAGCTACGTTCGCCAGAACGTGGAGCGTGCCCACGGGTTACGACCACGTTCTGGCGAACGTGGCTACGACAGTGTGTCACGCAATTCCCTGGGTCATGAATAATCCGGGCTAAGGCTCCGGCGCAAGTGCGGGGCGCGGCATCAAGGCCCCCGACTCGGCACGCCAGGCGTGGAGCTTCTGCTTGAGTTCTGCCGCCTTCTCGGGCATCTGCTTGGATAGATCGTGCTTCTCCCCGAGGTCCTCCGCCAGGTTGTAAAGCTCGACCGAGTTGTCGTCGAAGTACTCGATCAACTTGTACTCGCCTTGACGCACGGCACTGCCCAGGCGGTTGTCCATGTGCCAGGCGTAATTGGGAAAGTGGAAGAAGATCTCGGTCCGCTTCAGGCCGCCGGTCTGCTCTAGCAGCGGCGTCAGGTTCTCGCCGTCGCAGGGCGTGTTTCCATCGGGCGCGAGTCCGGCGGCGGCCAGCAGAGTGGGGTAGAAATCGGTGCTGATCACCGGCTCGCGGCAAACGGTGCCGGGCCGAACCACGCCGGGCCAACGAACGATCAGCGGCACGCGGATCCCGCCCTCGTAGAGATACCCCTTGCTTTCGCGAAGCGGCCGGTTGTCGGCCACCCCGTCGAATCCGCCGTTGTCCGACATGAAGACGATCAGCGTCCGCTCGGTCAGCTTCAACTCGTCGATCGCCGCCACGATGCGTCCGAAGGCCGCGTCCATGCTCTCGATCATCGCCCCGTAGCGAGCGTCTTTCAGGCCCGGCCCCAGTCCCCGCTTCTCGTACTTCGCCAGCACGTCTTCCTTCGCCTGCATCGGCCAATGCACGGTATAGTTCCACAAAAAAAGCATGAACGGCCGATGGCGGTTCGCCCGGATGTAGTCCACGGCCTCGTCGGCGAACCGATCGGGCAGGTACTCGCCGGGGCGGCGGTTTTCGAGCGTGGGAATGCGATAGGGATCGAAGTAGCTCGGCGGCCCGCCCAACGCACAGCCGCCGAGATTGACGTCGAAGCCTTGCCGGTCGGGATAGAACTCCCGCTTGCCGAGGCCGCCGCCGGTCGTCAGGTGCCATTTGCCCATCAGCGCGGTCGCATAGCCGGCCTCCTTGAGCCGCTCGGCGACGGTCACGTGCTCCAGCGGCAGGTCCTCGATGATCTCGGCCGGTTGCGGTCGCCCGTCCTTGGGAAAGAACCGGCCGGGCAAATGCGTGGTCAGGTGCAATCGGGCGGGCGACTTGCCGGTAACGATCGACGCCCGGGTGGGCGAGCAGACCGGCGCGGCGGCGTAGGCGTCGGTGAACCGCATCCCCTGCTCCGCCAGCCGATCGACGTTCGGCGAGTCGATCCGCCGGTTGCCCTGGCAGCTTAGGTCCATCCAGCCGAGATCGTCGATGAGCACGAAAACGATGTTGGGCTTCTCGGCACTCGCGGCGGGGGCGGCGATCGTTGCCACGATCGCAAAGGCCGCCAGGATGGTCAAACTCAGTTGCCAACCGACGGTGCAGAGTCGATTGCGAACCGATGACGTTGCGGTCGTGTGCATTGTTGGTGTCATGGCCATTATCAGGAAGTGGTGTAGGCCGGAACAAGCGCAGCGCAGTTCCGGCATTCGATGTGCAAAGGTCCTGTGAGCCGCGTGCCGGAACTGCGCTGCGCTTGTTCCGGCCTACTTTGCTCGGTTTCCTCGGATGCCCACGCCGCCATCATAACCCGGCGTGTCGCATGGTGCAACGCCCGGGCGAGATTCGATAGATCCCCAGGTTCCCCCTGCAGGACTCGAACTCTTGCTGTCCTTCCGGCAGCGGTTCCTGTTTGCCGGCCATCAGCAGCCCGTCGGGCAGCAGACGCTCCGCGATCCGCCGCAAGATCGTCCGCTGCAAGTCCTCGTCGAAGTAGGTGAACGCAAGATGACGGCAGAGCACAAGCCGGAACGGGCCCTCGGGCATTTCGGCGCGAATGTCCTGGAGCCGGAATTCTACGGCGTCGCGAAACTCCGGCCGCAGCACGTACTCCTCTGCGTCGCGCGCAAACGCCGTGTCCAGCCATTCGCGCGGAACGTCCTTGAGGCTGCTGGCCGCATAGACCGCCCGCCGGGCACGCTGCAGCATCTGCTCGTCCGCATCGGTGGCCAAGAGTCGCAGCCGCAGTTCGGGAAAGCGAGGCCGCACCACCGTGCCCCAGAGGATGGCCAGCGTATAAGGCTCCTCGCCCGACGCACAGCCGGCGCACCAGGCAGGGACCTCGCTCTCGCCTCGGGCATGAACCGCCCGGGCCAGTTCCCCGAGCAGCGGGTCGCCGAGGTGATCGAACACGCCTCGGTCGCGATAGAACCGGGAGATCGGAATCCGGCAGAACCGATCCAGCACGGTCCATTCGTCCGGATGCGACTCCAAGTAGGCGCGGTACTGCGACACTTCGTCCAGGCCGAGTTCTTCCATCCGCCGGTTGATCCGCTTGTGGACCTGGCGGCGGACCTTGCGAAACCCGGGCCACCGCATTCGCAGCCGGGGCAGTGCCCATTGCAGAAACGCCACGCACTGCGCGTCGGTCATCGGTTCTTTCGCGGCCCCCTCACTGGATCACCTTCCTGACCAGCACGACGTCTTCCTCTTGCGCGTGCAATTCGAAACCGCGTCCGCGGAAGGTGGCCAGGGCTCGCGCATTGTTCTGGGTGGTTTCGGCCACGATCGACTTCACTTCCCACCGCTTGGCCACCTCCAGACAATAGTCGGTCAGCAACCCGCCGAGTCCGCGGCCCTGCCACTTGTCGGCGACGATCACGGCGTACTCGGCCTCTTCGTGATCTACGTCGGCCACCAGCCGGCCCACGCCGATGAACTTCCGCTTCCCCTCTTCCTCGATTTCGGCCACGATGCCCAACTCGCGGTCGTAGTCGATGAAGCAATAGCGCGTGGCCATCTCGTGCGTGGTCTGCTTGAACAGGTAGCTGAAGCGGAAGCGGATCGTCTCCGTGGAGCAGCTTTGCACGAGGTCGTGCCACAACGGCTCGTCTTCCGGCCGGATCGGGCGCAGGATCACGTCCGTTCCGTCCTTCATCTGCCGCTGGGTCACGAATTCCTCGGGATAAGGCCGAATGGCCAGGTGGGCGTACGGGCGAACCGCGTGGGTAGCCGGGTCGCGGTCGATCACCACGCGGGCGTCCAGCGCGATCACCTCGTCCGGCGTGACCAGCAGGGGATTGATGTCCAATTCCTTGATCTCCGGATAGTCGGCCACCAGGTACGAGAACCGCATGATGATCTCGATGAGCCGATCGAGGTTGGCGCCCGGCTTGCCCCGATAGCCCTGCAGCAGCGGCCACGACTTGAGCGATTCGAGCATTCGCCTGGCGAGCGACTCGTTCAACGGCGGCAGCCCCAACGCCCGATCGCGGAACAATTCGGCTGCCGTTCCGCCCATACCCACCATGACCACGGCGCCGAAGACCGGATCCTTCTTGGCGCCCATGATCAATTCGAAGCTGGTGGGGAAGCTGACCATCTTCTGGATGGTCACGCCGCGGATGTTGGCATCGGGCCGCATCTTGGCGGCCTTCTCGACCATCTTCGCAAAGGTCTCCCGCACCGACTCGGCGGAAGCCAGGTTCAACGCCACACCGCCCACGTCGGTCTTGTGCGTGATCTGCGGCGAGTGGATCTTCATCACGACCGGATACCCGATCCGCTTGGCCACGGCCACGGCTTCCTCGGCGTCCTGCGCGGCCCGCGGCCTGGTGACGGGAATCTCGTAGGCCTCCAGGAACGCTTTCGACACGTTTTCCGAGAGAATCTCGTCCCCTTCGGTCAAGATCGTGTCGAACACGCCTCGCAGCTTCTGCCGGTCCAGCGTAAACGCCAGGGGAATGTCCCGCGGCGTCTCGTGGAGGATTTCGAGATTCCGCGCGTAGGAGACCAGGTGCATGAACGCCTGAACCGCCTGCTCCGGCGAACTGTACGTCGGGATGCCCGCGTCGCTGAGCACCTGGACCCCTTCGCTCACCACGCGCCCTCCCATCCAGGCCGTCAGGACCGGCTTGCGGGTGCGCGCGGCGACCTTGGCCACCGCGTGCGCCGTGGCCGTCGGATCGGTCATCGCCTGGGGCGTGAGAATCACCAACACCGCGTCCACATTCTTGTCCTTAAGCACGATCTCCATCGACTGGGCATAGCGCTCCGGCGGCGCGTCGCCGAGCAGATCGATCGGATTGCCGTGCGACCAGAACGGCGGCAGGCATTCGTTGAGCTGCTCCATGGTCTTCTCGCAGAGCGGGGCCAGCTTGCCGTCGCGGGCGATCAGGGCGTCGGTGGTCATCACGCCCGGTCCGCCGGCGTTGGTGAGGATCGCCAGCCGATCCCCCTTGGGCGACTCCTGCCGGGCCAGCAACTCGGCGCAATCGAACATGTCCTTGATCTCGAAGATCCGCTCGATGCCCGCCCGTTGAAACGCGGCCTCGTACACCGCGTCGACCCCGGCCATCGCCCCGGTGTGCGAGGCGGCCGCGGCGGCCGATTCCGTGAACCGGCCCGCCTTGTAGGCGACGATCGGTTTGGTGCGGGCAAACGCCCGGGCGGCCGACATGAATTCCCGGGCTTCGGTGATCGACTCGATGTAGAGGATGATCGACTGTGTCTCGGTGGCCGAGCCGAGGTAATCGATCAGGTCGCCCATGTTCACGTCGAGCATGTTTCCTACCGAGACGAAATACGAGAAGCCGATCCCCTCGTCGATGGCCCAGTCGAGGACCGACGTACACAGCGCGCCGGATTGGGAGATGAAGCCCACGTGCCCTTCTTGCGGCGTGGCGGTGGCGAAGCTGGCGTTGAGATGGATACCCGGTACGATGATGCCCAGACAGTTCGGCCCCAGGATTCTCATGCCGTCGAATTTCTGCTGTTCTTTGCGGACTTCCTCCTCGAGTGCCCTCCCTTCCGCGCCGATTTCGCGGAATCCGGCCGAAATCACGACCAGCCCTCGGGTTCCCGCTTCGCCACAAGCCCGGACGATCCCCGGCACCGTGGAAGCCGGCGTGCACACTACGGCCAAATCGGGCGGGTGCGGCAGGCTGGGAATGTCCTTGTAGGCGTGGATGCCCTGGACCGAATCCCGTCGGGGATTCACCGGGTAAACCACGCCGCGGAAGCCGGATCCCACCAGGTTTCGCAACACGGTATAGCCCACGCTGGTCGGCGTGTCGCTGGCGCCGATCACCGCCACGTGTTGGGGGTGAAATATCTTGTCGAGGTTTCGGATGCTCATGGTACGCTTTCAAGCGAAGGGCTCAATGGATATCGAGAGTCGCCGGCAAGCCGATTGTCCGCCGGAGTCGCCGTCAAATTGGAGACACATACATAATATAGTGTTCCATAATACAGAGTTCGACGCCTGCGGAAAAAGTGATGAGGATTAGGTTGCCGCGTCCGGTCACGTTGACGGGTCGCAT
>DATLAN010000025.1:0-2885 GCA_035527455.1 Thermoguttaceae bacterium
CGGCACCAAGGACGCCGTGCCCGCGCTGGCCGCGCTGCTGGGCGACGAGGAACTCTCGCACATGGCCCGTTACGCCCTGGAGCCGATCGACGATCCGAGCGTGGACGAGGCGTTGCGCGAGGCGCTGGGCAAGCTGAAAGGCCGGCCGCTGGTCGGCGTGATCGGCAGCCTCGGCGTGCGGCGCGACGCCAAGGCCGTCGAGCCGCTGGCCAAGATGCTCGGCCACTCCGACGCCGACGCGGCGGCGACCGCGGCCCGATCTCTGGGCAAGATCGCCACGCCGGAGGCGGCCGACGTGCTTAAGGCGTCGCTGCCGAAGGCCGCGCCCGCGCTGCGAGCCGCCGTGGCCGACGGCTGCCTCGGTTGTGCCGAGGCGATGCTGGCCCAGGGCAAGCGGACCGAAGCGGCCGCGATGTACGATCTGGTAGGCAAGGCCGACTTGCCCAAGCATTTCCGCATCGCCGCCGTGCAAGGAGCGCTGCTCGCCCGCCAACCGGCCGCCGATAGGTAAGAAGAACGTGCGTAGGTCAGGGCTTGCCCTGACGGATTCTCCTGTTGGCTGTTCGATTTCGTCAGGGCAAGCTCGAGCTTGCCCTGACATGTTCGATTCCGTCAGGGCAAGCCCTGACCTACGAAGGGGAAACGCCATGAAAGCCTGTCTTCTGTTCGTTGTTGCCGTCATGGTCGTCGCTTGGCCGACCGGCGACAGCTTTGCCCGACAAGAGGCCCTGCTGAACGTTACCGCCGGGCAGATGCCCACCGATACGGCCAGCGACGGTGCGACCAGGTTGACGCTGGAGGAGAACGCCGAACTGGGCGGGAAGGCCCTGAAGGTCGTCTACGTGCCCGGCGACAGCTTCGGCGATCGGGTGTCGAAAATCACGGACTGGAAGCAGTTCATCGCCTTGGAGT
This sequence comes from Thermoguttaceae bacterium, assembly GCA_035527455.1. GTDB lineage: Bacteria > Planctomycetota > Planctomycetia > Pirellulales > Thermoguttaceae > DATLAN01. The sequence goes on from DATLAN010000025.1 coordinate 913, forward strand.
TCGACGCCTTCAACCCGGCGCAGGAAAACGTAACCGTCACCCTGACCGTCAAACACCGGCGGACCACCAGCTACGACACGCGGGTGGATGTGCCGGTGGTGCTTCGGCCGGGCAGGAACTCCGTAAAGATCGGCATGGACGAGATGCTCAACGTCAACGGCACGGCCCCGGATTTGTCGAACGTCAGCCGGTGGTACATCGCCTGCGACGAGGGCTCCGCGCCGACGCTCTACTTCGGCGACATCCGGCTGGTCGGCGACGACGCGCCGGCCCTTCCCGCTCCCGGCGTCGGGGCCGGTGCAGCCCGGGCGTATCGAGTCACCGGCAAGATCGGCGACATGCCGGTCGACCTGATCGTCACCCCGTTGGGAGGCGGGTCGGCGGGCAACCCCGGCACGGGGATCGGGCGCGTCACCTCGGACCCCGCGCGATTGGCGCGGATCCGAGCCGCCGAGATGCCGCCGATCACCGGGCCCGTGCCGTTCGACACGCCCGAGGCCGACGCCATTCTCTCCGCCTTGGAGGTCTTCCCGCCGGACAACCCTTGGAACCAGGTCGTCTCCGACTGGCCGCTGCACCCGAACTCGGCCGCCATCATCGACTCGATCGGCGCGGACAAGCCGATGCGCTACAATCCCGACATGGGTTTCGTGCTGGTGCCGCCGGACCAGCAGCGCGTGGAGGTGAAGATCGTGGATTATCCGGGCGAATCGGACAAGGGCCCGTTTCCGGTGCCGGACGAGATTCCGATCGAAGGATGGCCGGTCAACTACCAGCGGCACTACGACGGCCCGAGCCTGACGCTGGAAGACGTGCAGCGCGACAAGCTCGGCCGCGGGGGCGACCGCCACGGGATCGTCGTCGATCCGATCAACCGGATGCTCTACGAATTCTTCGTGCTTCGCCGGACGGACGACGGGTGGCAGGCGGCCCAGGCGTCGATCTTCGACCTGAAGACGAACGACCTCCGGCCGGACGGCTGGACCTCGGCCGACGCCGCGGGGCTGCCGATCTTTCCGGCGGTGGTCCGCTACGACGAGCTGAAACGCGGCGTCGTCGAGCACGCCATGCGGGTCACGGTCCGCAACACCCGCCGGGCGTACGTGTCGCCGGCCACCCACTTCGCCAGCCCGCACGAGAACGAAGACTACCCGCGGATGGGCGAGCGTCTGCGGCTGAAGCAGGACTTCGACGTCTCGGGCTTCTCGCCGGAGGTCCGGGCGATCCTCGAGGGCCTCAAACGATACGGGATGTTCGTGGCCGACAACGGGATCGAATGGGCGATCTCCGTCGCCCCCGACCCGCGGATCCCCAACCTCCACGAAGAACTTCGGCAGATCCAAGGCTCGGCGTTCGAGGTGGTGCTGCCGCCGCGGTGATTTCGACTGTCGCAGCGGAGCGGAAGGCACGCGCACAGGGGGGGCGATGGTCTCTATTGAGGGCGGTTGGTCCGGTTTACGGTATTGTCAACGCCACTTGCTAGAGGTAGCATGAATAAGGGAGTGAATTGATGATGGGAACGATGCAAAGGCTTCGGCATACATAAGAGCGAGAAGATGTCTGACAGCAACCGGCTCACGTTCGTCGCCTGCCAGGTCGGCAACCAGGAACTCATTGAACACCTCGAAGAACTCAAGAGCCTGCAAGCGAATTGGAACGGATATGGTGCGGAGCCGATCAATCCCAGGACGATTGAGGCCGCGCAAAGGTTCATCCGTTGGTTGCCGATTCGGCTCTCCGTCCTTCCTCAGGTCGTCCCCATGACACAAGGAAGGCTTCAACTGGAGTGGCATCGGGGAACGAAGTCTCTGGAACTCGAATTCGAATCGCCGAGCCAGGTTCATTACCTGAAATGGGATTCTTCCACCGGACTCGAAGAGGAAGACCTCGTGCCTGTCACCGAACGGTCGAGACTCCGAGACTTGATACAATGGTTCATGGCAGGGACGGAGAATGCCTGAGAACACGGGACG
>DATLAN010000026.1:0-2186 GCA_035527455.1 Thermoguttaceae bacterium
AGTTTCACGGCGTGGGCTCCGAGGGTTTGCGGTCGCGGCCGATAAAATCGCCGGCCCGGCGGAGGTTGTGCCGGGACTCGTCGCCGCTGGCGGAGTTTCCGAGGCCCAGGTGTTGAGCGAGGGAGGGGGAGTGATACCAGACGGACCGGCCAGTCTCCAGGCACCAATTCCCGATTCGGGCGTCGAGTTGGCGTTCGGCCTCAAAATTGGCCCAGGTGGGCAGGAGGCTCCGGGCGGTGGCCGGGGGGATGATCCAGGTCAAGGCACCGGCCAGGTACCAGCCGCGATTTTGCAGGTAGAAGCCGGCCCCGGGATGTTCGGCGAGGTAGGGGGCGGGCTGGTAAGGTGAACAAATGCCCACCCGGTGGTCGGCCGGCCACAGCACGCGCTCAAGGTAGTCGCGCAAGCCGCGGCAGAGCAGCACGTCGTCTTGGAGCATGAAAAAGGCATCGGCCTCCGGGTAGGCAGCCAGGAGGTCCGCGAGGCCGGTGATCCAGTTTTGCCAGATGTCGAGCGTGGCCGGCCGGCGGTAGACGCGGATCCGGTCGGGATCGACCAGGGGCAGCGGGGCCCCGGGCTCTGCAAAAATGCTGTAACGATCCCACCCGGCGTCAGTGAGGGCTTGCATGGTCCGTTCGAGCGTCGGGCGGGGCCGCGGTGCGGTGGTGATTCCGACTGCCCAGCGGGTCGGGCGGCGGGGCTTTTCCAGGAGGGCAAACCCGCGCTTGTCGTTTCCGTGGAATAGGGGGGTGTAGCCGTGGTCCGCGGCGATGCGTTCGGCGAGAGCGTGTTCGCCCGGCCGGTGGGTGTCGTCGAGCAGGATGGTGGTCTCGTGGTTGAGGCAGTCGGCCAGGACGCGGTCGATTCCGTCCCGTGGGGCGACGTCTTTGGGTGGCCCGTCGATCAGAATGAGGTCGTATCGGCGGGTAGGGGTCCAGTCATACCATCGCGGGTCGCCGACCAGGTCGACGCGGACAACGGACCGGGAGGGCGCGGCGAATTTGGGATTGTGTTCCAACGCGGTGTGCCGGCAGCCCGCGGCATCAAAGAGGAGCGTCGAGAGGCCGGACCCGGTTTCGAGGGTCGAGAGGCCCGGGCGAAGTCGGGGCCGGAGTGTAGCCCAGAGGTCGCGCGAGATGGTCCAGTCGGTGAAGGGCGGCATCAGTCGCTCGGGGTTTTTGGAGTTTTGGGTTTTTGCCAGGTCTTTCGGTTTGAAATGCAACTTTGGCAGAGCGCCCGCTCGAAGCGGGCCGGGCCGACGGCCTTGACCCAGGCGGCCCAATCGTCGAGGACGTCGCGGGAATGGGCCGGGTCGAACGGGTCCATGCCGATTTGACAGAGGCGGGCCGCGGACGGGTTGCAGAGGTAGACCCGGTGGTGGAAATAGCCGACGGCCGGACAGTCGCAACGGGCGGGTAACGAGTCGGGGACGGGGCCGGTGGGCAGGGGGTGGTGGGCGCCGACGCACACGGAAACGTGGTCGAGGCCGGCCAGGGCGTCGACTTCGCGGTCGTTGCGGCCGGGGTAGCGGCTCAGACGGATCAGGTCGACGCGGGGGGCAAGCTGGCGGATTCGCTCGGGCCGGGCGGCGTTGGAAAACATCAGGATCTTTGTCGCCGGCCAGGCGGCGCGGAAGAGGTCGACGGCCAGCGATAGCGAGGGCCAGAGGGTCGGTTCTCCGCCGGTGAAGCTGACTCGCGAGAATTGGACGTCGAGGGCGGCGGCGCGGTCGATCAGGGTGTGCAAGTCGTCGAGGGAAAGGCTGTAGTCCGGAAAGGCCTGGCGAAGCGGTCCCTGGCCACAGTGGGGACAATGGAGGTTGCAAGCGGTGGTTGTGATGATTCCGATGCGGTCGATTCGCATGGGCTTAGCTCGCGTTGTGGCGGGTGTCGAATTCTGCCAGGGCGGCCTCGAGGTCGCCGGCGGCGCCGATGGTGTTCCAGATAGGCGGGAATTCTTCGTGAGCCCGTTCGATGAATATCGAGCTGTGCGGCCGGCCTTTCAAGAACTCCCGAATGTTGGCGTTGACAGTGCGGATGAGGTCGCGGGCTTCGTGGGGGACGCAATCGCAGGCCCCTTGTTTGATGCCATTTCGGTAGGCGTTGAGAATCCCGCCTTCTCCCCGTTTCTCGAAGGATTTGGCGCAGGCCATCGGGTCGCGTTTGAGGTGGACCCAGTGGATCTCT
>DATLAN010000027.1:0-5155 GCA_035527455.1 Thermoguttaceae bacterium
CCCCAGCGTCACCTGCGCGGCCTCCAGGCCAAAACGCTTCCTGATCTCCGTCCCCGCAGAGTGGCGCAACCTGTTCGGACTCCATTGTTCCACCTCGGCCTCAGTGCAAGCCCGATGGATGGCCCGGCGGTAGCTGTCCCGCGTGTAGCGGTCCCCGGCTTTTCTCTTCGGCCGTCGCTTCCGATTCGTTCCCGGACGATTGCCGTATTGCAGGGGCGTCTTCCGGTTGGAATGCTTCTCGGCAAGATGCTTCTTGACAGACTCGGCTGGCGAAAAACAGTAGGCTTCGGCCGGCCGCAACAGGTACGGCCGCAAGATCGCCTGCGCCTTCGGCCCGATGAAGATCAGCCGTTCCCGGCCGTGGTGTTCCGTCTTGTGGGATTCGGGCCGAAAGACCCACACGTCACCCGTGCGGTCGATATCGCAGGGCCGGACGATGCACACTTCCCCCGGCCGGGCGCCCGTCAGACGCTGAAGCCGAACCATATCGGCCACGATCTCGGGCAAGTGGGGCAGCGTGGCCTGGACGACCTCCTCGGGCACGGGGGCCACGGGAGCGTGATCATGAGCTGGACTCCGGTCTTTACGAAGGCCGGGGACCGCTGCCAACGCCTGATAGACATGGGGCGGTAGAAGTTCCTCGCCCACACTCCACTTGAACATGCGGACGACCGTCGCAACCTGTTCGTTGACGTACTTCCGGGTGTGTCCGGGCTCAAGGAACTTTCCGCGTACCGCTTTCAGCGAAAGCGGACCAAAGTCGATAGCCCGCGTGTGACCGTACGTGTTCTTGAGAGTCCGCAGAACCACTCGGATATGGGCAAGAGTATCAGTGGGCTTTCCGTCTTTGCGGTAGTACCCTTTGGCGAACTTCCAGTACCGGGCGATCAATTCGGTCACGGTCAGCCCGGATCGGTCTTCAACGGGAATTGGCGATCGCCGGCCATTGGCCAGCCATTCGGCAATCAGACGGTCGTACTCGACCAGACTTGCCTTGCTTTTCCAGGGCCCCAAGTAGAAGTCTTTTCCCTGGAGCGTGACGACCGCTTGCCCGGACGCCCGGTGCTTGCGGTACTTTGGAGTGGACGAGTCTCGGCATGTGCGGTTCTCCTGTGTTACCTAAAGTGCAAAACGGTATGTACCGTTTTGCGCCCTCGGTTTTCAGGCCGCACTGCCGACCGTCTGCAGGTATCTAACTCCAAGATTCAGCGGAACTTACGGAAAGTGGCGGGGACAGGATTCGAACCTGCGACCTCGAGGTTATGAGCCTCGCGAGCTACCGGGCTGCTCCACCCCGCGTCTTGCTTGCGGGCATCATCATCGCACCGGATCAAGATGCCCGACGGTAATTGTACCATAATCTCGGCCGGAGTCGAGGCGTCCGATAGTTTTTGTCGGGGAATCCGGCTTTCCCCCAGAAAGGGCGGCCACCGGGGTGCTCCCGTTCGGTCCGGAGAACCCGGTTGGACTTCTTGCTTGGCGCTGCCGAAGTCAACTGGTAGACTCGGGATAGTGGAGGATTCTATGCGCGGTCATTGATGGAAGTGGCATTCGGGATCGCCACTTCGGCGCGAGGGGATCACGGTCCGCAGGGCTTGGCTCACGGGACGGCCAGCCCGGGGAGACACATCGATGGCGACTTTCGATCCGTATCGGCAGGCTGGCGGCGAAGGGCCAATTCCGCGGGCCCAACCCTTGCCCCAAGCCATACCGCTGGAGACCGAGGCCGTTGTGCCGCAGGCGCAGCCCGTCCCGCAGGGTCAAGCGATCCCTGGCATCCAACCCATTCCGCGTGCCCAACCTGTCTCTCCAGGACAGGTTTCCCGGCCTATCTTGCCGAGTCAGCCATCGGGTGCCCGGCCTGTGGTGGTGGCGACCGATTCGTCGGAGGTGTCGGTCTACCAACGGGGGGAGGACGAGGGACCGGAGGAAGAACTCACCGCGGTGGCGATCAAGCACGCGCCGCCCTGGCTGATCAGCGCGGCCTTCCACATGGGCCTGTTGATCGTGCTGGGATTGTGCTGGTGGGCAACCGGGATGGGTGACGACGAGCCTGAGTTGATCGTGTCGACGGACGACAAGGAGGACATTTGGGCCGAGGAACTCGGGGATCAAACGGAGTACGATTTCCCGGTGTTCGAGGAAATGGAGACGGTCGAGAAGCCGGAATTGGCCATCAGCGATCTGCCGCCGGTCGAGGACCCCTTCGCCGCACCCCCGGAGTTGGAGATCCAGCCCGACGGCCAGACGCTCACCAGCGACATCAACGCCAGAATACCCGGCCTGGCGCTGAGCGGCCGCGAGGAAGGGTCGCGGAGATCCCTGCTGGGCAAGTACGGGGGCACCAAGAAGACCGAAGAGGCCGTCTTGGCCGGACTGCGTTGGCTGGCCAGGCAACAGCGGCCGGACGGTTCCTGGAGTCTGGCCGGGCCGTACACCAACGGAGTGCGCGATTGGCAGGACAATCCGTGCGCCGCGACCGCGATGGCCTTGATCGCATTCCAGGGGCATGACAATACGCACAAGAAAGGCCCCTTCCAGGATAACGTCGTTCGCGGTTGGAACTGGCTGAAGAAACAGGAAGACTCCGACGGCAACTTCTATCACGAAGGCCTCGCCAACCAGCAGTTCTACACGCAGGGACTTTGCACGATCGCCATCTGCGAACTCTACGGAATGACGCACGATCCGAGCTACAAGGACCCGGCCCAGCGGGCGGTGAAGTTCTGCCTCGATTCGCAGAGTCCCGAGGGCGGATGGCGGTACAACCCGAAGGCCGGCAGCGACGTGTCGGTGACCGGCTGGATCGTGATGGCCTTGCAGAGCGCGCGGATGGGCGGCCTGGAGGTGCCCGAAGACCACTTCACCCGCGTGATGCGGTTCCTCGACAACGTGCAGGACCCGGCGTTCGGCGGCAGCCGCTATCCGTATCTCAAGGGCGAGCAGATCACTCTGCCCATGACGGCCGAAGCGTTGCTTTGCCGGCAGTACATCGGCTGGGCCCGCGACGACGAGCGGCTGGTCGAGGGCGCGGAGTGGATCACCCATCCCAATAATCTGATCGACTACGGTCCGAGGCGGAACACGTACTTTTGGTACTACGCCACGCAGGTGGCCCACCACATGGAAGGCGAAGTCTGGAAGCGCTGGAACGACGTGATGCGCGAGGAAGTGCCCCGGCACCAGGTCCAAAGCGGCCGGGAGGCGGGCAGTTGGGACCCGGATCAGACCGACCGTTTCGAACTCAACGGCGGCCGGCTCTACTCCACCTGCCTGCAGATCTACATGCTGGAGGTCTACTACCGCCACCTGCCGATCTACGCGAAGGTCTACACCGACCTGAAGCAGTCGGGCCGGACGGACCGGTTCTAAGCCGCATTTCTCACGTAGGCCGGAACCATCGCAGCGCAGTTCCGGCATCGGGCGCAAAGAAGGCCGCATGAAGCCACGTGCCTGCGCTGCGCTGGTTCCGGCCTACTTTGCTATACTGGTCACTCGCGACATACACCAACAGGAGAAACGCCCGTGAGCAGACACTCGAGCCGTGCCGCCCGCATCGCGTGGGTCGCCGTACTCTTTCTCAGCACACGCTTGGCCGTTGCGGGCGAACCACCGGTTTCGACGCCGGTCCCGACCCTGGTCCGCTCCGCCGCGCCCGACTGGCCGCAATGGCGCGGTCCTCGCCGCGACGGCATCAGCGAGGAAACGGGCCTCCTACCGTCATGGCCTCCCGGCGGACCGAAATGCCTCGGGAAGATCTCCGGAATCGGCAGGGGCTACTCGTCGCCGATCGTCGTCAACGACACCCTCTACGTGACCGGCGATGAAGAAGGCGACCTGGTCATTCACGCTTTTTCGCTGGACGGCTCGCTCCGCTGGCGGTCGACCAACGGCGCCGCGTGGCAGCGTTCGTATCCGGGCGCCCGCGCGTCGTGCACTTACGACGACGGCAAGTTGTATCACATCAACGCGCACGGCCGGATCGTTTGCCTGGACGCGGCCACGGGAACCGAGGTGTGGGCGGTCAACGTGCTCGAGCGCTTCGAGGCGCAGAACATCACCTGGGGTATCTGCGAGTCGCTGCTGATCGACGGCGACCGCGTGTTCGTGACGCCGGCCGGAGCGAAAGGGCTCATGGCGGCGCTCGACAAACGCACCGGTGCGACGGTCTGGGCCAGTCCGCCACTCGACGAGGAGCAGCCGTCTTACGCGTCTCCGGTTCTCATCGCCGTGGGTCAGCGGCGTCTGCTGGTCCATGGCGGAGCATTGCACGCCTTCGCGGTCGATGCCGACAGCGGCGAACTCTGCTGGAAGATGAGGCACCTGGACCCGAAGACCACGATCGTGACCACGCCGATTCTCTGGAACGACCGGTTGATTTTCACGAACGCCAGCCGCGAGTTCGGCGGGATGTACGGCGTGCGATTCGACGGTGTGCCGGCCGACAGGGCCTGGTCTGCAGACCTGAAGGTGAGCCACGGCGGCCTGGTGTGCGCCGACGGCCGTCTCTGCGGCGCCAGCAGCCGCGGGGTCGCCGAGGGTTGGGTGGCCGTCGATTCCGCCACGGGCACGCCGACGCACGTCGGCCAGTTGCCGCCCGGTTCCGTCGTTTATGCCGACCGGCGATACTACTGCCTCACGGAACAAGGGACCATGACGCTCCAGGAATTGACGGAAGACGGTTTCCGGACCACGGGCAGTTTTCAGCTTGCCGACCAGAAGGACGTCTGGGCCCATCCGGTTGTCTGCCAAGGCAGGCTGTTCCTCCGCTATCACGACACCCTTTTCTGCTACGACGTGCGGCGCTAGAACGTTCCGGCCTGGCGCGCTGGCTTACTTGATCCCCACGCCCGGGCTGATGGCGTCGCGGACGATAACGCCGGGGTGGCGGGCGACCTTGTCGGTGAAGATGCGGACGTCGTTGACGATCGGCTCGAGCTGGCGGGTCAGCACGTTGACGTTCCGGGCGGCCTGGCTGAGATTGTTGTAGAGTTCCGGATTCTTGACCAACTGACCGAGCGTGCCGCTCTCGTCGTTGAGGTTTCGGCTGAACGTCTGCATGTTCGTCATCAACTCGGCCAGGCCCTCCACGGCCCGATCGAATTGGGCGATCCGCTGCTCGGCGTTTTGGCTCAAGGGGCCCGTGAATTCCTGG
>DATLAN010000028.1:0-61352 GCA_035527455.1 Thermoguttaceae bacterium
GCCGGTCGAGATCGACTACGCCGGCGTGGACGGTTTGGAGCCCCTGGTGGTCCTGCCCGGCCAGAGTCAGTTGGTGGTGGTCAAGAACGTGCGGATCGAATCGTTCGAGCAGCCGAAGTATCTCGCGCTGGTCGGCGAGGCACCGGACGGCCGGGCGTTCGAACTCCCGGTGCCGCGGGAGAACCGCTATGGCGTGAGTTTTCAGTACCGGCTCGGGGCAGAGCCGTGGCCGATCTCACCGGAACTCGAGTGCCGGCTCGTCGAGCCGGAGCAATAGGGGCGTCGAAAAGCGAAGTCGCGATTCGGCGGATCAATCCTCCAACACTGGATTGCAGAAAGTTGACGTTTAGCGGGCGGGCTTGCCCGCCGTTGCTCGTCGTTGCGCGGGCAGAGAAACGCTACTTCTATTTCTATAACGGCGGGCAAGCCCGCCCGCTAAACACAGTGCGTTGAAACCAACATAACGCCGCGAACCAGGCGGCTATCCCGGTCCCTTGCAAGGAGACATCATGACGATCTTCCCAGCCGTATTGCCGCGTTGTTTCCGCCGTGGTCTTATCACGGCACTTGCTCTTGCCGCCGTGGTCTGTTGCGTAGCCACGGACGGCGCACCGGCCGGCGCGGCGGAGGACCGGCGGCCCAACGTCCTGCTGATCACCGTCGACGACATGAACTGGGATTCGCTGGGCGCGACCGGGTGCAAGATCCCGCAGATTACGCCCAATATCGACAAACTCGCCCGGGAGGGAATGCTCTTCACGCACGGACACGTGACGATCGCCGTCTGCCAGCCGTGCCGCGAGGTGTTGATGACCGGGCGGTATCCGGACCGCAACGGCGGGCGAGGTTTCCAGCCGATCCGCACCGATGTGCCCACGTTGCAGGAATCGCTCGATCGGGCCGATTACTTCCAGGGCATCATGGCCAAGGTGCCGCACCTGGCTCCGCAGAGCAAGTTCTGCTGGGACGTGGTCGTCGATGCGGGACAACTGGGAGCCGGCCGCGATCCGAAACTGTTCTACCAGCACGCCAAGGCGTTCTTCGAGCAGGCCAAGGCACAGGGCAAGCCGTTCTTCCTGATGGCCAACTCGCAGGACCCACACCGCCCGTTCCCGCGCAGCGCGCAGCAACAGCAGAAGACGGCCGGTAAGGAAGGGACGCCGCGCCGCGCCGGTTCGTCTCCCGGCGTCACCCGGGTGATCCGGCCCGAGGAGGTCGAGGTGCCCGGTTTCCTGCCCGATATTCCGGACGTACGGGAAGAGGTGGCTCAGTACTTTACGGCCGTGCATCGTTGCGATCAGGCCGTCGGCGGGGTGCTCAAGGCGTTGGAGGAAACCGGCCTGGCGGACGACACGTTGGTGATGTTGCTCAGCGACAACGGCATGGCCTTCCCCTTCGCCAAGACGAACGTCTACCTGGCCAGCACCCGCACTCCCTGGATCGTTCGCTGGCCGGGCGTCGTCGCGCCGGGCGGAATCGATCGCGAGCACTTCATCTCCGGGATCGACTTCATGCCGACCGTGCTCGACGCCGCGGGCCTGCCGCAGGTCGACGGCATGGACGGCCGTTCGTTCGCGCCGGTGCTCCGCGGCGAGAAGCAGCCCCAGCGCGATCACGTATACACGGTCTTCCACGAGACGTCGGGGCGGAAGAGCTTCGAAATGCGCTCGATCCAGACGGCCCGATTCGGATACCTCTTCAACCCCTGGTCCGACGGCGAGACGGTCTTCAAGAACGAATCGCAAAGCGGCCTGACCTTTCGGGCGATGCAGCTTGCGGCCCAGGGCGACCCGGCCTTGGCCGCCCGGGTGAAGCTGTTCCAGTATCGCGTGGTCGAAGAGTTCTACGATTACCAGAACGATCCCTGCGCGCTCAGGAACCTGATCGACGACCCGCAGTACCAGGCAGAGATCGATAACCTCCGCGGCCGGATGCACCAGATCATGAAGTCGATCGACGATCCGCTGCTGGAGGCGTTCGAGGAAATCACGGGGCAAGAATCACGTTGAGCAAAGAATTCCATCAGATCGTCTGGGACGACCAACTGTGCCAGCAGTGGCGGGCGATCCTTCGGCTGGCGATCCGTGAAGACCTGGACCAGGACGGCGATTGGACCACCCGGGCGCTGGTGCCGGAGGACGCCGTCGGGAAGGCGGCGGTCGTGGCGAGGGAACCGGGTATTGTCGCCGGTTTGCCCGGCGTGGAAACCACGCTTGGGGAAATCGAGCCGCGGCTGTGCTGGTCGCCCGAGGCCGAAGACGGCGATACCGTCCGGCCGGGAGATCGCATCGGAGTGATCGAAGGTCCGGCGCGGGGAATCCTCGCCGCCGAGCGGATTCTGCTGAATCTGCTGGGGCGACTCTCCGGCATCGCCACGCTGACGGGCAAGTACGTCGAGGCCGTGGCCGGAACCAAGGCGCGGATCTACGACACGCGGAAGACCACGCCCGGCTGGCGGCGACTGGAGAAATACGCCGTGCGCTGCGGCGGCGGCTGGAACCATCGCCAGGGGCTCTTCGAGGCGGTGTTGATCAAGGACAACCACCTGGCCCTGGGCCGTGGGACTTCCGCGAAATCGCCTTCCCCCGCGGAGGGTCCGGCGCGATACACCCCGGCCGAGGCGGTCGCCCGTGCCAGGCGGTTCGTCGAGCAGCGTGCCGCCGAGCCGGCCCGCTCGCGGATGATCGTCGAGATCGAGGTGGACACGCTTTCGCAGCTCGACGAGGTTCTGCCGGCGGGTCCGGACATCGTGTTGTTGGACAACATGAGCCCGGCGGAGCTGCGCGAGGCGGTGGTCCGGCGCGACGCCTGTAGTCCGGCGGTGGAGCTGGAGGCCTCCGGAGGCGTGACGCTCGAGACGGTCGGCCGGATCGCCGCGGCTGGCGTGGACCGCATCAGCGTCGGCGCGTTGACCCATTCGGCCGTTTGCCTGGACGTGGGGCTGGATTGGCTGGGTTAGCGCGCATAGTAGCCATCTCGCTCCGCGAGATGAAGCCCTGCGAAATGAGGCTTCGTCTCGCGGAGCGAGACGGCTACTATTCTTGCCGAAAGCATCTTTACGGGGATGGACGTTGCCAAAACTCAACGTCGGTCCGTTGCACCCGAGCACACGTGTTGTCCGCCGCACACCGGGCGCAGCGAATCGGCAACGCCGCACACGTCGTTCGACGCGCATTTCCGCGGCAAGTGTCGCACGCTCCCCGCCGAGTTCGCACACCTCGGACGACTCGCCGCCAGAATGTTTGACACGCGTCGCGCGCAACCTATAGTTTCATGCACCCGCGCCTTGGGGAGGGGCGTTGGTCACCGGCGCGGCGGGGAGAGCTGGGAGCTAGAGGGGACCCCGCCGCGTCTTTTTTTCCTCGGGTGCTCGGGGCCGACGAAGAACCATGACTCGCTCGCCCAACCAACGCCGCGTGCCGGCACCCGCCGGCTTCACCCTGATCGAGGCCCTGGTGGCCGTTTCGATCACCGCGCTGGCAGGCAGCATCCTTCTGCTGGGAACCACCACGACGCTGCAGACGACCGACGAGGGCCTCTACCAGTCGATCGCCAACGGCATGGCCCAGCAGTTGATGGACGAGGTCGCCGGCAACCGCTATCACGCCATCGGCGTGGACGGGCGCCAGATCGACCTGGGCCCGTCGTCTTACGAGCAACAAGGTTCGGGCAGGGAGCGCTACGACGATATCGACGACTTCGACGAATGGAGAACCGGACCGCCGGAGGATCCCTGGGGAATTACGCTGGGCATCGACGACGGCGAAGGGGACAAACGTCATCCGGCCTTGCACGCCTCCACTCGGATCTTCGACCATTGGCGGCAGGAGGTCGACGTTTACTACGTCGACGAGACCGACTTGACCAAACGTCTGCCCTTCCCGCAAACGAGCGATTATCGCGTGATCGAAGTTCGCATCCTCCACGACGATCCCGAGCGGGGCAGCCGGGAATTGGCCAAACTGCGACGGGTGGTAGCCTATGTTCCACCGCTTTAGCGTTTTACGCCGCACGCACGTTTGTAGCCATCTTGCTCCGCAAGATGAGGCTTCGTCTCGCGGAGCGAGACGGCTACTTTCGACACGCGCGCCGGCCGGCCTGACCCTGGTCGAATTGATGGCCGCCATGACGATCCTGGCCATGGTGGTCGGCACGCTGGGCGTGTTGTCCAAGGGCGTTCAGGAGACGTACCAGTATGCGGAAGACTATTCCACCGTGACCCAACACGCCCGGGTGGCGCTGGAACGGATCGCCGCCGCGGTGCGGCAGGCGTCGGCCAGCGAGCAATTCCCCGGCGCGATCGTTTTGGCCGACGAGGCGGGCTCCTGGCGATTCCCCGACACGCTGGTCGTTTGGCGCCCCGAAGGCCGCCCGGCCGACGCGGAAGGGTTGCCGCGGTTCAACGAACTGGTCGTTTTCTGTCCGCATCCGGCCGCGCCGAACCGGCTGCTGGAAATCACCGTCCCCGGCGATACGCGCACCGTTCCCCCCGTAGAAAACGAAGCCCAATGGATCGCGGAGATCGAAGCGATCAAGCGGTCCAATTCGGTCCGACAGGTTACGCTCACGGGTCTGGTGCGGACGGCGGCGACGCTGCAATCTTCGGAATCGGAGCCCTCGTCGGGGAGTTTGCGGGGTGCGGTCCGTTTCGAGACGCGTCTGCGCCCTTCCGCCGTCGAATGGACCGACTATCAAGACGACAAGCTGGGCTGGGACGAATTGGCGTGGGTGCAGGGTATCTTCGGATCGCAGACCGGTCTGCGTCAGGTGTGGGTACGGACCGAGCTGCAACTGGTGCCGGCTGATCGGGCGGCGGACGATTCCACGGCAGTGGAGCCGATTCCCTTCTTCGGTTCGGCGGCCTTGTATTACGAGATGCACCAATGAGAAGCTCCCGTCCTCGACGAATCGCGATCTCGGCGTCGCCGCAACGACTTCGCCCCCGCCGCGGCGTGGCCGTGCTGATCGTGTTGCTGTTGATCTCGATGACGCTGGGACTGTCGTACGCGGCCATCCGCAGCCAAAGCACGGCGTTGAACATCAACCGGAATTCCGACCGCCGGGTTTCCGCCCGACAGGCCGCCGTCACCGGGTTGACCATGGCCCTGAAGAAGATGAGCACCAGCGACTGGGCCGGCGTCGATACGACGTTGACCGGAGTGCCGGCCAAGTACGAAAGCTTCGAGGTCACGTACAAGACCGGCGACCCCTCGCTCTCTTCCGGCGATCCCGACTACGCGGACTTCCCCTATCGCGTCACGCTGTGGGCGACCGGATACGCCGCCGATCCCAACCGCCCGGAATCCGTGGCGGTGTACCGCATCCGCGCCGTGGTCCGGCTGATCCCACGTGCGTTGGCTTCCGAGCCGGACGTCTGGTCCGAGATGACCCGCTACACTCTCTATCAACACGACCGGGGCACCTTCGAGGTCAACGTGCCGCTGCGCGTCGAAGGTCCCGTGCGGATCCAAAGGAAATTGGACCTGGCGGAAGGGTATTCCTGGAAGAACGACGCCAAGGAACGTTATCTCAGCGACCTCCAGGCCATGCGATCGGCCGGCCATCCCGATTGGCGACCGTTCAGCGGACCGCTCGACTTGCCTTACAACCGACAACCGGGCGGATTGATCTCGCTGCTGGAGACCGAGATGGACGTGCCCACCAACGACGTGGACACGAAGGTCGCCGCCGGATGGCGACACCCCGGGCCGTGGACGACTTACCAGATCTATCCCGGCGGAAAGGTCTACGACGTGCCCGTGCTCCACCAGAATCAGTGGAACGCGACCTGGGAGCCCGATCCGCAGACGAATCCCCTGGGCATCTACTACCGCTCCGGTCCGGTCTACTTGTACGACGACGTATCGATCCGCGGAACGCTTGTTTCCGCCGCAAGCTGGAACGGCGACTTGCACATCCGGGGCAGAAACGTCCACCTGCAATCGGTCGACCTTCCCCCGCTGGAAGGCACCGACGTGCCGGTGCGGCTCCCGCTGGCCATCCTCCAGGACGACATGCGGATCTGGTACGGTGCCGAAGGAAGCATTACGGGGCTGCTCGCGGTCAGCGGCCAGTTCGAGATCATGAAAGACCAGCAGTACGATATGGGCGTGACCATCCAAGGAGAGGTGGTGGCGCGGGATTTCTTCATCCGCGGGCGATCCGACTGGGACAGGGACTGGCAGTGGTGGAAAGATTGCTATGAGCGGTTCGACCAAGAGGCCGGCGGCGGCGCTCAACCGGCGACGGATTACTTCCCGCTATGGTTGCAGCGGAACTACGGGTTGGACCCGAATCCGCGGCTGACCATCAAGCCGCAGACCACCGAGGCCCGATATCATTGGCACGAATCGGGCAATCCGATTTACGTGCCCCATTCCGACGACGACGGTCTTCGTTGGGACCTGCTCGAGTGGACGGAGAATCCGTGAGGGGGGATTGGGGGCTGGGGATAGGGGATGGGTGATTAGACCGCGACTTCCAGCCGTGCCAGCATGTTTGACGCAAACGATTGTGATAACGACGTTTAGCGGGCGGGCTTGCCCGCCGTTGTGGAAGCAGCGTTTCTCTGCCCGGGTAACGGCGGGCAAGCCCGCCCGCTAAACGTCAAGGTTCTGCAATCCTGCACTGTAGTGCTAATCCCCAAAGCCGATTTCTCCAAGACCATCCACACAAAGCGTACTCTGCCCACAACCCGAATATCCAATCCCCGGAGAAAACCCATGACCCGCCGAACCGTCTGGGCACTGTTGATCGCCGCGAACGTCCTATGTTATTGCGTGCTAAGCTTTTATAGGACGACCAATGCCGCCGTGCAGCCGGCTTCGCCGCCGTTCGCCAACGCGGTGGAGCAGCGGATGGAAATGGTCACCCAGCTCAAAGAAATCAAACAGTTGCTGAAGGAACAGAACGCCCTGTTAAGTTCCGGCAAACTGAACGTGGTCGTCAGCGCGCCGGAAAAACCATGATTGTGCCGCGATGCTGCCCCACCGACGAACCGCCGGTTTCTCGCTGATCGAACTGCTGATCGTGCTCGCCGTGATGGGGATCCTCGCCGGCATCGTGTTGCCCGACACCAATCCCGGGCTTCACGACCGGCTCCGGGCGGCGGCCCAGATTCTCAGCACCGATCTGGCCTACGGCCGGAGTCTGGCGGTCACGTACAACAGCACGTACCGGATCCGCTTCGACGCGAAGGCCAATCGGTACGTGCTCACGCACAGCGGCAGCAATCCGGCCCTGGACAAGCTGCCCGACTCGCCGTTTCGATCGCCGGACGATCCGCCGGACGAGCACATCGTCGACCTGGACGAACTGCCGTCGATCGGCCGGCCGGTGCGGATCGCGGCCGTGGCGCGATTGGGTACCTTCTTCAGCCGCGCCGAGGATCTGGAGTTCGGCCCGCTGGGAGAAACCACCGAAAGCGACCCGACGTACATTTGGCTGGCCGCCGGCGAAGGCGAGCAGACACGTTACATCGTGCTGACGGTCAACCCGATCACCGGGCTGGCGGAGGTCGGCGACTATTCGGCCCTGGGACCGCCGAAGTACTTGCTGGAAGAAGAGGAGTTCGACACGACGACGTCGACGTATTTCTAGGCGGGGCTGACGAATGGCGGCACAGTCAAAGTAGCCGTCTCGCTCCGCGAGACGAAGCTGCATCTCGCGGAGCGAGATGGCTGACGAAGCTTCATCTCGCGGAGCGAGATGGCTACTGTCCAGACGAAACGGAAACAACCGGGAACGCACCATGGTGGGATGGATCGGCAAGCACCGTAACAGCCCGATCGGCGTCGATATCGGCAGCCGATCGGTGAAGTTGCTGCAGTTCGACGGCGAACAGGCGGCCGTATTGGAGTCTGCGCGTTGGGATCTTCCGGCGAAGCGGCCGTCGGACGAGGCCCGGCGCGACGAGCAGATCGTCGAAGCGATCACCCAGGCCCGGCAGCGGCGCAACTTTCGCGGCCGCAACGCGGTGCTCGGCCTGGGGGCGGAGCACCTGTTCGTGCAGAACATCCGCGTGGCCAAGGCCAGCGGCCGGGAGCTGGACAAGATCGTCCAATTCGAGGCCGCCGGACGGCTCCCCTTCAGCAGCGACGAGGCGGAAATCCGATACCTCGAGGCCGCCGACGTCCGGCAGGGCGACGCGGTCCGCCGCGAAGTGATCCTCTTGGCCTGCCGGCAGCAGGTCATCCAGCGGATCCTCGCGTTGGCCGACGCCGCCGGGCTGACGCCGGTGGCCATCGACATCGAGCCGGCCGCGTTGCTGCGCTGCTACTGCAAGCAGTTCCGCCGCGACGACGACCAGCAACGCCGAGTGATGTTCGTCAACGTCGGCGCGGCGACCAGCACCGTGGTGATCGCGCGGGGCAACGACGCGATGTTCGTGAAGTACCTCGACGTCGGCGGGGGACACTTGGACGAGGCCGTCGCTCGGCACCTGAAGATGCCGTTGCCCGACGCGGCCGCCCTGCGCCGCCACAACGGCGACCGCCGCGCCGACCAGCGCGACCCGGAGGTCACCCGCAGCATCAACGAATCGATCCGGCCCGTGCTCGGCCACCTGATCCAGGAACTGTCGCTGTGCCTGCGTTATTACAGCGTCACCTTCCGCGGTCAACCGCTCTCGAAGCTCGTGCTCGGAGGCGGCGAAGCCAACCCCACGCTGTGCGAGTGGCTCGAAGGCCGGCTGGACCTGTCCTGCGAATTGGGTAATCCGTTGCGGACCTACGAGACGACCCTCCCTCCCGGGCGGATCGGACAGTGGGAAATCGCGGCCGGACTCGCCCTGCGCGATATGAACTGACCAGACCCATGCAAGACATCGATTTCCTACCGGCCCAGTACCACCGGCAACATGCCAGCCGGCAATCGCAGCCGTGGCGCATCGTCGTCGTGGCGGCGTTCGTCGCGTTGCTCGGCGGGGCCATTTTCGCTCAATACCGCCTCGAACGCGGGGTCGAAGACGAGCTGGCCGCGATCGCCCCCCAACACGATCTGGCCGTCGCCCAAAACGACCGGCTGACCGAGTTCCAGTCGCAATTGAAGGCGAAACACGACACCGCTGCGCTCTACACCTACTTGCGACACCCCTGGCCCCGCACTCAACTGTTGGCCGCGCTGATCGCGCCGCTGCCCGACGAAATCGACTTCCGGCAGGTGCAAATCACCCGCGGCGAGAAGCCGCAAGAGGCCGAACCGACCGAGCGTCGTTCCCGATCGGAAACCAAGGCCGAGGAGGAAAAGGACAAGCTGCTGCCTCCGGCCGAGCGCGACCTGAAACGGCTGCGCCAGCAGTACGACAAGATGCAGACCCTGATCCTGCTGTCGGGAACCGCCAGCGAAAGCGCCGCTTTGCACCGTTATCTGGGCGCGTTGGGCGCCGGGAGCCTTTTCGCCAAGGTCGAATTGGATTCGATCGAAAGCGTGGCGACCGGCCAGAGCAACCAGTTGGAGTTTCACGCCACGTTGATCGTCCGGCCGGGTTACGGCCAGGCGGACGGCCCCAGCGGACCGCCCAAGAACGCCTTGGCCCAAACTCGGCCAGGGACCGCTCCGGAGGCTCTTCCAGAGGCCGTGCAAGAAACGAGATAGGAAGACGGACGCCATGAAAACCAAGATCCCCCGCGGCAGTTGGATCGTCACCGTGCCCGTGGCCGTGGTCGCCGTGGTCTACGTGGTCTTCTTCTTTCTGCCGGGCAAGCGGGCGATCGGCGAGTTGCGCGATCGGATCCAAGAGTACCAAGAGACCATCGATCGGGCCGCCGTCGTGGCCACGGCCCTGCCGGCCGTCCAAAAGGAGATCAAGAAGGCCGAGGACTACAACGCGGCCTGGCAAGAAGACGCTCCGGCTGCCAGCGAGATCGCGACGCTGCACGGGAAGATCAACGCGCTGGCGCTGGCCGTCGGGACCGAGCTTACCCGACTCGATCCCGAACCGGTCGTTGTCTACGGCAAGATCCGGCGGATTCCGCTGACGGTGGGTTGCAGCGGTTCGTTCGCCCAGGTTTGCGGTTTCCTGCGGAGCCTGGAGGGGCTTCCGGAAGCCTTGTGGATCGATTCGCTCAACTTGGAGAATCTGGACCAGGATGAGCAATCTGTGAAGTGCGAGCTAACTTTGGTCGTTTTTGCCGATAATCCCGAGAATTCCGATTAGGCCGAGGGTTCCGAACAACCGATAACCGAGAGGAGTCGAACCAAAGTGCCCGGTTGCGCTGCGGTTCGGCACACAAGACAGTGAATCTGAGTAAGTTAGTCAAACAGTTACGTCGGGAAGCCACGGGAAATCCCAAGAAATCGGCCGCACTGGGGCTGTTGCTCCTGGTGGCATTGTGGTTCTGGGCCCCCCTGGTGAAGGGTTTGTTCGTCAAAGATAATCCGGCAGCCGAAGCCAAGCCTGCCAAGCCTGCCAAGCCGGCCGCCGATTTATCGCCGACCTCGGTCGCCAACCTGACGAGCCAGCCCGGAACCGAACCGAAGAAGCCCGAGAAACCCCGATACCCATGGCACCAACTGGTCCAATGGATGGAGGAGGATCCGAGAACGTCGGCGGTCGATCCGTTTTTCCGACAACGCGATCCGTTCTCCAAAGCCAAGACACGGCTGGTGATCGAGAAGCCCGAGGAGTTGTCGAAGAGCCTGGGGATGGAGCTGACCAGTACGATCGTCGGGACGCACCATCGGGTGGCACGGATCAACGGAAAAACCTATCAGGAGGGTAGCCTCGTCCAGATAGCCAAGGACAACCGGGAGATCGAGTTTCGGCTTGAAAAGGTGGAACGCCGGCAAGTGGTGCTCAGCCGCGACGGCAAACATTTCGAGTTGAAGCTCGCCGGGTCGCCCGATTCCGGACAGATCAAGGTGGTTCGAAACACGCCTTGACCGAGATATACGCGGTGGTGGAACCGCCGCGTTGACAAACGCCCCAAAAAATCGAACCCTCGCGTCACGGAAGACCAATGAACCTCTTTCGTCGTGTCACGTTGCTGGGCCTGTTTGCCGCAGTGGGCGTGGGGCTGGCCGTTTGCGTCAGCTACTCGACCCCCGCGCTGACGAAGCCCGAAGAGGCGGAACGACCACCCGAGAAGGCCGCCATAGCGAAGACCGGCAGCGCCGAGCCGCCCGCGTATGCTGCGGAACCATCTTTCCCGGCGGTCCCTCAGCCGGCACACCCGCCGCAGTTCGCCTCGGCCCCGACGGCCCCAGTGGTGGTCATACCCTATCCTGCCCGGACGCAGTTGGCCGAACCACCCGTGGTGCTTCCCGGAGGGCAGGCCGCGAGCGAGCCTGTCCCGGGCAGCCTTGCCCCTCCATCCACGGCGGTGCCGCAAGAACCGACGCTCGGTGGAACCGGTCCGTTGCCGTCTGTGGATGATGGTTCGCCTCGCCCGACCGGTCGGGCCACGGTCAACCGCGAGCAAGACGGGCTGTTCTCGGTCGATTTGCAGGACGCCGACCTGCGCGACGTGTTGCTCTCGCTCAGCCAAGAGGGAAACCTGAACATTCTCATCAACGACAAGGTCACCGGCACGGTCTCGGCGTCGCTGAAGGACGTCGATATCCAAGGTGCGTTGGACGCCATTCTCGAATCGAAAGGCTACGTGGCAAGGCGTCAGGGAAAGTTCGTCATGATCGGCACGCAGGCGGACTTCGCCGAGCCGACCGACCAGGTCGGAACCCGTGTTTACCGCCCGCAACACGTTTCGGCGACCGAACTCCAGAGGTTTCTCGAGCAGTTTCTCACGCCGCAAACGGGCACGATCAGCGTGTGGAAGCCGGCCGAGAAGGCCGTAGAACCGGCGCCCGCGCCGCCCGGGGCAGAGTCCGCCGGCAGCGACGAGTTCCTGATCGTCAAGGACTACGAATCCGTGCTGACGGGGATCGACCAGTACGTGGCCCAGCTCGACGTGGCTCCCGCCGGCACGAAGGCGGCGGCCACGCCCACCAGTTCCATCCTCACCGACCCGATCGACGGCGAAGGGGACGACAAACTCTCGATCGACGCCCGAAACAGCAAGCTCGGCGACGTGCTCGAGGTGCTCGGCGAGCAGGGAAACCTGAACATCATCGCCGGCAGCGAGGTGCTCGACGCGACCGTCTACGCCACGCTGACCGACGTGGACGTGGACACGGCGCTGGACGCCATTCTCAGACCGACCGGTTTCGTGGCCCGCCGCGAGGGCAACTTCGTCTACATCGGCAAGCCGGCCGACTTCGACACCTTCGAACAGAGCCTGGACAGGATCGCCACCCGGATCTACCGGCCCAACTACGTCACGGCCGCCGAGCTGGAATCGCTGATTTCGAAACTGGTGACCCAAAACGTGGGCGTGGTGGGCGTCTCGACGCCGGCCGAGGTGGGCATCGCCACCGACGCCGCCAACGTCGGCGGCGACGCCTTCGCCGGCAGCGACGTCGTGCTGGTCCGCGACTATGAGACGGTGCTTCGGCAAATCGACCTGGTGGTCGACGAGGTCGACATCCGCCCCATGCAGGTGGCCATCGAGGCCATGGTGCTCAGCGTCAAGCTGGACGATTCGGACAAGTTCGGCGTCAATTTCGAGCTGCTCCGCAACGAGCCGAACGTCCGCCTCGGCTGGGGAACGCCCTTGGCGTCGCTGGCCAACGTCGACTTCACCAAGGGAGGGCTGAAGTTCGGGTTCCTCGACGGCGGCCTCGGCGCGTTCCTGGAGGCCCTGGAAACGGTCGGCGATACCAACGTGATCGCCACGCCCCGCTTGATGGTGCTCAACAAGCACCGGGCGGAAATCCAAATCGGCGAAAAGAAGGGCTACGTCAGCACCACCGTCACCGAAACCAGCGCCACCCAAAGCGTCGAGTTCCTCGACATCGGGGCCCTGTTGCGGCTGCGGCCCTTCATTTCCAGCGACGGGCTGATCCGCATGG
This sequence comes from Thermoguttaceae bacterium, assembly GCA_035527455.1. Taxonomy (GTDB): domain Bacteria; phylum Planctomycetota; class Planctomycetia; order Pirellulales; family Thermoguttaceae; genus DATLAN01. Next base: position 12,907 of record DATLAN010000028.1, read on the forward strand.
AGGTCCATCCCGAACTCTCCGACGGCTCCGTCACTATCGAGAGCGGCTTCACGCTGCCCAACAAGGAAGTCACCGAGGTCACCACGAACATCATGGTCCGCGACGGTTGCACCGTGATCATCGGCGGCTTGATGCGGGAACAACTGACCGACACGACGACCCAGGTTCCGTTCTTGGGAAACCTCCCGCTGATCGGTGCCGCGTTTCGCAACAAGGAAGAGAAGATGGAACGCCGCGAGGTGCTCGTGCTGATCACCCCGCGAATCATCTACGAGCCGGGGACCTGCGCCGAAGGGGACGAGGCGGCCACCGAGTTCCACCGCCGCCAAGCCGTGTTCCAGGACCAGATGAGCCCGTTGGGCAAGCGGGCCGTTGCGCAGCGATACTTCCGCCTGGCCCAAAACGCCTGGGCCGGCGGCGACCGGGACCGAGCCCTGCGGTTCGTGGAGATCTCGATCCACTTCGACCCGCTCTCGCGCGCCGCCATCGATCTGCGCACCGATATCTTCGAGAGCAACCCGCAGGGCGACCACACGCTGGCCGGCGAATCGGCTCCCACCGCGGCACCCGGTCCCATCGACGGCCAGGCGATCGCCCCGTGGCTGTTGAACGAGTTGGGACAGAACGGCGTGCCGGCCCATCCTTGGGACCGTGGCCGGCCGGGCCCCCGTACGGACGTCGATCGGACGAGGAGATTCGAGTGAACACCATCGGTCATCTGCTGAAACGTACGTTCTGGGCTTGGCCGCTATGGGCGGCAGTTGTCGGATGCGCCGCTTTGAAGATGCCCGACAAACCGGCCGAAAGCATTACCGACAAGCGGCAGAATCGCAACGAGGCGGCCGTCCGCGAGTTCGGCGAAAAGCAGGACTTCGCCGAGTTCCAGGCGGCGTTGGCCCAATGGAATCAGGGCGACGTCGACGGCTGTGAAGAAGGGCTGCAGGAGCTTCTCGGGCGCAATCCGGACCACCACGACGCCTGGGCGCTGTTGACCAACGTGCTGCTGTTGCGGGAGACGTCCCGCGATTCGCTTCAACCGGCGGCCTTGACGCAGGACGTCCCCCGGCGGATCGTCAAGCCTGCGTCCTCTCTTGCGTCATGGGAAACGGCCGGCGAGGAGTCGCCTTCACGGGTCGATAACGCGACCGATTCGGCAACCGCACCGAAAGTTGACGTTCCGGCCGAAACAAGCGTCTCTGCCGATGGTGCGGATCGCACGGGTTGTTCCCCCGAGACGGCTGCGGGGTGCTTCCGCGAGGCGGCTTCGATCCGGCCGAACGACCCACGGATTCCGATCTCCGCGGCCGTATCGGCCCTCCAAACCAACCAACCGGAACTGGCCGTCGAGTTGCTCGACGAAGCGCACGAGCGATTCGCCGATTCGGCCCAGATCCTTCGTATCCTGGGGACAGCCCACTATCGCCTCGGGGACTTCGAATCGTCCCAAGTTGCACTCCAGCAAGCACTTTCCTTGGACAAGTCGAGCGGGCTGACCTATTTTTTACTGGGGTGCACGTTGGCGAAACTCGGGCAGTCCGACCTGGCGGAAGAGCATTTCCGGCAAGCTCGGACCCTCGACCCGAAGTATGCCGCGCGGCAGTGAACCGGGCAGTTTTTTCCCGGTTCGACCTGAAGCGCGTCTCGTCGCGACGTGTCCCTCTTCCACTGCCCCGGCGGCGTGCGGCGTTGCGCGAGCCGTCATGTAAGGAGTTGCCGAAAGAATTGCAGCGGTGAGTTTGCCTGCGATGAACGGTCCGAAGCTTCACAACTTGATTTCATCCGCCGCACTGGTCCTGTCCGCCGCGCTGGTGATCGCCACGGCCGGAGGGTTGGTGTCGGGCTTCGGTGCGTGGCCGGTTCGTACCGGTCTGTTGGCCGGTGGGCTGGCGTTGACCGGCGGTCTGGCGGCCCTCTTGCATTACCGGTGCCGTCGCGATCGCCAGGCGGTCGAGCGCCAGCTGGAAGCCCTTTGCCGGCTCGATCCCCACGACCTGCGCAATGACGGCACCAGCATCAACGTTCCGCCGCTTCCGGAAGGCAACCCGTGGTCCGAAGTCGCCGCGCTGGTGCGCGAGACGCTGTCGGAGCGTTGCCGGCGGTTGGAGGAGCTGGAGCACGCCAGGGCCGTAGCGGATATCCGCTACCGCCGCGCGTCCACCGAGTGCGAACGGATCAGGACCATCCTTTCCGAACTCAGCGAGCCGATCCTCGCCGTCGACGACTACGACGAGTTGGTGCTGGCCAACCGCAGCGCCGAGGAATTGTTCCACTTCGACGGCGGCGGCGTGGAGAGCCGGGCGCTGGCCCAACTGGTCCATTGCGAAAAGCTCGTCAACCTGTTGTCGGCGGCGTCTCACCGCAAGACGCCCGGCGACCGCACCGACGAGATCGACATCCCCGACGAGAAGGGCAACTCGCGGTGGTTTCGGGTGACGGCGACCAAGCCGACCGCGGCGGAGGAAACGGACTCGACCGAGGCGAACGCCCACGGTTCGGTGTCCGGCGGCGCCGTGGCCGTGCTCCGCGACATCGGCGACCAGAAGGCACTCCAGAAGCGGAACGCCGAATTCGTTTCGGCCGTCAGCCACGAAATGAAATCGCCCTTGGCCGGCATCAAGGCCTACGTCGAGCTGCTGGCCGACGGCGACGCGGAAGACGAGGAAACGCGGGAAGAATTCCTGGACGTGATCAGCGGCCAGGCCGACCGGCTGCAACGCCTGGTCGAGAACCTGTTGAATATCGCCCGGATCGAAGCGGGCGTGGTCAACGTCAGCAAGCTGACCCGCTCGCTGAACGAACTGCTCGAAGAGGCCCTGAACGTCGTCCAACCGTCGGCCGAAGCCAAGCAGATTGAGCTGGTCTCCGAACTGAGCCCGATGTACCTGGGCGTCCTGGCCGACCGGGACATGCTCCTGCAGGCCGCGATCAACCTGCTCTCCAACGCCATCAAGTACACCCCGGAGAAGGGCCGCGTTACCTTGCGCAGCCGCCTGGAGAACAAGGTGGTGCGGTTCGAGGTGCAGGACACGGGCGTGGGCCTGAGCGAAGAGGACGCCCAGCGGGTCTTCGAGAAGTTCTACCGCGTCCAGAAGGACAAGAACATGGCCGCCGGCACGGGCTTGGGACTGCCGCTGGCCAAACACATCGTCGAAGACGTACACGGCGGGCACCTCACGGTGGAGAGTAAATTGGGTGAAGGCAGCACGTTCTCCGTCACCCTGCCCGGCGCCGGACAACTGACTTGAACGAACCAAGGAAGTTTCAATCCGATCGAGGAAGAAAACCATGGGAAAACGAGTCTTGCTTTGCGACGACGAGATCCACATCCTTCGGGCGGCGGAGTTCAAGCTCAAGCGGGCCGGCTACGACGTCCGAACCGCCGGCGACGGCCAGGAAGGTTGGGAGGCCATCGAGGAGCAGAAACCCGACATCCTCATCACCGACTGCCAGATGCCCCGGCTGGACGGCTTCGGCCTGGTCCAGCGCGTGCGGGGCAACCCGCAGACCGCGGACCTGCCCGTGCTGATGCTCACCGCCAAGGGATTCGAACTCAGTCGCGAAGAACTGGCCGAGAAGTGGAACGTGATCAAGGTGATCGCCAAGCCGTTCAGTCCCCGCGCCTTGCTGCAATCGGTGGAAGAGATCCTCAACGCGGAGGAGCCCGCCAAAGAGCAGGCGGCGGAACCGATCTCTGCCGCAGCGGCCGGGGGTTGAAGCGCCGTCGGCAGACGGTTTGGTCGCGCTTCCAACAATGAGTTACGTTAGTTTCAGTGCGTGGTGTTTAGCGGGCGGGCTTGCCCGCCGTTGTGGAAGCGGCGATTCTCTGCCCGAGCAACGGCGGGCAAGCCCGCCCGCTAAACGTCGGCTTTCCGCAATCCTGCACTGCAGGACTGATGTCCCATCGGTTCTGCTTGGAGCACGGCCATGAATCTTCCTACTGAAATCTTCGGCGACGTGATCGTGGTCCATACGCCGGAGGAACTCGGCGCGAACCAGTGCGAGGACTTCGAAGGGTACGTTCCGACGCTGGAACGCGACAACGTGGTATTGGACGTGGACAATACCGAAGAGATCGACAGCAAGGGGTTGACGGCGCTGTTGAAGGTGCAGGAGGCGTTGCGCGACCGGGGCGGCGAGGTCAAGATCGCGGCCACCAATCCGATGAACCGCAAGATCTTCGAGATCACGCGGCTCGACCAGCAGCTTGAAGTGTTCGAAAGCGTCATCGACGCCGTGAAGAGTTTCCGATGAAGAGCAACGGCACAAGTCTCGTCCCGCGACGCCTCGGCGACCTGCTGGTCGACCGGGGCTACCTCACGCAGGAGGACTTGCGGTCTGCGCTGGAGCGGCAGAAGCAGGACGGCCGCAACCGGCTGCTGGGCGAGATCCTGGTCGACGGGGAGTACTGCACCGAAGACCAGATCGTCGAATGCCTGGCCACCGAATACGGCGTTCCCTACGCCAAGCTGGAAGCCCGGCTGATGGACCCGGCCATCGTCGACGTGTTGCCGCGGGAGTACATCGAGGAGAATCTGGCGATGCCGCTGTTCGTGGTTCGCGAGATGCTCACGATCGCCGTCTCCGAGCCGTCGAACCTGTTCCTGATCGAGGAGATTCGCAGCCTGGTCAAGATGCAGGTGCAGATCGTCGCCGCCACGCCCAAGGACATCCGGCGGGTGATCGCCACGCTGCCGAATTCCAAGGTCTTCGTGATCGACGACATCATCGACGGTTCGGACGGGACCGACGTCACGTTGATCGAAGAGGCCATCGAGGACATCGGCGACGTGGAGGAGATCGCCGGCCAGTCGCCCGTCATCCGGCTGGTCAACTACCTCATCTTCCACGCGGTGAAGGAAGGGGCCAGCGACATCCACATCGAGCCGGCCGAGCGCTGCATGCGCGTGCGCAACCGGATCGACGGCCGTTTGTACAAGGCGCTGGAGGTCCCGCTCCACCTGCTCTCCGCCGTGACCAGCCGCATCAAGATCATGGCCGCGATGGACATCAGCGAACGCCGCCTGCCCCAAGACGGGCGCGTCAACGTGCTGCTCGAAGGCCGCAAGATCGATCTTCGCGTGAGCACCTTCCCCACCACGCACGGCGAAAAGACCGTCATCCGCGTGCTCGACACCCGAACCGTCTCGTTGAACCTCGAGGACCTGGGCTTCGCCGAAGACATCCTCGGCGACTTCCAGCGGAGCATTCGCGCTCCCAACGGGATCATCCTGGTGACCGGCCCGACGGGAAGCGGAAAGTCGACCACCCTCTACGCCGCGCTGAACGCCATCAGCTCGATGGAGAACAACGTCTGCACGGTGGAAGACCCGATCGAATACCACCTGCCGTTGATCAACCAGTTCCAGGTGCAGACGAAGATCGGCATGACGTTCTCCAAGGCGCTGCGGACGCTGTTGCGGCAGGATCCCGACGTGATCATGGTGGGCGAGATCCGCGACGAAGAAACCGCGCGGACCGCGATCCAGGCCGCCCTGACCGGCCACCTCGTCTTCAGCACCCTGCACACCAACGACGCCTGTTCGGCCATCACTCGGCTGATCAACATGGGCGTGGAGCCTTACTTGATCGGGGCCGCGCTGAACGTGATTCTGGCCCAACGGCTGGTCCGCTGCATCTGCTCGAAGTGTACCCGGACCTACGATCCGCCGCGGACCGTACGCAAGACCCTGGAGCGGATGGGTTACGAGTTCAGCGCCTACTACAAAGGCGTGGGATGCCAAGCCTGCCGCAATACGGGCTTCAAGGGGCGGATCGGCGTACACGAGTTTCTGATCGTCGACGACCAACTGCGCGACGCCATCGTGCTCGACCCGAGCATCAGCAACATCCGCCGGATCGTCGAGCGCAACGGCATGGTCACGCTCAAACACGACGGCTTTCGCAAGGTCCGCGAAGGCATCACCACCATCGAAGAAATCTTCCACATCGCCGGAGACGCGTCATGACCTTCCAATATCGTGTCCGCGATCCGCTGGGAAAGACCCACGAAGGGAACCTCGAAGCCGACAGCGTCGAGGAGGCCACCCAGCAACTCCGCCGCGACGGATTCCAGATCCTCGATCTCAGCGAGGAGGACGGCGGCGGCGGATTGCTCGCCCGGCGGGTCTCCAAGAACGAACTGATCTACTTCACCAGCCAGTTGGCCATCATGGTCGACACGGGAATCTCGCTGTCGGCCGCCCTGACGGGGATCGTCGAACAGGAGCCCAACCCTACTTTGCGCAACATCCTCGGCGGCTTGAGAGACGCGGTCGAGGGCGGCGAGGACTTCTCCTCGGCGCTGGCACAGCACCCCAAGCTGTTCGGCAAGACCTACGTGTCGCTGGTCAAGGCCAGCGAGGCGACCGGCACGTTGGGCCCCATGCTCGACCGGATCGCCGACTACCTCCGCAAGGAACTCGAAACCCGCGGCAAGGTCCGATCCGCCATGGCCTATCCCATGGTCATGATGATCCTGGCCATGGGCGTAACCATCTTCCTGCTGGCCTACATCCTGCCGAAGTTCACGCCGCTGTTCAAATCCAAGGGCACCAAGCTGCCCGGCCCGACGCTCATCATGATGAGCGCCTCCGAAGTGCTGCTGGGCTACTGGTATTTCTGGCTGGCCGGCTTGGTGGCGGTGATCGTCGCCTTCGTCATGGGCAAGCGAACCGCCCCCGGCCGCCAGGCGCTCGACTGGGTCAAGATCAACCTGCCGCTGATCGGGCCGATGACCCGCAAAGTCACCATCAGCCGGAGCATTCGCACCCTGGGCACGATGCTGGCCAGCGATGTGCCCATCCTGGACGCGATCCGGCTGGCCGGTGAAGTGTCGAACAACTACTACTACGAGAAGCTCTGGGAGCACGTGCTCGATGAAGTCACCGCCGGAAAACGCATCTGCGAAGTCCTCCGCGGCAACCCGCTGTTCCCCAGCGTGTTGGTGCAGATGATCTCGGCGGGCGAAGAGTCGGGCCGACTCGACATGGTCCTGGAGCGGGTCAGCAACTACTACGACCGCGAAGTCGAAACGTCGCTGAAAACGACCACCAGCCTGATCGAGCCGATCATGATCGCCGTGATGGGAGCGATCGTCGGCACCATCGGGCTGGCCCTTCTGCTGCCCATCTTCAGCCTCAGCAAGCAGCCATAAGCGGAAGTCGATGCAGTCCTCGCAAGAACTCCGGCAGAACCGCCGGGAATCGCAGAACGTCACCGTTTAGCGGGCTTACCTTGCCCGCCGTTGCCTCGGCCGGTTCCTGCCAAAACGCCCGCCACTTTCGCACGCTTCACCGGCCCGGTATAATGGCGGCCGAGATGCGGATCCGTCGCAGCCCGCTTCGGGATCGCCATTCGACGGAAACCGGAGTCCATTCTTCCGAGGAGACCGACATGAGGAGAACCATCATCGGCGTGTCTGCACTGCTGGCAGTGCTCTTGTCGACGTGCCCATCGGCGTATGCGGCCCCGCTGGAAGATCCGGCGCAGATGGCCGCCGACATCTTGAAACAAGCAGGTACCCGCGGAGGCATCGTCGTACACCTCGGCTGTGGCGACGGCCGGCTGACCGCGGCGCTGAGGGCAAACCAAGGATATACGGTCCACGGCCTGCAGGTCGATCGAACCGAAGTGGAGCCGGCCCGCGAGTTCATCCGTGCCCGTGGACTCTACGGGCCCGTTTCGGTGGAACGCCTGCCGGGGTCCACGCTCCCCTACGTCGACAACCTGGTGAATCTCGTCGTCGCCGAGGAACCGGGAGACGTTTCGCTGGAGGAGATGATGCGGGTGTTGGCCCCGGGCGGCGCGGCCTGCGTGAAGCAAGCCGGCGGCTGGCAGACACACGTCAAGCCGCGGCCGGAGGAGATCGACGAGTGGACGCATTTCCTCCACGACGCATCGAACAACGCGGTGGCGAGAGATAAGGTGGTCGGCCCGCCTCGGCAACTCCAATGGGTCGCCCCGCCGCTTTGGCTGCGGAGTCACGAAACCCCCTCGGGCGTCCAGGCGTCGGTCTGCGGCGGCGGACGGATCTTCTATATCTTCGACGAAGGACTGATCGGCATCACCGACGAGCGGCTGCCCGACCGGTGGTCGCTCGTCTGCCGCGACGCCTTCAACGGGAAGCTGCTTTGGCAGCGGCCCTTGAAGGGTTGGGGTTGGCGAGAGTGGAATTATCAGCGCTACGCGGGACAGGACTGGACGCTAATGCGGGCGGCACGCACCGACGTCCCTTCGGAAAACCAGCGCCGCCTGGTCGTCGATGGAGACCGGCTCTACACTACGCTCGGATATCGCCAGGGGCTTTCCATCGTCGACGCGGCCACCGGCGAGACGCTCCAGACGATTCCGGAGACCGAAGATACACGGGAGATTCTCGTCAGCGACGGCGTCGTGGTGCTCTACGTCCACCCGCGTACGCCCGACGCGGCCCAGCGACGCGGCGAGGACCCGCCGAGTATCGGCCGCCTGGTCGCGATCGACGGGCAGTCGGGCCGGGTACTCTGGAATCAACACATCGCCACGATCCGGCCGCTCTTTCTGGCGATCGACGGCGGGCGGATCGTACACCAGTCGTCCCAGGAACTGGTCTGCCGGGAACTCGAAACGGGCAAGGAACTCTGGAGCACGACCCTCAAGACGGCAAGCGGTCGAACCATGGTGACCGTCGACGGCGTGGTGTTGATTTCCGGCGGAACATCCCTGGAGGCGTACGATCTGAAAGACGGGGCGCTGTTGTGGAACAAGGCGACCTACTCGATCGGCGGCGCCGAGAACGCCGACCTGTTCGTGGCCGACGGCCTGGCCTGGCGCGGCGTGGCCTCGATCACCGCCGAAACGGACGAGACGGGCAAGCCGCAAATCGGCAGGAGCCGCGACAGTGCCATGGCCCTGGGATTCGATCTCCGCACCGGCGAAGAGAAACGCCGCGTCATCGCCCGCGAGATCCGCAGTCCCGAGCACCATCACCGCTGCTATCGAAACAAGGCGACCGACCGCTACCTGATGACCGGCATGGAGGGGATCGAGTTCGTGGATCTTCAAGGGGAGAACCATTCGCAGAACAACTGGCTTCGCGGGGCGTGCCAATACGGGATCCTCCCGTGCAACGGCATGATCTACGTTCCCGTCGACCAGTGTTTCTGCCATCCCGGCTCGAAAGTGCTGGGGTTCACGGCGGTGAGGGCCGAATCGCCCGTGGAGTTCCTGCCGGAGGAGAAGCGACTGTTGAAGGGTCCGGCCTATGGAAACGTGCAACTTGCAGCCCCCGCCGAGAACCGCGGCGATTGGCCGACCTATCGTCACGACGCCGCCCGCAGTGGTTCGACGCCGGCGGAACTTCCCGCGGACGTGAAGCCGGCGTGGCGGGTCGCCTTGGGCGGGAAGCTCACCCAAGCGGTCGTCGCCGACGGCCGCGTGCTGGTGGCCGCTTCCGACGCCCACACCGTACACGCCCTGGACGCCGCGACGGGCGACCGCCTCTGGCACTTCACCGCCGACGGCCGCATCGACTCGCCGCCGACCGTCTGGCGGGGCCTGGTCCTGTTCGGCTCCATGGACGGCCGGGTGTACTGCCTGAGGGCTGCCGACGGCGTGCTCGTCTGGCGGCTGACCGCCGCGCCGGCCGACCGACGGCTGGCGGCGTTCGACCAGCTCGAATCCGTCTGGCCCGTCCACGGCAGCGTGCTGGTCCTCGACGGCGTGGCCTATTGCACCGCCGGACGCTCGACCTATCTCGACGGCGGCGTTCGCGTCTTCGGGCTGGATCCGCTCAGCGGGACGATCCGATACCGGACGGTCATCAAGGGGCCCTTTCCGAAGGAGGACATGGACGATCGCGAAGTCTCCTTCTACACGACCGGCGCGAACTCGGACATTCTCGTGGCCGAAGGCGGGTTCCTCTACATGCGGCAGAAGAAGCTCACGCCCACGCTCGAACAGATCGACACGGAGATCCTCTCCAGCAAGGGCGAGACGGACGTCGGGCTGCACCTGTTCTCGACGGCCGGGCTGCTCGACGGCTCGGGCTACAACCGCACGTTCTGGATGTACTCGAAGCGATGGCCCGGCTTCCAACTGGCCAATCAGGCGCCCAAGACCGGCCAGTTGCTGGTCTTCGACGACCAGCAGACGTTCGCCGTAAGATACTTCTATCGCCGCAACGTCCACAGCCTGATGTTTTTCCCCGGCAAAGAGGGCTACCTGCTGTTCGCCGACAAGAACACCAACGAACCGCAGATCGTCGGCGAGCCGGGAGCGCGGACGCCGGTGCGGTGGCTGCCGCAATCCGATTTTTCGCGTGCCCGGGGCGACGAAGTGCGAAAACTCGAGAGCGACGCCTTCGGGCTGGACAAGATGATCGGCTACACGCGGGCGGAGCCGCCGCTATGGACCCGTTGGCTGCCGATCCGCATTCGCAGCATGGTCAAGTCGGGCGACCGGTTGTTCGTAGCCGGGCCGCCCGACGAGTTCGACCCGCGCGACCCCTACGCGCCGTTCGAGGGCCGCCGCGGCGCCCGCCTGGCGGTCGTCTCGGCCGACGGTGGGCAACTCCTAACCGAAGCCCCACTCGCCGCCCCGCCCATCTTCGACGGCCTCACCGCCTCCGCCGCCGGGCTGATGATTTCACTCGAAGACGGCAGTTTGGCCTGTTGGCGAGGCGAGTGAGCGGGATCGAGGAATGATTCCATAGTAGCCATCTCGCTCCGCGAGATGTAGCTTCGTCTCGTGGAGCGAGACGGCAATTCCTCACCACGAATCGCCGTCTCATCCGTCACCCCGGGCGGGACGATGGCATTTCGATTTCGCCCATGGATCGGAGCGAGACCCCGACGACCCCTGAGTTGCAGTTCGTCCTCGATCCGGAGTTCTTGCAGGACTGCCGCTGTTTTGTCAGCCTGCGATATGCAACCCACATCGAGATTAGCATCGGTCAACCGGCCGCCCCGCGATTGACGCACGCTCCGGCGTCAGAGAGGCCGCAAGATCGCGGTCGAAAATCAAGATCCCATCTGTAAAGTACGTAATGGGGGGGGCGATGCAGCAAGGGGGCGTGAAAATGGAAAAAAGTCGCAAGAATGGCGGTCGGGGGGTTGCAATTGGAGGCGGCGGTGACCAAGATCCTGTTAGTGAGTCCTCGCGGATGGTCCGCGTGGTTGTCGTGCAGTGTACTTTACTTGGAGGGTGCAGTCATGCAACGGTTGACGGTCTTGGCGAGTTGGGTCGTGGTGGGGGTCTTCTGTCTTGCCGCCGCCGGCACGGTGCAGGCGAAAACGAAGGCGTGGAACGTACCGGGAGACTTTGCGACGATTCAGGAGGCAATTGACAGTGATGATGTGTTGGACGGCGATACGATCAGAGTGAAGAAGGGCAGTCGCGCTGGTGCGGAGGTCACGAAGAGCGTTAACATCGTCGGGGTCGGCAATCCGGTAATAGACAGCGGCCCGATGCATCCCGCCGGCCTGAGCATGGGCTTCCAACTCTTGGCCGGCAGCGACGGGACGACGATCAGCCATCTGAGTTTCGCAGTGGACCTCGCGATCATGAACGGCGCGGCGGTCAATTATGTGACCGTCGAACACTGCAGCTTCGACAACACCATCCAGGCCGTCTCCAATTGGAGAGGAAGCGGTTGGGATATCAGCCACAACGTGATTACCGATCTGCGGACGCGAAACGGCGGTGGAATCGGAATTCTGGTCGCGGACTTCAGCGGTGGAGTCGTCGAAGATAATATCGTTTCCCACAACAAGATCTCCGGAACGCTTCACGTGGACCCGGCTGACGGCGGCGGTTACGCGGGTACGGGGATTGTGCTCTACGCAGACTTCCGATGGGGAGGGGCCGGAGCATCCGCTATCACAAACAACGCCATCGTGATGAACGACGTCAGCCTGGTGAGCGACACGCCAGCCGTCGTTGATGTCGTTGGAATCGAGCTTACGGACACGCGTGACGACGGCACTTTGAAGCCGGTCGTCTACGATAACTGGATCGGATACAACGATCTGCGAGGGACCGAAGATCAAATCGGCATTACTCCACCGGAGCTGGAACTAGTCAACGACATATTTCGAAATCTCGGCGAAAATCGGGGGCATGGGATGTTCTCGGCCAATGCGTGGTAGTCCCACACGCGGCAGCGACTTCGGGTGGTATTCGAGGTTGTTCAGGGGAGAGCGGCGGGCCCCTTGGTTCCGCCGCTTCTTGTCGCTCGACCGGCAGCCGACTCCGTTCGTATCATGGAGTACGAGTCCTTGACGGCTACGGCTCCGCCCAGTACGTGCGAGCGTCCTCGGGCAGGTTGTTGCGCGGGTAGCTGGGGCGGGTGTCGATCATGGGGACCGTTCCCTGGTTGACTTGCAGCGTTTGCAGGGCATGGGCCCGCTCGAGCATCGCGCCCGTCGCCTCGTTGGCCAGTTTCTGCACTTCGACCGGATCGTCCACCACCGTGGCGAGGGTTTCTTGGATGCGCCGGGCCTTCCTGACGCCTGGCCGCGGGAGAGATCCCGGAGCGTCGGTGGAGGGCTTGTAGGGCCGGTACTTGGCGACAACAATGGGGACGTGCAGCCCGGTGCGTGCCTGGGCGAAGGTCAAGTGACGAATCTCGGATCCATAAGCGGATGTATGCCATGCGACTATACCTGATCAACCCCTCCAACCCACTTGTCAGCATCGTCAAATTCAAGGAAAACCGCTGGAATCGTTACCGTGTGTGGAAACCGCTCAGCCTTATGGTTCTCGCGGGCCTGACCCCACCGGAGTGGGAAATCACGATTGTGGACGAGAATCTCGGCTTACCGGACTATCCGGCCATGCCTCGCCCGGATCTGGTAGGCATTACCGCCTTTACCTCGCAGGCGAACCGTGCCTATGAAGTGGCCACTCACTTTCGCCGTCTGGGCGTGCCGGTCGTCATGGGCGGCATTCACGCAACCATGTGCCGGGACGAGGTCATGCGGGGCGTTGATTCAGTCGTTACGGGGGAAGCCGAGGGCATCTGGCCTCAGGTCCTGGAGGACGCCCGGCATGGCAGCTTGAAGCGCCGGTATGACGGAGGGCTTGCCGAGATAAACGATGTCCGGCCTGCCCGCCATGATTTGCTGGCTGGGGGGTATGCTTTCGGAGCCATTCAGACCACGCGTGGCTGTCCCTTGAACTGTAGCTTCTGCAGCGTGACGGCGTTCAGCGGAGCCCGCTACCGGCAGCGCCCCATTCCGGATATCGTGCGGGAATTCCAGTCGATTCGGGAGAAACGTGTTCTGGTGGTGGACGACAACCTCATCGGCACGCGTACTGAACAAATCGCCCGCGCCAAGGACATGTTCCGTGCCATGGTCCAGGCGAAGCTGCGAAAGGAATGGGTTGCCCAAGCGACCATCAACTTCGCCGATGACGAAGAACTTCTGGCGCTGGCCGCCAAGGCCGGGTGCAGAGGGGTGTTCATCGGCTTCGAATCCTCCACGCCGGAAGGGCTTCAGGAGATCGGCAAGAAATTCAACCTTGTGAAGGGCCGGAACTTCCGCGCCTCCGTGAGGCGCATACAGCGGCACGGCATTCTGGTCGCGGGTTCCTTCATCATCGGTTTAGACGTTGACGAACCGGGCATCGGCAGACGCATCTCCGAGGTGGCCAGCCGGTACCACGTGGACAGTCTCAACGTGCTGTTTCTGACGCCCCTGCCCGGCACGCGGCTGTGGGATCAGATGAAGGCGGAGGGCCGCATTGCGCTGGATTCGTTCCCGGAAGACTGGAAGTATTACACGCTAACCTTCCCGGTGGCCCGATACAAGCACCTGTCTCTGGACGGCATCATCAAGGAGATGATCTCCTGCGACCGAAGTTTCTATTCCATGCCGCGTATTCTGCACAGGGTGTGCCGTAGCGTGTGGCAGCGCCGCCAGCCGCTGATCAGCCTGGTGGCCAATCTCTCGTACAGGTACAACCTCCGTGTGGAGAGCAAGGCGTACGCGGATTTCAAGCGTTGCCAGGCCAATAGGCACAATTGTGCAACTCAGTCATGAACGGCCAAGCCCAACGCTTTCACCGACTATCGCCTGGACGTGACGTTCCGCAACGGTGATTCGACCTGCGTCGTGCCGGGCTACTACGCTGCCGACGGCAACGCTGCCAACACGAGCGCAACCTCCGGCAACATCCGGCGAGTCCACTTCTGCGGCGACAAGACGGGCCGCTGGACCTACGAGGCCAGTTTCAAGGGAGGTCCCCACGTCGCGGTCCAAGGCGGCTCGATCTGCTCCTTGGGCAACCCGCCGAAGGATAATGACAAGGACTGGGCTATCCTGGTCCGGTCCGTCGATCCCAACCGCAACCAGCCACCTGCCGTCGACGCGGGCGAAGACTGCAAAGCGAACGCCTATTCACCGGCGTTGATCGAGTTCGAACAATGGGGTCACACACGATGTGCTGAAAGTCAACGCCGGCAGCCCGTCTTTGTTGAATAGGTTCGCCCAGGTGTGGTTCCGCGACCAGGCATAACGAACGTGGACGGGTTTCGAGACTTCCGCGCTGCCGGCGACGACCGTATCGCCGTCGATTTCGGCTTCGGCCCAATGGAAGACGCCATCTTCGCCGGCCATTTCGAAACCCTGCAGCTTGTCGGCGTGCTTGATCGCCAGCCCCTGGCCGACGTGGCCGAAGCGGATGCGAATCTTGCTGCCTTCCACGGCGTGCGATTCGTAGAGCGGGCCGTAGATCTCCACATGGCGGCCGTAGACGAGGCCCAGGGCCACGCGGCAGGCTCGCCGGCCGTAGCCCGACTTGTTGACCGGGTGAACTCCGCTCCCCAAGTCGCTGGCCGTGACCATCGCGGTATTGGGGTGCTGCATAATCTTGATGTGTAGTGCTCGATACTGTCCGTCCGCGTCGTTGTTGGCCGCGGCCGGTTGCTCGGCGAAGGCGTCTGCCATGCGGGTAACGGGGTTCTCTTTGTCCCACGCACATCCGCCGCCGCTCGGTTTCTGCACGTAAAGGAAGGGGAACTCGCCCTGCCCCCACGCGTTTCGCCAACCGCGGATCAGCGCGCCCATCATCGTGAACTGATCCACCTCCGGAACGGCCGTACCGCTTTCGCCCTGGTCCCAGAGGACGCCGCGAATGGCGTAGGGCACGACCGGTTCGATGTGCGCCGCGTAAAGGTCGCCGATCTTGACGGGGCCGCTCGGCTTTTGCGGCGGCTGCTTGCCGGCTTCCTGGGCCGCCTCGAACATTTCAGGACTCAACCAACGACCGGACGGCGTACCACCCACCGCTCCCACAATCAGGCCGACGGGCACATCCAGTTCCTCTTGTAGTGGCTGACCGAAAGAGAACAGAAGCGCCGAGAAGCCGTTGATGGCGGCTGCGTCGGCTTCCTTCCAGTCACCGCGGTAGAGCCGCAATTGCGGATACGGCGCGGCGCCGACCATGGCGGCCAGTGCTTCGTCGCGTCCAGCGTAGCCGCCCGTGCCGCCGGCCATATTGGATTGCCCGGACCCGACCCACACCTCGCCGACCAGCACGTCCTGAAACGTCACCGAGTTCGTGCCGCTGACGGTCAACGTTCCGGGTTCGCCGACCGCAAGCGGTTCGAGCCTGACCATCCACTTCCCGTCCTGGTCGGCCGTAGTCTCTTGCTTCCGGTCTCGGAACGTCACCGTCACTTTCTCGGCGGGGTCGGCCGTGCCCCAAATCGGCACGGGTATCGCTTGCTGCAGAACCATGTGGTCGCCGAACATGCGGTTGACCTGCACTTCGGCCGGGGCGTCTGACGCAGCCATGGTCAGGACGACCATGGACAAACCAAGTCTTACGGCAGCGGTTGTCTTCATCGCGTGATCTCCGTGAAGCAGGGAAGGATGCGGTAGGGTGTCTCTCTTTTTAGCAAAATCTATCGCCGTGTCAAGTTCCGAAAGGTTTTGGGGCTGGTCATACCTAGTCTCTTCGTATCACGTCTAGGCTGCAGATGTGCGTGTCAACACGCTCGAAGGGGTTTGCCACAGGATGAATCATACCATGGGGTTGCCTGCTTCACTTGCAGGAATGTCGGTTTGCCGGATCGCCTCCTCGCTTGCGTTTCGGGTTAGTATGCGACGATTCGAAACTCCCTCTACTTGAAGGCGACGGACCAGCGGACTTCGCGGCTTTCGGCGGTTTCGATAACCACGCGTGCGCTGCCAGGTTGTTCGGCGACGATGTGGATTCTACAGCCGGCGTTGCGGCTGGCGTCGTCGATGTCAACGCCGTCGATCTTCCAGTTGCCGTCCGTCGCCGCGGCGATGCGAAGTTCGTAAGGGTCGTTGCCCACCACGGCGCTTTTGCCCGAGAGCGTTTTCGTGGCCGAGTCCCACTTTTCGTCCTGCACGTCGATTAGGCCCTGTGTGACGTGCCGGGAGGTGCTCAGCAGTTGCGGGTGATCGGCCGCTTCGCGAACGGCCAGGATCTGGCAGGACGCGGGGGCGACCGTTCGCTTCAGGCGGCCTCGAATCGGCTCGATGAACTCGTCGGCCCAGAAGTCGAAGCCGACGTACGTCTTGGCGCCGTCGAGCCCGAGCTTGTCGAGATCGTAGACGATCTCGTCGGCGGAACCTTCGCTCCAGTTGAACAGGCCGACGATGTTGAGCCGATCGTTTTGCACGTGCCAGATGCGAGGTTTGTCGGTCTCGAAAAGATCGACGGGGCGGGCCTGATCATTGTGACTCGGCAGGCAGCGGCGCAGCACGTCGAGCCGGTCGGCGGGCAGAGTCGAGTATTGCTCGCTGGAAGTGTGCATGTCGCCGGCTACTGCCATCCAAGAGCACATCCAACGCGCTCGCTCGATCGGGTTGCTCGCCCGCGGATAGACGGGGTCGGGATCGTTGTGCCAGACCTTGCCGTTGAGGAAATAGAGGTTCGTGCCGTGCCAGGCGCCTTTGACGACGGCCCCCCACGAGCCGCCGGCGGCGCCGCCGTTGTCCGGCCCGATTCTCATGCCGTCGATCATGCCGAAGGCCGGCCCCATCGATCGCATGTTCTGCGAAACATTGCAGCCGAGGATGAACGTGCCGGGGGCCTCCTCGCGTAGAATTCGCAGGCCCTTGCGATAGGCTTCGATGTGCGTCATGCCCGGATCGTGCAATGTGCTTTTGCCGAAGTCCTTGTTCCCGTAGGCGGTGTTGACGTACGTGTTGTAGGTGATGACGCCGGTGTGCATTCCGTCGATCTTGAAATAACGATATCCCCAGTCGTAGATGCGCCGAACGCGATCTCGCACGAATCGCTCGGCCTTGGGGTTGGTCATGTCGATGCACGTTCCCGACCACCGGCCGTCGTGAAACGGCGTGCCGTCGGGATTCTTGGCGAAGATCTCCGGATCGAAATACGGGTTTTGGAAGTTCCCGGCAAAGGGCATGAACCATATGCCGGCGACCATCCCGTGCGACGTGATCTCTTCGGCCGTATGCGCCATCCCCTTGGAGAAATTGGGTTTGGCATCGACGAAGACCTTGATCGGGCCGGTCGTTGGGATTGGTCCCTCGTGCTGGAAGCCCTCGGGAAGGATCGCCTGCCACTTGTCGTCGATTTGGATGACGTTCAGGCCGTAGGGCTTGAGTTGTTCGGCGGCGAATTCGGTGTTTTCCGCGACGCGATTCTCGTCGGAAGCGCCCGCATGATACCAAGTACAATAGACGCCCGGCTTCTCGGCCAGTTGGATGTCATAGTGCTTGACGATCGAGTCGGCGTAGGCTTCGAGCCCCAGGCGGGCATCGTCGAAATAGCCGATCAGCAGCGTTTCGGTCGGCCGCGACTTGCCCGGATCGACCTGATAGTGGCCGAAGTCGATCTGGGCTCGGACTCGAGTCGCCCCATTGTTGTCTTGCGGAAAGAACACGCCGACGCCCCGCTCGTGCGTCATCCACCCGCAGACGACGCCGTTGCGAGTTTGCGGATCGGCGATCGCACTGAACGCATAACTTCCGCGGCTTCCGCTAACCGGGGTCAATCCGCCGGTACCCAGGACTTGGAGCTTCTCTTGCTCGACGTTCAGGTCGACCTGAAAGTCGAGGTAGTCGAACGCATTTGCCTCGTACGGCTTTGTCGTTTCGTTGGCGACAGTTCGGGATATGTGGACGAACGGGCAGTTCGGGTAGACGGCAATGTCGGTCGTCCATCCGCCCGGATGAGAAAGGTGAATGGCATGGCCCTTGCCCCAGACGGCGTGTTCGGCCTCGAGCGCCTCTGCTTTCTCGACGTCCTGCGGGAAGATCCCTTTCTTGACGAATGCAAAGCCGGCCCCCGGCCGTTCGATCGAAACCGAGCCGTCGTCCGCATTGACAACCACCCGCAGGGCGCTGTTTTCGATCGCCGTGTCGTCTGCCTGAGCCGCCGAATACGATACCATTGCCGTCAACGCGAGAATTGCCAGTTCGATGTGCATGTTCTTGTTATCCTTTTCGAGGTTCCGGGTGACTGACAACCTGCATAGCAACTGGGCCTACATGGTGATGACGGCCTGGGCGTGGAATCTGAAGGCGTGGTCGAACACCACTATTTGAACTCGACCTCGTGCGTTTGTCCAGCTTTCAGGTCGATCTCGGTCGGGCCGTCGATCTGAAACGGCGGGTGGGCGTCGAACATGTTCGGGTAGGTGCGGCCCGGGCTAACCGGCGTCGAGAAGAGCTTGTGCATCCGGTCGTCGTAAGTGCTTGATATACTGCGAGTTAACGGCAACTCGGTCCCAGTCTACGGAACCGAAGGTTAGAGGTTCGAGCCCTCTGGGGTGTACTGAACGAGAAGGGCCGACGCAGATGCGTTTGGCCCTTGTCTCATAACGACTTACGTCCACAAGTTGGCAGCCCGTCTAGAGTTGCGGCCGCTGGCTGATCGGTTCCAGGTCGGTGGTTTGGCGGCCGTTTCTGTGGGAACGTGGTTCAGGCCGACATGCTCTACATGAGCGACGGGACCACGGCCGCGCTACCGCTTCTGCTCTTCCTCAGCCACGCGGCGGAACAGTTCGCTCGCCTCCTCCGCGCAGCCGGCTTGAAGGAGAGCCTGGGCGCGGTCCCTGAGGATCTGGACGTTCTCGGGCTCCGTTTCGAACGCCGACGCGTAGGCGCGAGCGGCCAGATCGAATTGAGCTTGCTGTCGGAGCTTCCCGGCCAAATCCAACAAGGGAGCCGCCTCGATGGGTTTGGCGGCCAGAGGCGTGGTCCAATAGTCCCACGCCAATTCCGCCGCGCCCAGGTCGCCGAAGATCTTCGCCGCCGCTTCGCACGCCGCCGACGGATCGCCGTCCAGCGACCGCCAGCGATCCGCCGCGCGGACCACCCGGGCGATCAGGTCTTGCGGCGGCTCGGTTCCGGAAGCGGCAAACGCCGCGGCCATCTGCTGATAGTAATCCAGCAGCTTGCCGTAATCGGTGCGGATCGCCCGAACGTCGACCGTCTCGCCAAGCTGGTCGAATTCGACGTCCAACGCCCGCTGGAGACACTCCGCCGCCCGGGCCGGCGTGCCGCTCTTCTCGGCAGCCAACGCCGCCAGCCGCCAGAGCGAAGGCCACCGGGCGTATCGCTCGTTCTCCAGCAGCGGACGCAGCACCGTCTCGGCCAGCGCGTGTTGATCGGTCCGCCAAAGATATCGCACCGCCGTGAGCCGCGTGGCCAACTGCTCGCGGTCCGAGAGGTCGCTCAAAACCTGCGAGAGGACCTCTTCGGCCAGCGGCGGGTCGCCCAACGTGTGGACCTGCCACGCCACCCAAACCCCGGCCGGCCGCGCACCGGCGGCGATCAACTCGGTGGTCGTCCGGCGGATCAACTCTTGCCAGGACTCCTTGCCGTCCTCGTCTTGGAACGCCTGATAGAAGTCGCCGTCGACCGGCGGCAGGAAACCGGCCTCGATCGCGTCGTCGTACAACGCGGCGAACGACTGCCGGGCCTGCTCCGAGTCGCCGGCCGCAGCCAGCGCCCGGGCGCGTTCGTATCGGGCGAAGTAGGCCAGCGCGGGAATACACTCGAAGCCCTCGGCCGCCTCGGCGATTCGGCGCTGCAACCGGGCGTCGCCGCCGTGATTGCGCAGCGCGCCCAACAGGGCCCAGCGCAACTCGGGCACCTTGCCTTCGCGGATGAACTCCAGCGCCCGATCGCGACGGTCGTTGCACGTCTTGTCGTCCGCCTGGTTCGCCCGATCGGTGGCGAAGAAGGACCAGAGGTCGCGGAATTCGGCCAGTTGGTGGAGGAGGCCGCTGTCAGGTACCGGTTGGTGCGCGGGTTGGTGCGCAGGTTGGTGCGCGGGGGTAAACCCCGCGGCTCGCTTGGTGGTGGGGATCGGGCCGAACTCTTCTTGTTTGCCGGCGACGATTCTCAGATAGGCCGTCGCGTATTGGGCCAGCGGTTCGTTCGGGTGATCCTCTGCCGGGTCGAGTCGGAGACTGACGTTGTTGTCGAACTTCTCCGTCTCGTCCGGATTCCAGTGACGGCCGGCGCTCAAAAGCAGCGTGTAGAAGCCCAAGCGGCGGTCGCCCCGGTTGAGGAAGCGCTCGACGATGATCCCGACGGCCTGTCCCGGATCGGTCTTCAGTCCGGCCGCGAGCATGGTCAGGGCGTCGCCCTCGCTCCACGCGGCGTAAGCGTTGTCTTGGCCCGGCAGCGTCCGGCGAACGTGTTCCAGCGTTCGCGCGGGCAACGGCAAGATAACCAGCTTCTCGGTGTCGGGCTTCAATCCGGGGGCCCCGCACGGCTTGAGAGCAATCTGCCGCTCGAACAGCAGTTCGTCTTCGGCGTCGAGCCACCGGACCGTTCCGTCGGTCGAGCAGGTCTGTCGCAGCAGCGTCTCGCCGGACGGCATCCTGACCAGCCGCCGCTCGGCCAGCCGGCCGTCGGGGTCGAAGATCATGTGGACGCACAGATAGGGCAACGGTTTTCCGTCGTCGTCTTTGAATTTGTCGATGCCATGCGGCACGACCGCCACGGTCCGCTCGTCGATCACCACCAGATCGGCACCGCGTGCGAGGTCTTCGGCCGGCGGCAGGAGCCAGGGGATAAGTCGCGAGGGCTGCCGCCGATGGAACCGGCTGACGGTCCGCCGGGCACCGATGCCCAGTTCCTCATAGATGTGCCACAGGTTCGCCCCGTCGCAGAGCACCTCTTCGCGGAGTCCCTGGGCGGTGGTCCGCCGGTATCGATAGCGGCCCGTGCCGTCGAAGTCGATCGACAGCAGCACGTTGCCCTTCTTGTCCGCAATCTCGGCCGTCTGCCATCCGGCGCCGCGAGCCTTCTCGATCAGCTTTCGGGCCTCTGCATCGACGCTGCCCGGCTTCGAGGCCGGATCGGGGCCCGCTTCCGCCTCCAACACGGCCAGCACGTCGTCCCGGCCGTTGTGCATGCCCGGGGCATAGCGGAGCAGGTCGTAGAAGACGTCCCACTGGTTGTTGTAGAAGGGATGTTGATAGTTCAGCATCAGATCGCCGAGCCCGCCTTGCCAGCCTCTGTACCGATTGTCGATCGGCAACACGAACTCGCTTACGTCATACGACTTGGCTATGAGCTTCGTCTCAGCCTCCTCGGGCGTGGTGATCAGCACCGCCTCGTCCTCGATCACATAGGTCAAGTCCAGTTCGCGGAGGATCAACCGCAAGGCCGATCGCAATGAAATGCCCTCGAGGTTCCTCGTGATCGGCGTATCGGTCGCAATCCCCACTTCCTCCAGGGCGCGAGTGTCGATCTGGATCTCGATTCCGTGATAATCCGTCAGGTAGTCGACCACGTCCTGCAAAGACGCTTCGATAAACTGCATTTTGGTGGGCGACTTCAACGCGTCGTCGATCTGCTTCTCCTTCGCGCCCGGTGGAGCCAGGCTCATCGAGGCGTATTTCGCTTTCCGCCGGGCGGTGAGTTCCTTCCAGACCTCCGGCGGCGGGTAGATGATCGGCGGTTCGTCGGGGAAGGGGATGTGAGACTTTTCCACTTGGTAGAGCGAGTCCACCACGCCTTTCTGCCGCCACACGCGTAACGCCATCGCTTCGCCCAAGTAGTGAGGCAACGTCCGGTCGCCAGCGAATCCCCCGAATTGCGGCACGTCCAGTCCGAAGTCACCCGACGAAAACGGAATATCCAGATCGGCGAAAAAGACGCTCGGCGCCGCCATGCCGATGGTAACGCTACGGTCGAAGTCGATATCCAGCGTGTTGCGTCCGAAAGTCCCCGGGTTATTGAAGGACCAATAGCCATCGACCAGCCGGTCTTTCGGCGAGAACTGATCCTGGATCTGCGTCAGCACAAACGCGGTATCAGCAAGTTGCTTTTCGTACTTGCCCCATTCGAGAGCCGCCATCTCTTCTCCGGTGAGCGAACGGTCGTAAACGAGGACATCATCAAGTATCCCCAACCACTCCTCTTCCTCCTCCTGGATGATGATCCGCGGCGTGACCATCATCATCAAAGAGTCGGTTTCTCGACCCATGCCTGCGTCGGTGAACAGGTGGTTGACGTAAGGAATCCTATCGAGAATCGGTACGCCGAAGGTGGCGCCGGTGACGTTCATCGGTGTGGACGGATCGTATCGCCAGTCGCCGCCGCGCAACCGATGGATGCCGCCCAGAAGCACGGTCCCGCCGTCGGGCACGCGGACCGTCGTGGTCACGGTGGTGAACGAGAAGGTCGGCAACGGAAATATGTCAACGTACTGCCGGCCCCATTGCTGTCCGTTGTAAAGCGTCACGATGGGCGGCTGCACGTAGCCGTGGTGCGGACGCCCGGGCCAGTACAGCATCGGCTCGGACCGCCGCGAGGCGATCGTGCGCAGGACCTCTTCGACCGTGGGCCGCCTGGTCTCGGGTTTTTCCGGCGCGACCTTGGCCGGTGGGACCTCCAACGGCTCGTGGACGACCTCGATCTCGTCCGGGCAGTCGTACAGGGCCCAATGGTCCTTTCGGCCCAGATCAATGCCCCGGTCGCGATACATCTGCTCGTTTTCCAGCACCAACAGTGACGTGAAGGGCGACATCACGTACATGGCCTTGCTCAGCTCGATGATCCGCGGCTTGTGTTCGATCGCCCCCAGCGCCACCAGCCGATCGATCTCCAGCTTCGCCCAGGTCCGCGGCAGATAGTCGGCCCCTTCGGCCGCCTCGACCACGGGGATCGTCCGCCGAAACGGCTCGCCGCGGAGCTGGCCGGCCACTTCCACCGCCCCGGGCAGCGGCTCCCCGCCATCCAGCCGGACGATCGCACACAACTCTTCTCCGTCGGCCAGGTAGTCGTTGTGGCAGAGGAACTCGAGCCGCTGGGTGTCGTCGACTACCCGGACGTCCAACAGCCGTGGCGAGTTCAGCGTGGAGAGCAGCTCGAACGCCCGCCAGTTGACCGGCTCGTCGGGATTGATTTCGGTGAAGTATCCGCCGCTGCGTCCGGCGGCCGTTTTCATCAGCGTGCGCGACCACCGCTTGCCCACGGCGACGCCGACGTACTGTGCCCGATGGGGGATCCGCCGCAATAGGGCGTCCACTTCGTCCTCGCCCAGCGACGGCAGGCCCGAGCCGAGGTGGACCAGCACGGGGTTCTCGGCGGCTTCGACCAGCGGCCGGCAGGCGTCGAAGGCTTGACCCAGGTCGAGCGCTCCGACGAGGTGGGTCTGTTCGAGGAACGCAAGCGCATTGCTCACGTTCTCCGAAACAGCCGCTTGCGGCTTCGCACGAAACTCCCGCACTCGGGCCCCCGCGGTCACGATCGAAAACGTATCGTCGTGCTCGGCGTTCTCCAGCAGCGACTTGATCACGTCGAGCTGCACGCGGGCCAACAACGGATCGCGATCGGCCGAGGCCTCGAACAGGAAGACCCAGTCCCGCCGCTCGTGCCGCTCGCGCTTGGGTAGTTTCGGACGCCAACGGAGCATCAGGTACTGCGAGCCCTCGTGGATCGCGGAGGAGAATCGTGCTTCGGCTTCGGGTGGGGACAGTCCCCTTTTCTTCGTCTTCTCATCGAGCGTCAACCGCACGTCCCGGTCCGGCTTGACGTCTTCGGCCGACGTTTCCAGGACGAGATCGTCGCCCTCGGTCGAGACGCCAAACTCGTGCCCGTCGCTCGCCCATTTCAACCCGGCCCCGTCGACCACCCGCAGCCGTGCCGACCAGCGGCCGACCTGCTGCATGTTGTGCCCGCCGGGGAAACGGTACGCCGTGCGGTCGTACAAGGAATCGAGCCGCTGCGTGTAGCTGAGCACGATCCGCTTTTCCTGCCGCCCCTCCAGCGGGAACACCCGCATCTTGAACGTGCTGCCGTCGATCCATTCCAACAGCGCCGGGTCTTTCATCTTCCGGACGATGTCCTCGTAGACCTGCCGGGCGTACTCGCGCTCGACCATCCCGCCTTCCATCAACTTTCCATTGACGTACATCGCCAGCCGCGAGAGCGAGGCGTCCGGCGGAAGCGGAAAGTAGAACGTCCCTTCCAGCCGGCTGTCGAGGTGGTTGAAATACGTTTGATCGATCGTCGTTCGGGCGAAGCCGTCTTCGATGTGGACGTCGACGTGGTATCGCCGCAGGCTGAGGTTCGCCTCCTGGCCGCCCGGCTCCGCCACGACCAGCGCCCCGCCGGTGTACTTGCTGGCCGGGACCAAGGGCGACTCGGCCGCCGCCATCAGGTCCCGGGTCCAGTCCAACAGGTGTGCCGGCTGCGGAGAAGGCGTGATCGGCGAGGCGGCTTCCCCGGCCGTATTCGGCCGAGCGGTCAACTGTTGTCCGGCCAGTAGCGGCGCATCCACGCCGCTGACTTGCACCTTGCCTTGCGTGACGGCCACCTGGGTGCCCTCGTCGGAGAGCCGCACGTGGAACCTGGTGCCCAGCGCCGTGATTTGCCGGTCGGGCGTGGCCACCGCGAACGTGGCCCCCGGCTCGACGTCGGCCCCTTCCGCCGGCCGGCGCGGGGAGACCTCCACGTAGATCTCGCCCCGCTCGAGCGTGACGTGTCGCGACCGATCGAACACCACGGCCGTGTTTTGGTTCAGGTAGAGCACGGAACCGTCGGGCAGCGTGGCGCGGCGACGCTGGCCCGGCCCGGTTTCCAGCGCATCGCCGGGCGCGAGCGTTTCCGCCGCCGGCGCTTCCTCCCGGGCACGTGCGACCAGACCCGTGGTGGCGGCCAGTTGGTCCGATTCACGCGCATGCGCCAAGAGCCGGCGCGGATCGGGCGGGAGCGGTGCGGGCGACGGCGCGTGGGAAGGCACCGGTTCTTTCGGCGCTTCGACGGATTGTTCGCCGGCCGGGCCTTGCCCTCCTTCACGCAGCGCATCGCCCAGGATGATCCCGACACACAGCAGCACCGCGGCCGCCACCGTCCAGCCGATCAGGCGTCTTGCCGTCGGCCGTCGTCGTGGCGTGATCGGCCTGCCGGCCCGTTGGACGGCGGTCGCCTGCATCGCCGCGGTGACGTTCCGGACGAACGCCGCCTCGGGCTCTTCCGGACGGTAGGCGCCCCTGAGCAGACGCTCCACGTTCCGATCGGCCACGCTGTCGGTCTCTCGGGACGGATCGCGGGGAGTTTCGTGAGGATTCATAGTACACTCACTTTGTGGATCAGGTACTCGGTTCCAGCCCCAGGTTTCTTGCCAAGGCGGTAAACGTAGCGCGAAACGCCTTTCGCGCGCGGCTGAGCAGGCTTTCGACGGCCTTCTCCGACGTGCTCCAGGCGGCCGCCATGTCGCGAACGCTCTTGCCGGCGACGTACTTCGCTTCGAGCGCCTCGCGATAACGCGGCGGCAATTGCGACATGGTGACCCCGACCATCTCGCGGGTTTCCTCGCGGCGGATCACTTCGTCGCCCAGCGGCTGGGACTCCAGCGCGGCGTAGACTTCCCGCAACTCTTCGTCCATACGGGCCCAGAGCCCTTCCAGGCTGGCGGTGGCCTGCTCGCGGGCGAGCGCCCGGCGGATCTCGTTGCGTGCCAGTCCGGTCAGCCAGGGCAGCACGCTTCCGTCGGCCCGATCCGGCTCGTATCGGTCCAGATCACGGATCGCCCGGACGAGCGTCTCCTGGACGACTTCCTCGCACAGGTGCCGGTTTCCACCGACGCGATAGAGACAGAATCGATACAGCGGTCCGACGGCAGCCTCGGCCAATCGGGCGATCGCCTCGGCATCACCGCTCAGGGCGGTACGGTGCCACGGGTGGTCGAAGAGTGGCTGCAACTACTTATCTCCCAGGCACTTGCGTCATCCGCCCGAAAAAGGGGACAGGCACCGTCGACAGCGCAAAATACCACCGCCGGCCGACATCACGACGGAGCCAGTCCCCATTTTCGGGCTGCCGCACTTACAGGTTCAGTTACCTTGTTATGTTACCCGAGCGGAGAAATCCTTCGCAAGAAACCTGGGCACGGAGACGGAGTTCGACCCAGGCGGGGGCGAAGAGGCGGGTGAACGGTCGCAGGAGCGAGTCGGCAAGAGTCGGGTTCAGATGTGGTACATCGGCTCGCCCTGCTCGTTGGCCCGTTCGAGCAGTTCGGCCAGGGAGATCTTGCCGAGCATGCGGCGTTCCATGGATTGAACGTCCTGCCAGGCCTGCAGGAGGACCTTCACGGCGGGCGAATCGGGCGAGGCAGCGGTCGTCCTGCCGTTCTCCTCGGGGGAACCTTCGATCACCTGCATCACCTGGCCCAACGAGACTTCCTGCGGCGGTTTGATCAGGTGGTAGCCGCCGGCCGCTCCCCGCACGCTGGCGACCAGGCCGGCCCCCTTCAGTTGCAGGAGGATCTGCACCAGGAATCGCGGGGGCACGTCGTGCCGCTCCGCGATCCGGCGGATGCGAACCGGAGTGCCCGACCCGTATTGCGAGGCCAACTCCAACATCGCGATACACGCATACTCGGTCTTGGCGGAGATCTTCATGGGGCTTTCCACTGAATGCTAAAGGCCCGGGTTCGGTTACCAGCCCTCGCACATGACAATCTTAATAAGAATGCTTAACAAAGTCAACTAATATCGAGCGGATCACGCCCTTTCGGGTGGCAGGTCCCGCGTTTGTAGCCGGATTCGCAAGAATTCGGTTCTTCGCATTACGGCTGAATTCTTGCGAATCCAGCTACGGGTAATCCCTTCCGGCCGGTCGCCTTGACAGAAGGGCCTTGACCACCGGCCCCCAAGCCGCCACTATGTCTTGGGCGGGGATTCCGACGCTCAGGACATCGACCGGACTCTTCACTCCAGACAGAAAAGGCTGGCGCAAACCATGGCTGAAAAGGCGTTTCTGGCAGTGGATATGGGGGCGTCCAGCGGGCGACACGTGTTGGGGCGGTTCGACGGCCAAACGCTCCGGCTCGAGGACATCTACCGCTTCGAAAACGGCGCGGTCCAGGCCGATGGCAAGCTCTACTGGGATCTGCTGGGGCTCTGGTCCCAGGTACGCAACGGGTTGCGGAAAGCGGGTACCGAGAGGGGTGATGAGATCGCCGGTATAGGGGTCGACACATGGGGCGTGGACTTCGGTTTGCTCGGCCGAAACGACGAATTGCTGGGAAACCCCTACCATTATCGGGACAGCCGGACCAACGATATGCCGGGTCGGGCCTTCGAGATCGTTCCCCGCGAAGAGATCTTCCGGCACACCGGGCTTCAGTTCCTCCAATTCAACACGCTCTTCCAACTCGTGGCGATGAAGCTGGCCAACTCGCCCCTGTTGGACGTGGCCGAGACGATGTTGATGATCCCCGACCTGTTCCACTGGCTGCTGACCGGGCAGAAGTGCAACGAGATGACCGAGGCCAGCACGACCCAGTTCTACAACCCGGTCACCGGCGAGTGGGCTACGGAATTGTTGGAGAAGTTCGGACTGCCGACCCATATCCTCGGCCGGATCGAGCAGCCGGGCACCAATCTCGGTCGGCTGCGCGAGGAGCTGGCTTCCGAATGCCGGTTGCCCCACGCGGAGGTGATCCTGCCCGCCTCGCACGACACGGGCAGCGCCGTGATGGCCGTGCCGGCCGCGAGCGTAGCGGGCAAGCGACCCGACTGGTGTTACATCAGCCTGGGGACCTGGGCGTTGATGGGCATCGAGTCGCCCAAGCCGGTCATCAACGATACGGTGTTGAAGCTGAACTTCACCAACGAAGGAGGCGTCGGCGGCACCAGCCGCGTGTTGAAGAACATCACCGGAATGTGGCTCGTGCAGGAGTGCCGCCGGATCTGGAACCACGCCGGGCGGAATTGGGATTGGGAGGACCTCAACGGGCTTTCCGCGTCCGCCAGGCCCCACGTTTCGCTGATCAACCCCGACGCGGCCGACTTCGTGGCCCCCGCGAACATGCCCGAGGCGATCTGCGCGTTCTGCCAGAGAACCGGCCAGAAGGTTCCCGAAAACGAAGGGGCCATCCTGCGTTGTGCGCTGGACAGCCTGGCGTTGAAGTTCCGTCAGGTGCTGGGGATGTGCGAGGAGTTGGCCGGGGGTCGGATGGAGACGATCCACATCGTCGGCGGCGGCACGCAGAATCGCCAGCTCTGCCAGGCGGCGGCCGATGCGTGCGGGCGCCGGGTGGTCGCCGGACCGATCGAAGCCACGGCCATCGGCAACGTGATGATGCAGGCGGTGGCCGCCGGAGAGGTCGGCTCGATCGCCCAGGCCCGAGAGGTCATCCGCCGCAGCTTCGAGGTCGAAGAGTACGAGTCCCAAGACACGGCCGCCTGGGACGAAGCCTACGAGAAGTTCCTCACCCTAATCGAGTAATCCCCGTGGGGCAGTCCGTCATTCATCATTCATGATTCCTCATTCATAATTCCCTTCCCATGGCCCGTCGCAGTCGAGCGCGTGAAATCGCCTTCCAGTTGCTTTACCAGGACGATCTGAATCCTCGGGTCAATCCGGCGGTCGGCGACGCCGTGATCGAAAAGGATTTGGACTCGAAGGGCTTACGGGAGTTCGCCCGGGAGTTGCTGGCCGGAGTCCGACGTCATCGAGAGGAGTTGGACAAGCTCTTCGAGCAGGTCGCCGAACACTGGAGCGTGAAGCGGATGGCGGCCACCGATCGGAACGTGCTGCGATTGGGCGCGTACGAGATTCTCTACACCGACACGCCGGATCGCGTGGCCATCAACGAGGCGGTCGAGTTGGCCAAGCGCTTCGGCACGGCCGAGTCGGGCTCCTTCGTCAACGGCATTCTCGACCGGGTGATGCACTCCAGGACGGAAGATAGTGGATAGTGGATAGTGGATAGTGGATAGTGGATAGTGGATAGTGAAGAGGGAAGAGTGCCGCTTGCGGCTTCGCAACCATCCGAGCATTTGCAATCTCGCTAGTCTTAACTCAATCCGAAATCATAAATCCGAAATTTGAAATCATCAATCCGAAATTCACCATGGGCTTATTCGACAAGTTCAAGCGGGGCCTGAAGAAGACCACGCAACTGCTGAAGACCGATATCCGCGACCTGTTCAAGGCCGAGGGACGCCTGGTCGACCAGGCCTTTCTCGACGAACTGTTCGAGACGTTGGTCAAAACCGACATGGGCGTCCGGGCGGCCCAGGAGACGGTCGACGACATACAAGAGGCGTTCCGCGCCCGAGTGGTCCGCATGGACGACGTGCTGGAGCGGATCAAGGAGAAACTCAAGACGTTGCTGGCCCAGCCGGCGGCGCCGATCGAGTTCGCCCCAAGCGGTCCCACCGTGATCATGGTGGCCGGGGTGAACGGCTGCGGAAAGACGACCTCCATCGCCAAGCTGGCCAAGATGTTCGGCGACGACGGCAAGAAGGTCGTCCTGGGCGCGGCCGATACCTTCCGGGCGGCCGCCGTGGAACAGTTGACCGTCTGGGCCCAACGGCTGGGTGCCGAGATCGTCACCGGCCCGTCGGGCAGCGACCCGGCCGCCGTCGCCCATCGCACGGTCGCCCGGGCGTTGGAAACCGGCGCCGACGTGTGCATCGTCGACACGGCCGGGCGGTTGCAGACCCAGCAGGGCCTGATG
Organism: Thermoguttaceae bacterium; assembly: GCA_035527455.1. Lineage (GTDB taxonomy): Bacteria > Planctomycetota > Planctomycetia > Pirellulales > Thermoguttaceae > DATLAN01. Next base: position 42,826 of record DATLAN010000028.1, read on the forward strand.
CAACAGTTGACCAAGATCCACCGCGTGTTGGGCAAGCAGATCCCCGAAGCCCCGCACGAGGTCCTCCTGGTGCTCGACGCCACCACCGGCCAGAACGGCATCAGCCAGGCCAAGCACTTCACCGACGCGGTGCAGTGCACGGGCATCGTCCTGGCCAAGCTCGACGGCACGGCCAAGGGAGGCGTCGTGGTGGCCATCCGCCAGCAGGTCGGCCTGCCGGTGAAGTACATCGGCGTGGGCGAAAAGGCCGACGACCTGGCCCTGTTCGAGCCCGATTCGTTCGTCGACGCGTTGTTCGAGGAGTTCGCTGCAGGGGGTTCCTAGCACCACAGCGCCGTGTCCGATTCCGTACAACACCGTGTCCGATTCCGTACAACACCGTGTCCGATTCCGTTTGTCGTTTAGCGGGCGGGCTTGCCCGCCGTTGGGAAAGCCGTACGAGAGATGCAACCGACGCAACGGCGGGCAAGCCCGCCCGCTAAACGTTCGTTGGAATTGCCGTCGAACCGGTATCAACTCAGTCCTCGTCGAACACGCCCGCCACGGGCGCTCTGCCGAATACCATTCCCAACTCCCGGCCGCCCAGCAGACGGTACGCCATGCAGTACGTGACCGCGCTGACGCCCAGCGGCAGCAATACGCGGGCCAGTTCGTTCGTCAACCGCTCGGTGGGGTCGATCAGGGCGAGCGTACCGTAGCCGGCCGCGGCCATCAAGAGCGTGGCCAGCATCGTGCGCCCGGTGGTCGCTGCCAGTGTGGGCCAGTGGAGCGGGCTCTCGCGGCGGGAGAAGATCCACACCAGCACGAAGACCTGCACGGTCGCCGAAATCGAGGTGGCCACCGCCAGCCCGGCCTCGGCCAGCGGCCAGATCAAGGTCAGGTTCAACGCCAGGTTCAGGCCCACGATCCATACGGCGACCTTCACCGGCGTGCGGCTGTCCTTTAGCGCGTAGAATCCCCGCACGATCACCGGCAGCGCACAGAAGGCCCAAACGCCGGCCGCGTAGCAGGCGATCATCCGCGAGGCACGAAGCGTGTCGTACGGGGTGAACTCGCCGCGCTCGAAGAGGAGTTTCGCCACGGGATGGGCCAGCATGATCAACCCGACGCTGGCCGGCACGCCCAGGCAGACGACCAGCCGCAGGCCGAGCGTCAGGTCGGCGCCCAGCTCTTTGCGGTCGCCTCGGGCGGCGTGCCGGCTCAACAGCGGGAAGATCGCGGCGGCCACGGCCAACCCCAGCACGCCCAAGGGGAAGTGGTAGAGCCGTTCGCCGTAGTAGATGGCGGCGGCGGCCCCTTGTTCGAGAGGATAACGCACGGCGCCGCCCAGCCAGTCGATCGGCGGCGTTCCCTCCGGTCCGACCGGAGCGGCCAGGCCCCACGCGATCATGCTGTCCATGAACGTGTTGATCTGGGTGACGGCCAGTCCGGCGAGCATGGGCAACAACGTGTGGCCGATCTGTGCCATGCCCGATCGGGCGGCCGTCCAGTTGTAATCGAACCGAAATCCCAGCCGCCTAAGCATCGGCACCTGCAAGCCCACCTGCAACAGGCCGGCCACCAGCACCGCGGCGGCCAGCACGAAGGCTTGGGCCTGTTTGTCCGGCGCGAACCTCGGCGCCACCAGCCAGATCGCCGCCAGCCAGCAGACGTTCAACACCGCGGGCGTGAAGGCGGGGATGCTGAAATGCGACAGCGCGTGCAGCGTGGCGGTCAATTGGGCCGCCAGGCAGATCAGCAGCATATAGGGCAAAAGCACCGCGGCCAGTCCGACCAACAGCCCCACGCCCGGCGCGTCTCCCCAGAACAGCCAAGCCAGCCCGAAGAGCACCTCGCCCAGCAGCACCAAGGCGGCCAGCAGCAGGCTCACCCAGGTCAAGGTCACGCTGGCCAATCGCCAGGCATTCCGGCGGTCCCTTTCCAGTTCGGCGGAGAGGACCGGCAGATAGCTGGCCGTCAGGGCCCCTTCGCCGAAGAGCCGCCGGAAGAGGTTGGGGATGCGGTAGGCGATCACGAAGGCGTCCATCACGCCGCCGTGCGCCATGCCCAGCAGCGCCGCCGTGGCCACGTCGCGGACCATCCCCAGCAAGCGGCTGGTCAACGTCCCCAGGCTGGTGATCCGGACGGCGGAAATCAACGGATGTCGCTTCGGGGCGCTCATGGGGGAAATCGTAGAGGGTCGAGGGCGAATTGGGAAGGCGTTTAGCGGCCGGACTTGTCCGGCGGTCGGCAAAGTAGCAAAGTAGGCCGGAACAAGCGCAGCGCAGTTTCGGCACCGGGCTTCATGTGGCCTTTCCATACGAAATGCGAAATGCCGGAACTGCGCTGCGCTTGTTCCGGCCTACACTGTTGCCCTCGAAGCGGCGATCCATTACGTTAGGAAGCGGCCCGTAAATCCGAAAAGGAGAACCAACATGACGGCTCGCGCGGTTACTTGTCTTGTGGTATTGCTCGGTTCGCTGTCCTGGACGGCGGCGGCGGAACCGGAACTCTTCCCCTTCGTCATCTCCTACGACGCGCCGCAGAACGCGACGAACCTGTCCGCCTGGCTCCATCGGCCGGCCGGGCGGCACGGCTTCGTTCGCTCGGACGGCGGACGCCTGGTCACCGACGCCGGGCCGATCCGCTTCTGGGGCACCAACCTCTGCTTCGAGGGCTGCTTTCCCACGCACGAGCAGGCCGAGCGCGTCGCCGCACGCATGGCGCGGCTGGGGATCAACTGCGTGCGGATGCACCACATGGACGCCTATTCCATCTGGGGCGACAGCCCCGACAAGACGATCATCGACCCGAAGAAGCTCGAACGGCTCGATTACCTCATCCATCAACTCAAGCTCCACGGCATCTATACCGACATCAACCTGCACGTTTCCCGCACGCTGGGCGAAGCCGAAGGTTTCCTCGGCGGCGAAGGGCGGCCCAAGTACGACAAGGGCCTGGGCAACTTCGAGCCGCGGATGATCGAACTGCAGAAGCAATACGCCCGGGATCTGCTCACGCACGTCAACCCCTACACCAAGACGGCCTACGTCGACGAGCCGGCGGTGGCGTTGGTCGAGATCAGCAACGAGGACGCCCTGTTCACCGTCTGGGAACGCCGCGAGTTGGACGACTTGGGCGAGCCTTACGCCGCGACCTTCCGCAAGCTCTGGAACGCCTGGCTGCGGAAGAAATACGGCGACAGCGGGCGGCTCCGTCAGGCGTGGAACGCCGGCGAGTGGCCCTTGGGGGAAGAAATGCTCATAAACGGCGACTTCGCCCAGCCGCCCGAGGGCACCTGGAGCATGGAGCGCGACGCCCAGACCGGCGTCGAGTGGTCGGCGGCCTCGACCGGGCCCGACGGCTCGCGGTGTCTCCGCGTGGTGGTGACCCGGCAGGGCGAGTTCCCCTGGCGGCCGCAGTTGACCCAGGCGGGTTTCTCGCTGAAGAAAGGCACGCCCTACACGTTGACCTGCTTTCTCCGCAGCGACCAGAAGCGGCAGATCGGCGTCAACTGCATGATGGCCCACGACCCCTGGCAGCGGCTCGGGCTGTCGGCCGACCTGGGCGTGGGACCCGAGTGGACGTCGCATCGCCGGACGTTCGTCGCCGAGCAAGACGACGACAATGCGAGGATCACCCTGACGGGGTTGAAGCCGGGACTGTACGAGTTGGCCGAAGTTTCCTTGCGGCCCGGCGGCATCGTGGGACTGGCCGGCGACCAGCGGATCGAGGACGACGGCGTGCCCGTGCTCCGCCGCGGCGAACTCGGCCTGACCGAAGAGGCCCGGAACGACTTCATCGACTTCCTCTGGGACACCGAGCGGGATTACTGGTGGGGGATGCATCGGTTTCTCGAGGACGAGTTGGGCGTGCGCTCGCTCGTCTCGGGCACGCAACTCTCGTACAGCCCGGTATACGTTCAGGCCGGGCTGGACTACATCGACGCCCATTCCTATTGGAACCATCCCAGCTTCCCCAATCGGCCGTGGGACCGCCGCGACTGGTTCGTCCGCAACGTGGCCCTGGTCAACAGCCCCGGCGGGACGCTGGCCTCCTTGGCCGCACGCCGGGTGGACGGCATGGCCTACACCGTGAGCGAATACAACCACCCGGAGCCGAACGTCTACTCGGCGGAAGGGTTCCCGATGATCGCGGCGTTCGGCGCGTTTCAGGCGTGGGACGGGATCTTTCCGTTCACCTACAGCCACGACACGCAGTTCGAGCCGCGGCAGATCACCGGCTTCTTCGACGTCAAGGGCGTGACGCCGCGGATCGCCCACATGGCGGCCTGTGCGGCGCTGTTTCTCCGCGGCGACGCGGCGGTGGCCAAAGACAGCGTGTTCGTTCCGCTCAGCCGCGAGGCCGAAAAGAAGAAGCTCCACGAGACGCTCAGCCCGTGGCGGCTTACGGCGGGTGATTTCGGGGTCGATCCGCAGATGGCGCTATTGCACCGCGTGGCGCTGAAGATCGGCGACGACCTTCCGGCGGCAATCGGGATGGCACTGAAGGATAATACGGCGACTTACGTTTCCGACACGGCCCAACTCCGCTGGGACGTTTCTCGAGAAGGCGCCGGCTACTTCACGGCCGACACGCCGCACACGAAGCTCTTCACCGGTTTCGTCGCCGGGCGGACGTTCGAGCTGGGCGACGTGACGCTGCGGATCGGCAAGACCCGGCTCGACTGGGCCACGGTCTCGATGGTGGCCGTCGACGGAGAGGGCTTCGACAAGCCGGGTCGGATCCTGATCGCCGCCACCGGTTGGGCACAGAACCGGGGCGCCGAACTGGAAGACCTCGGCGGCGACCGCGTCACGCTCCGCGACCAGTGGGGTAGCGAGCCGGTGCTCTGCGAAGGCATCCCGGCGGAAATCCGCCTGCCGGCGACCGCCGACCGCGTGCGGTTCTATCCGCTGGACGAGTCGGGCAATCGCCGGGCGGCGGTTCGCTGCACCGAGTCCGACGGCAAGACCGTATTGACGCTCGATCCGCGGCATCATACGGTATGGTATGAAGCGATGATTCGCTGAGGGATCCGTTCGCGGCGGCTGCAAAACCGCGAGCGGCTTCCTGGTTCCGAGTCCCTTTCACTGGTTTGACGACCCATGGCCAAACGATCCGCCTATCAACAACGTGTGATCCGCAACTACTACAAGAACCGGGACGCCATTCTGGTCCAGCGGTTGGGTGAGCTGGTCACCGACCTGTATCTGGCCGAAGGGAAGGCCCGGCAGCGGCTCTGGAAACGCGTGGCCACCGCGATGGAAAAGCTCGAGGTGCCCGCGGAACAGGTGCGCCATCTCGTCGAAAGCGACAACCCCACGCTGGTCGCGAACCTGCTGCAGCAGATGCTCGATGCGAAGTAGATGCTATCGGCTGCCTACCGACCGTCGCGTTCCTGTACGGGCCGAGGTTTCTGCAATTCTTCCAGCATTCGCTCTACTTTCTGGCGTTGCCGGACGTACTCGTAACCCCTGTGTCCGGGGCAAGCGATCAGCGTGGTCAGGACCATCGCGCTGAGGAAGCACGCCAGCGGGATCCACCGTTTGCGTCGCCGCACGTCGAATGCCACCAGGCCGTAGAGCACCCCGAAGGCGAACCCGGCTCCGTGGGCGATGCTGGCAATGCTCATCACGCCGCTGTAGGTCATGAAAATGCAAAGCACGAACCATCCCAACAGGAACATCGACGTCGAGTCGCTGCACACGGCGTTCAATTCCGCCCGGAAGCGACGGCCGATCCAGAGCATGCCGAACAGCCCGTAAACGATGCCCGAGAGACCAACGATCATGACCGGTTCGTCCCGGTGGTAGCTGCCGATGACGTATTCGGGCATCATCGAGACGTAGCCCAACAGGACGATCAGCCCCAACATGCGATACGAGCCGAAGAGGTTCTCCAGGGCCGGGGCGAACATCAGCAGCACGTAGACGTTGAACCCCGCGTGGATCAAGTCGCCGTGCATCAGCGTGCTGGTGAACGGCCGCCAGAGTTGGCCCTGCCAGATGCGCGGGAGAATGCCCAGGTAGTCGTTGTAGTAGGCCACTCGCCGTCCCGCGTCATCACCCCATCGGAATTCGTCGAGCGTGCAGGCCAGCTCCAAAGCCACGGCGATCGCTGCGATAATCAGCGTCACGGGCGTACGGTTGAAGTTGATTTCGGGCCGTGGGAGCATGGGAGCGGATTTCGGATTTCGGATTGTAGATTTCAGCTTTGAACGATAGCGTAGATTTGCGGGAAATCCAAGCGCAAATCGGGCTGGGTGGCCAAGTTCCCCCGATCTCCACGGGATGCGGCATCGTTGTCGAAAACTCTGGGGTGGCACGCCCTGAGGAACGAAGGGCGTGTTTTCCCGACCCGCCACGCCCTTCGTTCCTCAGGGCGTGCCACCCAGCCCGTCATCTCGGCTAGGCCCGAAGGGGCGGCTCCCGTATAATCGGACACCGAAGGACGATGGCACCAGGTGACTGCCCCATGCGCTCGATCGCCGTGATGAACCAGAAAGGCGGGGTCGGAAAGACGACCACCGCAGTGAACCTCGCCGCCGCACTGGCGGAGATGGGGCGGCAGACCTGCCTGATCGATCTGGACCCCCAAGCCCATGCCACGCTCCACCTGGGCATCGACCCCCAGCCTGGGCAGGCTTCGATCTACGACGTGCTCTGCGGCGAGGCCCCGCTGGCGGAGAGCCGGCAGTCGGCGGCCGAGAACCTTTGGGTGGTCCCTTCCCATCTCGATCTGGCCGCGGCGGAACTCGAACTGGCCGACGTGGCCGGCCGCGAGGTGGTTTTGCGGGACAAGCTCCGACAAGACAACCGGCAGCCGGACTACCTGCTGGTCGACTGTCCGCCGTCGCTGGGCCTTTTGACGCTCAACGCCTTGGCCGCCGTCGAGGAGGTGTTCATTCCGCTACAACCCCACTTCTTCGCCCTGCACGGATTGAGCAAGCTGCTGGAGACGATCGAGGCGGTCGCCGCGCGGATCAACGCCCGGCTGAAACTCGGCGGCGTGATCCTCTGCATGTACGAGACGAACACGCGGCTGGCGGCCGAAGTCAGCCAGGACGTGGCCGACTTCTTCCAGAACGCCCGGCAGCAAAACACGCCCTGGGCCGGCGCCCGGCTGTTCGAGACCAGGATCCGTCGCAACATTCGTCTGGCCGAGGCCCCCAGCTTCGGGCAGTCGATCTTCCGCTACGCGCCCCACTCGCCCGGCGCCGAGGATTACCGGCAGTTGGCCGAGGAGGTCGTGCGAAGCCACTCGGGAAGCGCCTAATGCGCCCTAAGGACTCGTACAGGAATGACTTCCCGAATTCGGCGCGTATAGTAGCCATCTCGCTCCGCGAGATGTAGCTCGACGCCCGTGATATTGCGCGGATCCACGTCGAGGTCCGGCCATACCAGCTCGCCCTGCTCCTGCCTGGACACGTCGTTGAAGGCGCCCAGCCGTGAAGAGTTCAGATCGAGCCAGAGGCAGACCCGGCGAAATTCTTCCTCGGTGATTCGCTTTCCCCGGTGGCTTTCGAGCAGGGCCTGCCCCATCTTCGAGCAGTGGGCCCCGAACAGGCCGGGGATCGAGCGGGTGCCCATGCCGCGCAGACTCGAATTGCAGTAGTTGTTCATGTGGGCTCCGGAGAAATAGAACACGTACGGTTCCAGATCGTCGTAGCCCATGTCCTGCAATCCCTTGCCTTCGGCCCGGTGGCACGGCCGGCACGTGCCCTCGAAAATCGGCCGGACCGTGCGGTAGTACGTGACCGGTTCCTGCGAGCCGGGCTCCTGGATCAACTCCGACGGCGGGCGCTCGAGCGCTTGGGGCCGTCCGGTCATCGGCGACGCCTTCCACTTGTCTTCGTGGCAGCCGGTACACGCCAGGTGCTCGCCCTTGTGGACGAACGTCGCCGTGCGCATCGACTGGATCGCCATCTTGTTCGCGTCGAGCGCCTGGAAGAGCAGGAGCTTTCCGACCGGCGCCTTGCAGTACACGCTCCCGTCCTCCTCGACCGGCACGATCCCCAACGACATGCGCGGGATGTGTTCGGGGCCGTAACCGGTGTCGGGCACGTCGCGGTACGGCGTGGTCTTGGGAAACAGTTGCACGATCCGCATCCATTTGGCCGGCCTGTCCGGCGGCATCGGGAAATCCGACACGTTGACGTTCATCACGCTGATGACCGCCGGGCCGTGCGGCAGATCCTCGCGCCGCCCCTCGTAGGTGGAAATCGGGAGCACGGGCGGTTCTGTCCGCGGCTGCACCGGGATCGGTTCGACCGGCCGCATGGTCTCGCCGATGTACGGGCACTGCTCGTGCGAACACAAAACCGTCTTCGTGCCCATCCTGTCCAGAAGAATCAGGCTCTGCACGTAATTGCAGATATAGAAATCCTCGCTCAGCGGCCAGGGAGTTCCGTACTTGAGAACACGGTCGTCGGTCTCGATCCCCTCGCGCGTCTGACTCTCGGGGAACCGCTGATCCGCGGTGATCCGGGTGACCTGGTTCATGGTCCCTTCGTCGGGGACGCGCGGATCGAGCAGAGCCAGCGGCCCGAAGGCGGCACCATGGTGCGGGACGCCGGTGAATATGTACCGGTGCGAACCCGGCACCGCCCGGAAGTGCATCTCGGAACAAGGGCCCTTGCCGCGCGTCCCTTCCTTCGGCCCGTCGTACTCCGGTTGGACGCTATAGGGGTGCGGATAGTTGCCGTGCGGGGCGCGGGGGTTGCGGCCGTCGGGACGGCAAATCCAGAACTTCGACCCCAGGCCGTTCTCGCGGTCGACGTAGTCCCACCGGGAATAAACCAACATGCCGTTGTGATCGACGCTGGGCGCCCATTCGCTGGCTTCGAAGTAGCTCAACGGCGTGATATCGCTTCCGTCGGCGTTCATCGAGTGCAGCACGTAAACGGCCGATTCCATGAACAGCGTGCTGCGGAAGCACCGGATATACCCGCCCCGCCGCTCGGAAACGAAAGCGATCCGGCCGCCGGGCAGGAAGCAAGCATCGAAATCGTTCCAGGGACCTTCGGTAAGCTGCGTCAGGCCGGTCCCGTCGACGTTCACCTTGAAGACGTGCCATACGTTTTCGGGCGGCCACCGGTGAATCGGGCCGACCGTGCCGACGTCCCATCCCGCCCGTTCGCGGCCGACGCGATTCTCGCTCCAGGAGAAGAGAATCGTCTTGCCGTCGTAGGACAGCTCCGGCGAATAGAACGACCCTTTTCCCGAGAGCTTCCAGCCCCGATAGGAGCCGCTGGCGACGACCGAATGCTCCAGTACGTCGATGACCCGGGCCTCGGTCTTGAAGTCCTTCACCATGTACAGACCGCCGCCGACGCGGTTGCAGAACGCCAGCGGGCCGCTGACCTGGTGCTGGCCCGTCGGATCGTCGCCGTAGTAATTGCCGCGGCCTACGAAGAGAATCGTGTCGAATGAAAGCAGCGGGTTGGACATCGCCGCCTCGCGACGAAGCGAGGCCGCTTCGCAGTAGTCGCGCAATGCCTCGGTGCGCGAGGGCGCACCGGAGGGCGCCGGGCGGCTTGCGACCCGCTTGCCCAGTTTCAGCAGCCGGTCTTTCAAGCCGCCGAGCGTCGTGGTCCCGTACTTGTTTTCGAGCAGGTCGATCAGGGCGAGGGTGCGGCGGTATTCGACGTCGAAGGGCGTGCGATCGGAAGGGAGGATGCAGAAATGTCCGTCCAGGATCCGCTCGCCTTCGTAAGGATCGCGTCCTTGCCGGTAAGCGTTGCCCGTCTCCTCGATTTGCTTCTGAAGCTCGGCGAACTCGCGCTGCCAATGCTCGACCACGTACCGGGCCGGGCCGGCAGAAACCGAAGCTTCCGCAGCCTGAGCCCCGTGGCAAAACATGAGCGCCGCCGCACAAACCGACGAAACGGCCAATCCCGCCTTCATTTCCAACCACCTGTCCCACCGCGGCAGAGCCACAGCCAAAGTAGCCGCAACCAAAGTAGCCGTCTCGCTCCGCGAGACGAAGCTTCATCTTGCGGAGCAAGACGGCTACAAACAGAATCCGGGTGACTACTTGCCCATCGCGGCGAGGATCTTCTCGAACCCTTTGAGCGAGATCTCCGAACACTCCATGGGCGACTTGCCGTCGGGATAGCTTTCTTGCTCGATGGTGATCCACTCGGTTCCGCCGACTTCATAGCAGGCGGCCGTGACCTCGGCCCAGTCGACCGAATCCTGCCCGATGAAGGCCTTCTTGCCCTCGGTGTTGCCGTGGACCGACGGCTTGAAATGCACGATCTTCGACCGGCCCGGATACTTTCGGACGTACACGGCCGGGTCGCGGCCGGCATGGGCCGTCCAACCGCAGTCTTGCTGGAGCACCACGTCCTGGCTGGTCCGCTCGGCGAACAGATCCCAGTAGGTCTTGTCGGTGTCGGGCGCGGTGCCGAACTCGGCGGTGTGATTGTGATAGCCGCAATACATGCCGTGCGGCTTGAGGATCTCGGCCGCTTTGTTGAACTTTTCGGCAAGCGTTTTGCTGTTCTCCGGATGGCTGAAAGCGCCGTCGCCGGGGACGATGAGGAACTTGCAGCCGATCGCCTGGTGGAATTCGATCGTCTGCTGGATGCGACCGTCGTCGAAGGACGAGGTGCCGATGTGCGTTCCAGCGACCTTCAATCCCAGCTCGTCCAGTTTCTTCTTCAAGCCGGCCGCATCGCCGCCGTACTTGTGGTATCCGGCGAACTCGACGCCCTGGTAACCCATTTTGGCGACTCCCTCGACCGTCTTGTCGAAGTCCTTGCCGCAATCGCCGCGGATCGAGTAGAGCTGGAGCGAGATGGGAATGCGCTTCGGCGGGGCGGCTTGGGCCGTCGAACCGAGCAGGGAAGCCGAAGTTCCGGCAGCCAGCAAGCCGGCGCCGACTCTCATCGCGTCTCGTCGTGACATTCGTCTGGTAATCATAAGGTGGTCCTCATTTCATATGTTGGTGCATCGCGTGCGGAAGTGCATCGACGTTTCCCGAAAGCGCCATGATAACAAGCCGGAATGGCAAGATCCAGTCCGGCTCTCCGATCGAGCGGAACCGGGGCTTCCCTCCATCTGGGGTAGGGCCGCGGCCGAGTCCGGCCTTGTTGTTCACCGGGCTGGGAGGGATAATAGAAGTGAGCGGGGCCGACGAATGTCTGCATTGGTATAGTAGCCGTCTCGCTCCGCGAGACGAAGCCACATCTCGCGGAGCGAGATGGCTACACTGCATCTCGCGGAGCGAGATGGCTACACTGGAGAATCGATCCATGGCTCACGTTTCTGAACTCACCGTCGACGGATGGACCGCGGCCGATCTTGCCTCGCGGTTCGGGGCCATTCCCTTGTGCCGTATCCGCCACGATCCCCCGCCCGGCTCGGCGTCGGAAGGCGACGTGGTCGAAATCCACGACCGCGAAGACAGGCTTTACGAATTGGTCGACGGCGTCTTGGTGGAGAAAACCGTGGGCACGTACGAATCCTATTTGGCCGGTTTCCTGCTGCAAATTCTCGGCAACTACGTCCGGGAGAACGATCTGGGAATCATGCTGGGCGCCGACGGCATGATGCGTTTGGCGCCGGGGCTCGTGCGGATTCCGGACGTGTCGTTCGTCTCCTGGGAACGACTGCCGAAGCGGAAGATTCCCCGCGATCCGATCGCCGACCTGGCTCCCGACCTGGCCGTGGAGGTGATCAGCAAGAGCAATACGCCGCAGGAGATGCAGCGGAAGCTCGCCGATTACTTCGCCGCCGCCGTTCGAGGCGTCTGGTACGTCTACCCGGCGGCGCGCGAAGTACACGTCTACACGGCCGCCGATCGACGCACCGTCTTGACCGAGCCGCAGACGCTCGACGGCGGCGACGTCCTGCCGGGTTTCAGCCTCTCGTTGGAATCCCTCTTCGCCGAACCCGGAGCTTCTGCCGCAAAGCCCTTGCAAAGATTTCCGCAGTAGGCCACAATCATTGGTTGTCGGTGTACCTCGTATCGTCTGAATATCTCGAGCATGGGGGATGTCATGTCGACGACCGAATCGGATCCGCTGCAAACGAAGTGGGAATACATGCAGATCGCCCGGAAAACGGAGGAGTATCTGGTCCACGATCTCAACAAGCTCGGGCAAGTCGGCTGGGAGATGATTGCCGTTTCGCGACAGAAACAGACCACGTCGGGCATGGGGTCGGCCGAAGCCTGGGTGGCCTTTCTCAAGCGGCCGCACACGGGAGAACTGAAGATGCGCGCCACGATGGAAAAGGCCAAAGACGTGGCCGCGCCCGCCGCCGATAAGCCCTTGGACGCCGAACTCGTCGACGAGCCCGCAGACGCCCGACTGGTGGACCAGCCCGTGGACGCCGAACTGGTGGACGAGGAACCCGACGCCGACATCTTCGGGTTCCAAGACGACTGAGCGGCTCCGCGGCAACGGCTTGTTCAGCGGCCGTTGCTCACCCGGCGGGCGTGAATTCGCCGGACCGTGTTGCCGTAGAAATGGCCGGGCCGGTCGGGACGCTCGCGCAGCGGCATCCGGCGGATCGCCTCTCGATGGCCCGCCTGCGGAAGTCTCGCGGTCGACGGCACGCGATCGGTCGTGTCCCCCTCGGCCGAGCGCGGCGCGCCCGAGACGACCAGCGTGCAGACAACGAACAAACCGGCAACGAGTCGGCGATAAACCATCGGATCGATCCTTTTGTTGGGGCACTTATCGTTGGGGCACTCGTCCAAGTATAGCTTGGCAAATCGCCGGTTTGCCCGACTATTGTCGAAATGCGTGGAAGCCGCCGATGTCCTGACCGGCTCTACTTGTCTTGCGACTTCACGCGTTTGAGTACCAGCAGCATGGCGTCGCCGCTTTCTTTGGTTTTGAACTTGGTCGGTCGTGGCTTGCCGGCCTCCGCGCCACATACCTTCAGCGTGTCGCCATCGAGCGAGTAGATCGCCTCTTGCACTTCGGTCTTCTCGTTTCGGGTGACGATGACGTCCATCTGCTTGGGATTCTTCGTTGGGTCGAGCTTGAAAGTGGATTCTTGACGTACTTTTCCGTCCTTGTCCTTGGCGATTACTTTGTTGCCGGTGAAAGTAAGCTTCGCGCCGAGGGGCTCTTCAGACTTCTGCCCTCCCATCTCTGCTCCAATCAACTCCCACGTTCCTTGGAGATTGGCCTTGTCAAGTTCTGCTTTCTCGTCTTTCTTGTCAGCCGCGAGAAGAACGGTTGCCGTCAGAACGAGAAGTACGTGGGGCATTTGTCTCATGGTGGTTTCCTTCCTGATCTTGATAAGTGTTCAAAACGCCTATTGATGATTATCCGACTCTTCCGGCTTTCCCAGGAGCCACGTCACGACAAGGCCGACCAGTGCACTGAACACATTGCCCAGCACCACAATCGCCACGAATTCGATGACCGGCCGTCCGAAACACCGCCACAATGCCAGCAGAACGGACCAGAGGGTGACGAATACCAGCATCGTCCGGAGGCTGAACTGCCAAGGAACCACGCGGCCCGTTTCGCGGATTGCGTCGCCGTCGGGCTCTGGTTGGAAGTCGAGATCCTCCGTACCATCTGCCGAGGTCCCGCATTTCCAGCAAACCTCGAAAGGTTGCTCGACGGTTTCAGAACACTTGGGGCAACGCCACATCGGTCTGGGAGTTTCATCCGCTGCAGGCCCTCGTTCGCGGTAACGTGTGGCCGGGTCAGTGAGTTCTCCGCTTCCGTTTTCGGGATGGCACCGAACGCGATGATGCGCATTCTAGCCGGACGCCGCGGGATCGGCAAGGATTCGCGAAGATGTGTAGGCCGGAACAAGCGCAGCGCCGTTCCGGCATTTGGTGCGGAAAGGCCGCACGAAGCCCCGTGCCGGAACTGCGCTGCGCTTGTTCCGGCCTACTTTGCCACCTTGCTTACGGGCGATTCGGCGTTTGCAGATTCGTCGTGTCCAACGACGCAAGTCGACTCGAAATCGCCGTCGCGGCCGGCAGGCCGGCGCTGCCCGGCTTGGTCTGGTAATCGTACTCCTTCAACTGCGCCAACAGGCACAGAATGGCGATCAGAATCGCCACCAATGACAAGCCCAGCATGACCGTGAACGGACTGGCCTCGCGAAGCTTCGCCAGAAAACCGGGTCTCTCTTCCTCCTCCTCTTCGCTCTCGTCCGCGTCCGATTCGTCCAGAGCTTCCTGGTCGGCCGCCGCCTCGTCGGAGTCCAGCACGGGCAGGTCTTCCGCATCACCAAACGACGCGGTCTCAGCGTCGTCATCACCAAGCGGCGCCACCTCGGCGTCGTCGGACACCTCGGGCACGCCGACCTCTCCCATCAGGGCCAGATCGTCCTCGAGGGAATCGTCCTTGGCCAGATCGTCGTCGGGCAGATTCAGTTCGCCAAAATCGAGTTCTTCGCCTTCTTTGTCGGCCACGATTTCTCCTTTTCACGACGAGCGGCGCGCACCACCTCTTGCACAACCGTCTATTATACTTACCAGAAAACGCATCCGCCACGAGAATCCACTGCTTCCAATGACCGCGTTTAGGCGCTAGCACCAAACGGTTCTAAACTCTGGGGTGGCACGCCCTGAGGAACGAAGGGCGTGTTCTCCCGACGTTCCACGCCCTTCGTTCCTCAGGGCGTGCCACCCACCGTAAGATCGCAGACTTATTGCCAAACCGCCGAGAAACCGTTTGGCGCCAGGAACGGGGCATCACGGGCGCGGAACGACTTCTCCGCGGATCGAGACGGTGACGCTCTCCAGAGGGGCGTTGCTCCCCGATTTTTCCAGGGCTTGCTGGGCGATCCATACCAGCCCGCCGCAGCACGGAACCTCCATGCGAACCACCGTGAGGCTGCGGATATCCGCGGCGACGAGGACGGCGGCAAGCTTCTCGACGTAGAACTCGGCGTCGTCCAACTTCGGACAGCCGATCACCACCGGACGCTTGCCGAGGAACCGCCGATGGAAGTCGGCCATGGCAAACGGGGCGCAATCGGCCACCAGGAGCAGGTCGGCCTGCTGGAGAAACGGGGCCTCGGGCGGAACCAGGCGGAGTTGAACGGGCCAGTTGATCAGACCCGACCTTAAGGGGGCGGCCTCATCATCGCCCTCGCTATCCCCGGCAGCAACCAGGGGGGCCGGCCGCTC
This sequence comes from Thermoguttaceae bacterium, assembly GCA_035527455.1. Classification (GTDB taxonomy): domain Bacteria; phylum Planctomycetota; class Planctomycetia; order Pirellulales; family Thermoguttaceae; genus DATLAN01. The sequence goes on from DATLAN010000028.1 coordinate 57,922, forward strand.
GGAGACCAGAGGAAGGGTTGTCACCACCAGACTGGGGCAGGCGCAGGGAACGGAACTCCGTGGGTTGTCCGCGTGAGGCTTGCCTGGCGATGCATGCCCGGCGTGTTCCCGGGCGGCCTCCTCATCGAACGGTTTGGCGTCACGTTCGATGATCCGAATCGCGTCCTGCGGACACTCGCCCAGGCAGGCTCCCAGCCCGTCGCAATAGAGGTCGGAGACCAGCCGTGCCTTGCCGTCGATAATCTGGATGGCCCCTTCGGCACACGAGGGCACGCACAGACCACACCCGTCGCATTTTTCTTCATCGATCTCGACGATTTTTCTTCGCATCGTATTCCTTCGTATTCCGTCATGCCCTGGGGTTCGGCGGCTCTGCCTCACGCCAGCCAAACGCATTGTATCGATCGGAGCAACCCCTCGGTCTGGGCACGGTGGCCATCTCGCTCCGCGGGATGTGGCTGCGTCTTGGCGAGATGCGGCTGCGTCTTGCGGAGCGAGACGGCTACTATACCTAGTAATCCGCGCGGCCGACGTAATTGCAGCCGACGATGAACTGTCGTTGGCCGTCGTTTTCGACCCGCGTGACGTGGGCGACCTGAGCGATCAGATAGGAGAGCTTCGGGGGAACGCCCAGTTCCACCACGAGCGTGTCGGACGCCGGGGGAGCCGCGCAGACGAAGGAGAACCCGCCGGCGGCGATGTCGTTGCACTGGATCCCCTCGAACCGATCGAGGTCGGGCAGATTCCCTTCCATGATCGGAGCGATCTTCTGGCGGTACGGATACGAGCGCCGTGGACGCGTGCGGCGTTCGCTCGCGGGCGTCGGCAGACGGTTGAACGTTCCGGAAGACCCCTGCCGGGCGTCCTCGGCGGCCTGCTCGGCTCGGGCGGCCCTTTTCTCGGCTTCGTGGCGCTCGGTGAGGTCCAGGCCCGTGACGAGAATCGATTCCACGGAACCGTCGTCCGCGGCGATGGAACGGCACGACCACGCGACCCATCGGTGCTGCCCGTGCTTGGTGAGCAGATTTCCCTCGTATTTGACCGGCGAGGATCCCGCACGAACCCCTTGCAGGCGGCGTTTGAGTTTCTCCGCTTCTTCGGGCACGGGAAAGACGTTCCAGAACTCGCGATTCTTGATCTCTTCCAACGAAAAACCGGTCGCCTGCCGGCAGGACGGATTGAGATCGACGACTTGCCACCGCGGGTCGAGCGTCACGACCAGCGCATCGACCGTTTGCAGCACTTCCGCCGTGCGGCGACGTTCCTTGGCCAGCGCCCGTTCGGCCTGTTGTCGGGCGATGGTGACGGCGACGAGGTGGGCGATCGTTTCGACGAACAGCACGTCTTCGTCGTCGAACCGGCGCTGCTCGCGGCTCAGCGCCATCAGTACCCCGAACGAACGGTCCTGCAACGACAGAGGGACGGCCAGACCGCTCTTGATCTTCAACTCGCGCAGCACCATGTCGTCGAATTGCTTTTCATGCGGCAGATCTTCAACGACAACCGGCTGCGCGACCTGCAAGGCGTGTCCCGCGAACGACTCGGTGGCGGCTGCGCCGATCCGGTAAACCGCGTCCGGTGTGTCCGCTTTGCCGGCCTTCCCGAAGGAAAGCCGCATCTGCAGCCCGTCGGCTTCGGGAAGGATTTCGACTGCGGCGCTGCCTTCCGTGTCGAGGATTTCGGCCAGCAGTTCCGCGGCGTCCTGCATCAGGATGGACACTTCGGGCGAGGCAAGCGCCCGGCGTCCCATCGCCACCAGCGCCTCCTGCCGCTTCAGCCAACCGGCCTCCTGCTGTTCGACGGACGTGGTCGTCGATGCCGGCGGGGAGGGCACAGCCGCTTCGCCGACTGCCGACACGGGCGAATGCTCTGTCACATGGTCCATCACCATCTCCCAGTCGAATGTGCTGAATACCGGTTTCTCGTAAGGTTACGAAGCTACAGCGTGATTTCCTTTTCGTCGAGCGAGAGGTTCGGCGGCACCAGCGGCGTGGGATACTTCCCCTGGTGAACGAACGTACGATTCCGCCCGTACCGTTTCGCTTCCTGCAAGGTGGCTTCCGCCCTGGCGACGAGCGTGGCCGACGTGTCTTCCGAACCCGCCTGGACCACCGCACAACTGACCGTGATCCGGATGTCGCAGTCGCGATAACGGAAGCGGGCGATTTCGATCGACTGGCGGATCCGCTCCACCGCGTTGGTCGCCCAGCGCGAATCGAAGTCGGGAAACAGAAAAAGGAATCGCTGCCCGGAGAGCCGCACCGGCATGCTCTTGGCACGCTTTTCCGATTTCAGGAACTGGGCGATGGCGTGGAGGATTCGATCTCCCACCGGATGTCCGTACTGTTCGTTGATCCGGGTGAAGCGGTCGACGTCGATCATCGCCAGGTACAGTTTCCGGGTTCCGTCCGGGTCTTGTTCCCACCACTTCGCGAGATAGGCCTCCATGCCGGCCCGATCGGAAAGCCCCCCGTCGTCGTCGCGGCGCGTGGATTCCGCGAGTTCGTCCAGGCGCTTCTCGTGTCGGGCGACTTCCACCCTCGCCTCGTCGAGCGTGTCCCGCAGATTGTGGCTGGTCTCCATGAGTTTGCCGGTCTCGCCGACCATCTTCTTGCACCCGCGCTTGAGGTTGTGCTGGTAGTCGAAGCTCTCGATACTCTCGTTGGTGCTCTGGATCTGCTGGTCCTGCAGTCCCACGGCCGCCTGCAGCTTGTCGTTGATCTGGTGGAGTTCCGGCCGGCGGCGGTTCATCCAGCGGAAGCTCATGTGGGCCTTGCCCCGGTTTACGAGGTAATCCGCCGTAGCGTCCTTCAAAGAACCCAGGCAGGTTTCGATCACGGCCGGATCGGGCTTCTCCGCACGCGCCCGCAGCTCCAAGTCCGCTTCGGTGACCTGATCGAGGTATTGTTCCACCTCGAGCTGGAAATCCTCGATGATCATCTGCGAGGGGCTCTTCGTGAGTTGTTGTTCGGGCGGTGCCGCCACGGGGGACATTTCGCCGGGCTTCGCGTCACCGGCCGAACCGACCGCCGGTTCGGGCGTTGGCGCGGCTTGCTCGGCTTGGGCCGGTTCCGCCCGGGTTGCTCCGTCTTCGGTCGGCGAGGTTTTCGTTGCGGCGTCGGCCGCGGCGCCTTCCGTTGCCGCCGCGCTGGTCACGTCTTCTTCTGTCAACTCGCCGGTTGAGGTGTCTTCTGCCGTGACATCTCCTGCGGCGCCTTCCACCACCGCATCGGCCGTGGTCTCTTCAGCGGTCACACCAGACGCGGCGGCTTTGGTCATGGGACCGGTTGCCGCGTCTTCCGCCGCGATGTCCCTTGCCGCGTCTTCCGCCGCGATGTCCCTTGCCGCGTCTTCCGCCGCGATGTCCCTTGCCGCGTCTTCCGCCGCGATGTCCCTTGCCGCGTCTTCCGCCGCGATGTCCCTTGCCGCGT